>NZ_LR134117.1:620300-930451 GCF_900635445.1 Serratia odorifera
CTACCTGGTCGGCGGCGCGGCGGTGTTCATGGTGATGCGTGCACTGGGAGAAATGGCGGTACACCAGCCGGTTTCCGGTTCGTTCGGCCACTATGCCAGTCACTACCTCGGCCCGCTGGCCGGTTTTCTGACCGGCTGGACCTATACCTTCGAAATGGTGATCGTCGCACTGGCGGACGTCACCGCCTTCGGCATTTACATGGGGCTGTGGTTCCCGGATGTCGCCCAGTGGGTGTGGGTATTGAGCATTATCTTCTTCATTGGCGCGCTCAACCTGTGCAACGTCAAGGTGTTTGGCGAAATGGAATTCTGGCTGTCGCTGATCAAGGTCGCCGCGATCGTGGCGATGATCGTCGGCGGCGCGGCGGTCATGCTGTTTGGCTTCGGCCAGACCCAGGCCGCCACCGGCTTTGACAACCTGTGGCAACACGGCGGTTTTATGCCGAACGGCATCGGCGGCGTGGTGGCCTCGCTGGCGGTGGTGATGTTCGCCTTTGGCGGTATCGAAATCATTGGCATCACCGCCAGTGAAGCAAAGGATCCGGCCAAAATGCTACCGCGGGCGATCAATGCGGTACCGTTGCGCATCCTGCTGTTTTACGTGCTGACGCTGCTGGTACTGATGGCGATATACCCGTGGAACAGCATCGGCCAGAACGGCAGCCCGTTTGTCGAGATCTTCAGCAGTCTGGGCATCAGCTCTGCCGCTCACCTGCTTAACCTGGTGGTGATCACCGCCGCCATTTCCGCCATCAACAGCGATATTTTCGGCGCCGGCCGCATGATGTACGGCATGGCGCAGGAAGGTCAGGCGCCGAAGAGCTTTACCCGGCTGACCGGCAACGGCGTGCCGTGGATGACGGTGCTGGTGATGTCGCTGGCGCTGCTGCTGGGGGTGGTGCTCAACTACCTGATACCGAAACAGGTATTTATGATCATCGCCTCTATCGCTACCTTCGCCACCGTCTGGGTGTGGCTGATGATCCTGCTGTCGCAGATCGCCATGCGCCGCACGCTGAGCAAGGCGGAGATTGCCAGCCTGAGCTTCCCGGTACCGTGGTGGCCGCTGGCCCCCTTGCTGGCGACGGCGTTTATGTTCTTTGTGATTGGCCTGCTCGGTTACTTCGAGGAAAGCCGGATCGCACTGTATGTCGGACTGGTCTGGGTGGCATTGCTCACCCTGGCTTACTGGATGTGGGTGCGCAAAAAAGGCGGGGGATCACCTGTCGCCACCTCACCCCAGGGTCTGTAGTGACGGGGCCCGCCGTTCCCGGGCCCTTACATTCTCCCAAACACATAATGGGGAAAGATAATCATGCAAACCACAACGTCAGTTATTTTTAAAACACTATGGGTACCGCTTATTGCACTCGGATTAACGTTTGCCAGCAGTTCTGCCAAGGCGGCCGGCTGGTGCGAGTCCGGCAAACCGGTCAAGTTTGCCGGACTGAACTGGGAAAGCGGCATGTTGCTGACCGACATCATGCAATACGTGCTGCAAAAAGGGTTATGACTGCAAAACCGATGCGCTGCCGGGTAACTCTATCACCATGGAGCAGGCGGTCGGCACCAACGATATCCAGGTGTTTGCCGAAGAGTGGATTGGCCGCAGTGAAGTGTGGAACAAGGCCGAAAAAGCCGGCAAGGCGGTCAGCGTCGGCGCGCCAATCGTTGGTGCGGTGGAAGGCTGGTATGTGCCACGCTATGTGGTCGAAGGCGACGCCAAACGTAACATCAAGCCGTCGGCGCCCGATCTGAAAAGCATTCCGGATCTGGCGAAGTACGCGCAGGTATTCAAGGATCAGGAAGAGCCGAACAAAGGCCGCTTCTATAACTGTCCGGCGGGCTGGACCTGCGAGCTGGACAACACCGCCATCCTGAAAAAATTCAAACTGGACGACAAGCTGACCAATTTCCGCCCCGGCACCGGACCGGCGCTGGATACCGCCATTCTCTCCAGCTACCGCCGCGGCGAACCGATCCTGTTCTACTACTGGTCGCCTACGCCGCTGATGGGTCAGCTCGATTTGGTCAAACTGGAAGAACCCGGCGTGGATAAAAACATTCAGATCAAAGTCGGTCTTTCCAGCGTCTTCAATCAGCAGGCGCCAGAACTGGTGGCGGTGCTGGGCAAGATCAATCTGCCGCTCGATCTGCTGAACCAGAATCTGGCACGGATGAGCAAAGAGCGCATCCGTTCAGACAAGCTGGCGCTGGAGTTCTTCAAGCAGCACCCGGAAATCTGGCAAAGCTGGGTGAGCGAAGACGCAGCGAAGAAAATCCAGGCGTCCCTGTAAGGCGACTGACGTTAGATAACTACCGGGGCCGGCTGAACCCCGGTCCAGACAGGGGCTATATCTATGTTTCCAGAACGCTTTACCTTCTCGATTGCCGATTGGATTAATGGCTGGGTCGATATCCTGGTCAACAACTACGGCGATATGTTTCGCAACATTTCCGACAGCCTGCTGTGGGCGGTGATTCAACTGGAAGGCCTGCTGCGTGCTACGCCGTGGTGGCTAATGCTGGCGGTCGTCGGCTTGCTGGCCTGGCATGCGACCCGCCGCTGGCTGCCGACAGCGGTGATGGTCGGGCTGCTGCTGCTGGTTGGCGCCGCCGGCATGTGGGACAAACTGATGCAAACGCTGGCGCTGGTGCTGGTTGCTACGCTGCTGGCGGTGATCATCGGCATCCCACAGGGTATTTTGGCCGCGCGCAGCGATCGCGTGCGGGCGGTGATGATGCCGCTGATGGACGTAATGCAGACCATGCCAAGCTTTGTCTATCTGATCCCGGTGCTGATGCTGTTCGGCCTGGGCAAGGTGCCAGCGATCCTGGCGACGGTGATTTACGCCACGCCGCCGCTGATCCGCCTGACCGATCTGGGTATTCGCCAGGTCGATAAGGAAGTGATGGAGTCGGTCACCGCATTTGGTGCCAACCGGTGGCAAAAACTGTTCGGCGTCCAGCTGCCGCTGGCACTGCCGAGCATTATGGCCGGTATCAACCAAACCACCATGATGTCGCTGTCAATGGTGGTGGTGGCGTCGATGATCGGCGCACGCGGGCTGGGCGAGGACGTACTGGTGGGCATCCAGACGCTGAACGTCGGGCTGGGGCTGGAAGCCGGCCTGGCCATTGTCATTCTCGCCGTGGTCATTGACCGCATCACTCAGGCCTATGGCCGCTCTGCGGTTGTTGCGAGGGAATCCTGATGAATAAAATCGAAATCAAAAACGTTTACAAGATCTTCGGCCAACGCACCACCGAGGCGCTGGCGCTGAGCCAGCAAGGGAAAACCAAGCCAGAGGTGCAGTCAGCAACCGGCTGCGTGATCGGCGTACACGATCTGTCGATGAGCATCGCTGCCGGTGAGATTTTTGTCATTATGGGGTTGTCCGGATCGGGAAAATCCACCCTGGTGCGCCACTTCAACCGCCTGATCGAGCCGACCAGCGGCGAGATCCTGGTCGACGGCGAAGACATTCTGCGCTACGACGAAAAACAGCTCGAACATTTTCGCCGGCACAAAATCAGTATGGTGTTCCAGAGCTTCGGCCTGCTGCCGCATAAGACGGTGCTGGAGAACGTCGGCTACGGCCTGAAGGTGCGCGGTGAAACCAGAGAAGTTTTTCAGGCGCGAGCGCAACACTGGATCGACACCGTTGGCCTGAAAGGCTATGAGAAATCCTATCCGCATCAACTTTCCGGCGGTATGCGCCAACGCGTCGGACTGGCGCGCGCCCTGGCCACCGACACCGATATCATTCTGCTGGATGAAGCGTTCAGCGCCCTCGATCCGCTGATCCGCGCCGAGATGCAGGATCAACTGCTGGCACTGCAAAAAGAGCTGCATAAGACGCTGGTATTCATCACTCACGATCTGGATGAAGCGGTACGCATCGGTAACCGTATCGCCATCTTGAAGGACGGCAAGCTGATCCAGGTCGGCACCCCGCAGGAGATCCTGAATAATCCGGCAGATGAATACGTCAACCGTTTTGTACAGCGCCGATTGGCGCTGGATGAAAACATGCAAAAACCGCGTCCAATGATGATGGCCAGCGCCTGAGGAGAACCATGATGCATTCCGTTTCCGGCGTGGAGATTGATCGCCAGCCGCTGCGCTGGCAGGACGTGGTGGCAGTAGCGCGCGACGGTGCGCCGCTCAGCCTGTCCCCTGCCGCCTGGGCGCGTATCGACAATGCGCACGGCATCGTCAGGCAGATTGTCGACGGCGAACAGCGCGCTTACGGCATTAATACCGGACTCGGCGCGCTGTGCAATCAGGCGCTGCACAGTGAACAGTTGGCGCAACTGTCACGCAATACCCTGCTGAGCCATGCCTGCGGTGTCGGTGCGCCGCTCAGCGATAGCCAGACGCGGGCGATCGTCTGCTGCGCCGTGATCAATTACAGCCACGGCAAATCCGGCATCCAGCGTCCGCTGGTGGAAGCGCTGCTGGCGTTGCTCAACCGTGGCATTACGCCACAGGTACCTGCGCAGGGTTCGGTCGGCTATCTGACGCATATGGCGCACGTTGGCGTGGCGCTGCTTGGCCTCGGTCAGGTCAGCTATCGCGGACAGATTGTCGCCGCCAGCCAGGCACTGGCCGAGGAACAGATTGTGCTGCCACCGCTCGGCGCCAAGGACGGTCTGTGCCTGGTGAACGGTACGCCGTGCATGACCGGTCTGGCCTGCCTGGCACTGGCCGATGCCTGGAGTCTGCTGCGTTGGGGGCGATGTACTGGGTGCGATGAGTTTTGAAGCGTTACGCGGTCAGCAGGCGGCCTTCGACCAGGAGATCCTGGCCTTGAAGCCGCATCCCCGGCATGCAACAGGTGGGGCATAATTTGCGCGCCTTGCTGAGCGGCAGCGAAGTGATTGCCGCCGCAGAAGGCATCCGCACCCAGGATGCATTAAGCATTCGTTCCATACCACAGGTGCACGGCGCCTGCCGCGATCAGTGGGCGCATGCCGCACGGCAGATTGAAAACGAGCTGAACGGTGCCAGCGATAACCCACTGCTACTGGGCACACCGCAACGCTACCGTGTGGTATCGCAGGCCAATCCTCACGGCGAATCGGTAGCAATGGCCGCCGATCTGCTGGCGATTGCCCTGGCAGAACTGGGGGGGATCGCCGAACGCCGCATCGATCGCCTGATCAACCCACTGGTCAGCGGCCTGCCGGCGTTTCTGGTCAGCGAGCCGGGGGTCAACTCCGGCATGATGATCGCTCAATACGTCGCCGCCGCGCTGTGTGCGGAAAACCGCCAGTTGGCGCAGCCGTGCGTGGTGGACAACTACGTCACCTCGGCATTGCAGGAAGATCACCTCAGCCTCGGCACCGGTGCGGCGCTGCGCTTGCATAAGGGCGGTGGCCAACTGCCGACAGATTCTGGCGATTGAATACCTGCTGGCCGCCCAGGCGTTTGAGTTCCTGACGCCTGCCCGCTTCGGCGTCGGCACCGGGCGTGCCTGGCAACGGCTGCGGCAGAGCGTTGCGCCGTATCACCAGGATCGCTGGCTTGGCGCCGGATATTGCCGCCAGCGCCGCCCTGATTGCCGATGACGGTGTCCTGGCCGACATCACCCCGTATCTCGCTTAAACCGCTGCGGCCCTTTCGTCGATCAAAGGGCCGCGTCTCCCTGGAATCACTTCACCTTTGCCAGCGCCTGTTCGATATCGGCGCGCAGATCCTCCCACGTCTTCCAGACCGGCAGACAGACGGATCAATCCGTCACTGATGTGGTGACGTTGGCGCTCTTGCTCGCTGTAGGCCGAGTGAGTCATGCTCGCCGGGTGCTGCGCCAGCGTTTCGCAATCCCCCCAGGCTGACCGCCCGCAAGATCAATTGCAACGCGTTGAGGAAAGCGATGCCTGCCGCCATTCCACCTTTCAGTTCACAGGCGATCATGCCGCCGGGACGCGCCATCTGCCGCTGTGCCAGCGCGTACTGCGGAAAGGTGTCCAGGCCCGGATAATACACCTGCGCCACCGCCGGATGGCGGGCAAGCATTTCCGCCAGCCGCTGAGCGGTATCGCAGTGTCGTTGCATACGCAGCGGCAGCGTCTTCCAAGCCACGTAGCAACAGCGCCGCATCTTGCGCCGACAGCACCGCACCGTTCATGTCCTTGAGGCCGATAAGGCGGATCTGTTGCGCCAGTTCCGAGGTGGTAATCACCAAGCCGGCCAGCAGATCGCCATGTCCACCAAGGTATTTGGTGGCAGAATGCACCACGATATCCGCCCCCCAGCGCCAGCGGCTGTTGCAGATACGGCGTGCAATAGGTGTTGTCGACCAGCAGCAGCGCGCGCTGGCGATGCGTAATCTCCGCCACCGCCTGAATATCCCACCAGACGCATGTTCGGATTGGCGGGCGTTTCGCAGTACACCAGACGGGTACGCGGGCCAATGGCCGACGCCAGCTTCTCTGGCTGCGTCATGTCAACGTGCGTCACCTTGACGCCAAAACGTGCCAGACCATGATGAAAATAACTGAACGTGCAACCATAAATGGTTTCATCAACGATCAGTTCATCGCCCGGCGCCAGCAGCGTCCAGCAACAGGCGGTCACCGCCCCCATGCCGGAGGAAAAGGCCACCGCCGCCTCGCCGCCCTCCCAGATTGGCAATACGCTGCTCCAGCAGGTGCAGGGTCGGGTTGGCAATGCGTGAATAAAAATAGCCGTGCTCAGTGCCGGCAAAGCAGGCACCGCCATACTCCGCCGAGGGAAAGGTAAAGGTCGAACTCATAAATACCGGTGGGCAAAGCGCGCCGTGATACTGCTGCGGATCATAACCGTAATGAATCGCACGAGTGGCAAAAGCCTGTTTGACTGGATGAGTAGACATAGACGCGTCCTGTACGATGAACAGTGGAAGAATTACTCTTCGGGGGATTCCGCCGGTAAGCGGCTGCTACGCATACGCTGCCCGATGATTTGCAACGTGCGCAATACCAGCATCAACCCCAGCAGGGTATCCGGCTGGCGCAGCACCCCATATAACGCACGCAAACTGGCGGTCGGCGCATCGCGTTGCAGTTCGCTGTGCGCCATTTTTAGTGCCATGCCGCCTTCCCAACCCAATGCGGTGAGATCCTCAAACAGCCCTGCCAGTTTCTCCCACCAGCGCGTTGTCGGCGATATCGGTCAGATCCGACAGCAGCGACAGCAGGTCGACAACGTTGTCCAACCTGCCGCTCGCCAACAGCGGAGATAATTTATCCATCAGCGCCGTCAGCGACTCGTTCTGCGTTGCTTCCATGGCGCCTCCTTAAATCAACCCGCGTACCGTGGCCCAATACAGACCGCGGTTAAAATCCGTTGCGTAGCATGCCGCCCAGCTTGGTGGCCGGAGTCGGCACCACGTCGTGACGGTAGTCATAAACCAGCGGCATACCCGCCTGCAGCCCCATTTGCGCCACCGCCTGCACCTTGCCGTCGTAATGACAGATCGGTTGTCCAAGCCGCATTTCCGCTACGATATTGTCGGCAATCACCGGCGCCTGATTATGGCAAGACCCTCCAGCCTTGCTGATCGGCAGATCCACCGTATCGCCAATCACATACACTCCTTGGCTGGCCATAAACCTGCAACGTTTGCGGATCGGTCGGCAGCCAGCCCTCACCGTTATCAATGTCGCTCAAACCGGTATTGCGTACCGCCTCCACCGCTCGGATCGGTGGCGTTGCCATCAGAATATCGAACGGTTGCTCTTCCCCCTCGGCGGAATAGGCCACGCGCCGTTCGGTATCCACCCGATCGAGAGTGAATCCCCGCTGGGTGCCTGATGCCGCGCGCTTCAAATATCGCTGGCAACGCTTCACCGGTGGGGCGTTGTAAAAACAGGCAGTTGCGCAACAGCTGTGAAATCGTCGGATAGGTGTAAACAATCTCGACCGCCTTGCGCACCCCGCGCCGCCGCAGATAATCATCCAGCATCAGCGTGGTTTCAATCGGTGCGATGCCGCACTGATGTGGGACGTTGGGAGTCTGTGGGAAGGAAACGGTAATAAAGATGCGGCCTTTTTCAATGGTCGCCAGCTTGTGCGCCAGTTGCCGTGCTGCCGTATATTGATAGAAATGATCGCCGGCCTGCGCCAGGGCCGGTTATTTTATCCGGCCAGGGAACGCAGCCGGTAGCGAATACCAAAAAATCGTAGCCGTATTTATTTCCGCTATGCGTTACAACCTGGCGCTGCTGGAAATCAAAACGTTCCGCCTTATCGACGACAAATTTAATTTCTGGCCGCAACAGACTTTGCTGCGAGCGCATTAATTCCTGTTTAAAAAATGCATTAAACGCCACATACATAAATGCTGGCTTGTAATAATGCAGCGCCGTTTGCGATATCATTAATAACTCGACTTTATTATTAATAATTTCACGATGCAGCTTGGCGGCAAGAAGGTTAGCCAGTATGGTGCCCCCCGTACCGCCACCGACGATCACAATTCTTTTGCGCATGGTTCCCCACTCTGCCAATTTTTATCACCTTGGCCACAGTATGAAGTTTATTTGCCAGAATTGAGTCTAGTAACAGATAAATATAACGCCAAACCAAATGGAATAAATAAATATTTATTTTTATTAGTTAAATAAAACCAAAGGGATAAGAACATTGTTTAAATGAATTAATAATACAGGAAACTACTATCAAACTATTTATAACCGCACTCACCGTTATTATTGCCTATACGATCGACAGGCATAAAAAAACCCGCCGTAGCGGGTTTTAAATTAATCACCAGGAAAAGCGTGATTACTGACCTTTAACTTCTTTGAGGCCATTGAATGGCGCGCGGTCGCCCAGCGCTTCTTCGATACGAATCAGCTGGTTGTATTTGGCGACGCGGTCAGAACGGCTCATGGAACCGGTCTTGATTTGGCCAGCCGCAGTGCCTACCGCCAGATCGGCGATGGTCGCGTCTTCGGTTTCACCTGAACGGTGAGAGATCACCGCGGTGGTAGCCAGCATCTTTAGCCATCTGATTGCAGCCAGGGGTTTCGGTCAGAGAACCGATCTGGTTGAATTTGATCAGGATGGAGTTGGCGATGCCTTTCTCGATGCCTTCTTTCAGGATTTTGGTGTTGGTAACGAACAGATCGTCGCCAACCAGCTGGATTTTGTCGCCCAGCACTTTGGTCTGGTAAGCAAAACCGTCCCAGTCAGATTCGTCCAGACCGTCTTCGATAGACACGATCGGGTACTGCTTGGTCAGCTCTTCCAGGAAGTGGGTGAACTCTTCAGAAGTGAAGGCTTTGTTGCCTTCGCCAGCCAGCACATATTTGCCATCTTTGTAGAATTCGGATGCTGCACAGTCCATCGCCAGGGTCACGTCTTTGCCCAGCTCGTAACCGGCCGCTTTCACCGCTTCGGCGATAACTGCCAGCGCTTCGCGTTGGAACCCAGGTTAGGGCGCGTAGCCGCCTTCGTCGCCAACGCGGTGTTCAGGCCTTTGGCCTTCAGCACTTTCGCCAGTGGTGGAACACTTCGGAACCGATACGTACCGCGTCTTTCAGCGTCTTGGCGCCAACCGGCTGAATCATGAACTCCTGAATGTCGACGTTGTTGTCGGCGTGCTCGCCGCCGTTGATGATGTTCATCATCGGCAGAGGCATGGAGAATTTGCCTGGGGTGCCGTTCAGTTCAGCGATGTGCTCGTACAGCGGCATGCCTTTAGAGGCCGCAGCCGCCTTGCCGCAGCCAGGGAAACCGCCAGAATGGCGTTGGCGCCGAACTGGGATTTGTTCTCGGTGCCGTCCAGCTCGATCATGATCTTGTCGATGTTCGCCTGGTCTTTGGCATCTTTGCCCAGCACGGCCTGAGCGATTGGCCCATTTACTGCTGCAACGGCTTTCAGTACGCCTTTACCCAGGAAACGAGACTTGTCACCGTCGCGCAGTTCCAGTGCTTCACGGGAACCGGTAGAAGCACCTGACGGCGCAGCAGCCAGACCAACGAAACCGCCTTCCAGATGCACTTCGGCTTCAACGGTTGGGTTGGCCGCGTGAATCGATGATTTCACGGCCGATGACTTTAACGATTTTGGACATATAGGTTTTCCTCAGTCACAAGTTGAATATACCCTTGGTTTTTCAAGCCGCATCGTTGTTTGGCTGCGGCTGCTCGCCCCCAGTCACCTGGTGGTCCAGGCTGTCGAGGATGCACATCCTTGCCGACTGAATGCAGCTCGAAATCCGTTGGGTAACAAATCCCAGACAAACAACGCGCGGTTTATGCCGCGCGTTGCCTACCAAAACTCTTATTTCACTTGACGCTTCTGGTGCTCACCCGCCGCCTTGACAAAGCCAGCGAATAACGGATGCCCATCACGCGGCGTCGAAGTAAACTCAGGGTGGAACTGACAAGCAACAAACCATGGGTGGTTCGGCAGCTCGATAATTTCTACCAGCTTGTTGTCTGCGGAACGGCCTGCCACACGCAACCCGGCAGCTTCGATCTGCTTCAACAGCATGTTGTTGACTTCATAACGGTGACGGTGACGCTCAACGATGGTGGCTTCGCCGTACATCTGGCGCACCAGGCTGTTGTCGGTCAGGTGACATTGCTGACCACCGACGCGCATCGTGCCGCCCAAATCGCTTTCTTCGGTACGCACTTCAACGTTGCCGTCTTCGTCGCCGCCATTCGGTGATCAACGCCACCACAGGATATTTACAGTCTGGCACAAATTCGGTCGAGTTGGCGTGTTCCATACCCGCTACGTTACGGGGCGAACTCCATCAGCGCAACCTGCATACCCAGGCAGATGCCCAGATACGGAATATTGTTTTCACGCGCGTACCGCGCGGTCATCACCTTACCTTCAACGCCACGGTAACCGAAGCCGCCAGGGATCAGGATCGCATCCAGACCTTTCAGCACGTCGACACCGCGGGTTTCAACGTCCTGCGAATCGATCAGCTTGATGTTGACCGTCAGACGGTTCTTCAGGCCACCGTGCTTCAACGCCTCGATCACCGGACTTGTAGGCATCCGGCAGTTCGACGTACTTGCCGACCATGCCGATGGTCACTTCGCCGCCTGGGTTCGCTTCTTCGTAAATCACCTGTTCCCATTCGGCCAGATTGGCTTCCGGCACGTTCAGGCTGAATCGTTTACAAATATAATCATCAAGCCCTGAGATTTCAATAGGCCTGGAATTTTATAAATAGAATCAACGTCTTTCAGCGAGATAACCGCTTTTTCCGGCACGTTGCAGAAAAGTGCGATTTTGGCGCGTTCGTTAGCAGGAACCACGCGATCGGAACGGCAAATCAGCACATCCGGCTGGATACCGATGGAAAGCAGCTCTTTTACGGAATGCTGGGTAGGCTTGGTTTTTACTTCACCGGCAGCGGCCATGTACGGCACCAGCGTCAGGTGCATGTACAGCGTATGCTCGCGGCCCACTTCAACCGCCATCTGGCGGATGGCTTCGAGGAACGGCAGCGATTCGATGTCGCCGACGGTACCGCCGATTTCCACCAGCACCACATCGTGGCCTTCGCCACCTTCCGATGATGCGTTCCTTGATAGCGTTGGTGATGTGCGGGATAACCTGTACGGTCGCGCCCAGGTAATCGCCACGGCGCTCTTTACGCAGTACGTCGGAATAGATACGGCCAGTGGTGAAGTTGTTGCGGCGCGTCATTTTGGTGCGGATGAAGCGCTCGTAGTGACCCAAGTCCAGATCGGTTTCAGCGCCGTCTTCGGTGACGAAAACTTCCCCATGCTGGATCGGGCTCATGGTGCCCGGATCCACGTTGATGTACGGGTCCAGTTTCATGATGGTAACGTTGAGGCCACGGGCTTCAAGAATAGCCGCCAGAGAGGCTGCGGCAATGCCTTTACCCAGAGAGGATACGACCCCGCCGGTCACAAAAATATAATTAGTTGTCATGCTGAACCTGAGAGTTTAGGTTTAAAGACGATGGAAGAACCAAGACGGGAAAGTAGTATACCCGAACCTCTCTTGACCTACAAACGATCGTTTTACTCGCCATCATCTCTGTCGTCACCGTATGTTCCTCGAGGTTTTAGCCTGTCAGCGCCGTCGACTCACTCTTTTCAAAACAATGAGTTAGTGGGAAAAGTTTTTGTTTAATGCCATTCTGCCGCGCTAAAACGTCTTACATTTCAGTTTGTTGGCCTTTTCCCCTCGCCCCGATGCACGGCCGGCGAAACCATTTTCAGCTTAACCGTTTCAGCTTGGACGAACCTTGTCACCGATCAAACAAGCGGCAGGATTACCCTACCGCTGATGAGACAACAAAAAAGCCGTTTAGTTTTCGGCTTTCTTCACCTGTTGCCAGGCCTGCTCCATCTGTTCCAGCGTGGCCTCCTCCGTCGTCAGGCCCTGCTGCGCGATCAGGCTTTCCACCTGACGGAAGCGTCGCTCGAACTTGCGATTGGCGGCCTGGAGCGCGGTTTCCGCCTTATGGCCCAGATGGCGTGACAGATTCACCGTGGCGAACAGCAGGTCGCCGATTTCCTCTTCCAACTTCTGTGGGTCGACCACCGCCTGCTGCGCTTCGTGCATCACTTCGTCGATTTCTTCGTACACTTTGTCGAGCACCGGACCAAGGGTATGCCAGTCAAACCCCACCGAGGCACAGCGCTTTTGAATTTTGTGCGCCTTCATCAGCGCCGGCAGCGCCGTGGGAATGTCGTCCAGCACCGAATGCAACGCCTTCTCCGCGCGCTCCCCGGCCTTCAGCTGTTCCCAGCGGCAGCCACCGCACCGACATCGCGCGCCACGGCATCACCAAAGATGTGCGGGTGACGCCGCTCCAGCTTATCGCTGATGGCATTACACAGGTCGTTGAAATCGAACAGCCCCTGCTCTTGCCCCATCTGGGCATAGAACACTACCTGGAACAGCAGATCCCCCAGCTCGTCGCGCAGATCGGCATAGTCGCGACGCGCGATGGCGTCCAGCACTTCGTAGGTTTCTTCCAGCGTGTAGGGCGCAATGCTGGCAAAGGTCTGTTGGCGATCCCACGGGCAACCGCTGTCGGGGTCGCGCAGCGTTTTCATGATGGTAAGCAGACGCTGCAAGGCAATAGGTTGAGTCATGTAAACATCTCTGGCAAAAGAAAGGGCTGGTTACGGCCCATAGGGGGTGATGCCGGAGGGATCTCCCCCCGGCAACCAGACGGCACGAAACACGCCGGGGATTCAGCTGCCGTGCAGCCGCTTGGCATCGATCACGTCCGGCAACTGGTTCAGCTTGGCCAACACCCGCCCCAGCACCTGCTGGTTGTAGATTTCGATATCCATATCGATGGTTGCCACCTGCTTTTTGGTATCGCTCCTGCTGGCCACGCCCAGCACGTTGACCTTTTCATTGGCCAGGATGGTGGTGATATCGCGTAGCAGACCACTGCGATCGTTGGCCGTTACGCGCACCACCAGCGAATAGCCGCTGGAATAGCTTTCGCCCCACACCGCGTCGACGATACGCTCCGGAGCATGGGATTGCAGTTCGGCCAGTTGATCGCAATCGGCGCGGTGGATCGAGATCCCACGCCCCTGGGTGATAAAGCCAATGATGTCATCGCCTGGGATCGGTTGGCAGCAACGCGCGATGTGATGCATCAGGTTGCCAACGCCCTCCACCACCACCCGACCGTCGTCCTTGCGACGCGTAGTCGGCGGCGCCTTGTGCTGCACCAGTTGACGCAGGGCTTCGCGATCCTGCTCCTCGGCGCTCGGTTTGTTGAACTTGCCTTGCAGGAAGTTGACCATCTGATTGAGGCGAATATCGCCGCCGCCGATCGCCGCCAGCACTTCATCCAGCGAGTTCATGTTGTAACGCGGGATCAGCAGCTTTCCGCGTCCTTCAGGCTGATGCCAAGATGCTCCAACTCATTGTCGAGCATTTGCCGTCCGGCCAGTATATTCTTGTCACGATCCTGCTTGCGGAACCAGTTGTGTATCTTAGAACGGCCGCGGCTGGTGGTCACGTAGCCCAGGTTCGGGTTCAGCCAGTCACGGCTGGGGTTCGGCTGCTTCTGGGTGATGATTTCGATCTGATCGCCCATCTGCAACTGATAGGTAAACGGCACGATGCGCCCGCCAATCTTGGCGCCAATACAGCGGTGACCGACATCGCTGTGAATGTGGTAGGCGAAATCCAGCGGCGTAGAGCCGGCCGGCAGATCCACCACGTCGCCCTTCGGCGTAAATACGTACACCCGGTCGTCGAACACCTGGCTGCGTACTTCGTCGAGCATTTCGCCGGAGTCGGCCATTTCTTCCTGCCAGGCAATCAGCTTGCGTAGCCAGGCAATACGTTCTTCATAGCCGGAGCGCACCGTGGCGATGGCGCCCTCTTTGTATTTCCAGTGTGCCGCCACGCCCAGCTCGGCGTCTTCATGCATCTGCCGGGTACGGATCTGGATTTCAACCGTTTTGCCGCGCGGCCCGAGCACCACGGTATGGATTGACTGATAGCCGTTCGGTTTCGGGTTGGCGACATAGTCGTCGAACTCGTCAGGCAGGTGGCGGAAATGGGTATGCACGATGCCCAGCGCCGCGTAGCAGTCTTGCAGACGTTCGGCCACGATACGCACCGCGCGCACGTCGAACAGCTCATCGAACGCCAGCGCCTTCTTCTGCATTTTGCGCCAGATGCTGTAGATGTGTTTTGGCCGGCCATAAATATCGACCTTGATGCCTTCGTCGACCATCGCCTTGCGCAACGAGGAGACGAAGTCGTCGATAAACTGCTCGCGATCGATGCGTCGTTCATGCAACAGCTTGGCAATGCGCTTGTATTCTTCCGGGTGCAGATAACGGAAGCAGAAATCCTCCAGCTCCCATTTCAGCTGGCCGATACCCAGCCGGTTAGCCAGCGGCGCATAAATGTTGGAACACTCTTTGGCCGCCAGTACACGTTCGTCTTCCGGCGCGTCCTTGACCTCTCGCAAATGGGCGATACGCTCCGCCAGCTTGATCACCACGCAGCGGAAATCTTCCACCATCGCCAGCAGCATGCGGCGCACGTTATCGACCTGCTCAGAGCCCATCGAATCGTTGTGCGTCGCCTTCAATTGACGAATGGCGTCCATGTCGCGCACGCCGTGCACCAGGGCGACGATGCCCTTGCCGAAGGTCTCGCTCAGGGTATCTTCCGCCACCACGTTGGCATCAACCAGCGGGAACAGCAGCGCGGCGCGCATGCTGTCGTTGTCCATGCTGAGCGTCGACAGGATTTCCACCATTTCCAGACCGCGCCATAACAGGATCGGCGCATCGGGATGATGCTGAGTTTGCTGCTCACAGTAGCGCCAGGTTGCGGCTAAACGCTCACATGACTGCGGGTTAGGTAGCCCAAGGCTTTCGATCCACGCATCGAGCGCGAATTCGCCCGCCGTGTTCAGATGTGCACTTCTTACCGCAACCATACCTTCTCCCTACTTTGCAGCGGCCCCTGACGCCGTGTCGTTTATAAACAGCGCCATTGATTCAAGATGCCCCGTGTGCGGGAACATATCCAACATTCGCACACGCGCAAGACGATAACCGGCGGCCAGCAATACCTTGCTGTCGCGTGCCAGCGTGCTGGGATTACAGGAAACGTAAACCACTCGCTCTGGCGCCAGTTTTACAATATGTGACATCACACCAGCCGCACCCGCGCGGGCAGGATCCAGCATCACTTTATCAAATCCCTGTGCTGCCCAAGGCTGCCGCTCAACGTCATCTTCCAGATTCTCATGGAAGAAAGACGCATTATTCAGCAAATTCTTATGTGCATTATATTGCCCATTCGCTACCAGCGTGGCAACACCTTCGATGCCCACCACCGCTTTGGCGCGCCGGGCCAGCGGCAGGGTAAAGTTGCCCATGCCGCAGAACAGATCCAATACACGATCATTGGGTTGTAGCTCGAGCCATTCAAGGGCCTGAGCCACCATTTGCTGGTTTACCGCGTCATTGACCTGAATGAAGTCACGCGGACTGAAGTCTAAGCGTAGTCCGTCAACCTGATAATACGGCGTTTCACCGCACAGTTTTTCCAGCCGTTCGCTGTTGGCCGCCAGAAAAACTGCTAGCGTATGCTGCTCGGCAAACGCCAGCAGCGCCTGGCGATCGGCCGGTTTCAGCGCGTCAAGATGGCGCAGCACCAGAAGCGGGCCGTTGTCCGCCAGCACCAGCTCCGCATGGCCCAGGCGATTGGCGGCTTGCAGGCTGCTCAGGCAGGCGTGCAGCGGTTGCAGCAGCCGCTCCAGCGCTGGTGCCAGCACCGGACAGTGGCTGATGGGCACCAGATCGTTGGATGCCGCCTGGCGGAACCCCATCGTCAACGACTGTCGCCGGGGTTGCCAGGCCAGCCCCAGACGTGCACGGCGCCGATAACCATACTGCGGCCCGGCAATCACCGGTTCCGGCGGCACTCTGACGCCGGTTTCCCGTTCGATCATCCGCCCCAGCGCCGCCACCTTGCTCTGCTGCTGCAACGCCGCATCGGCGTGCTGCTGCTGGCAACCGCCGCACACGCCAAAATGCGGACACTGCGGCTCAACCCGCTGCGGGCTGCGCGTCAGCAGGCGTTTCAGCTTGCCTTTGGCGAACTGACGCTTATCTTCCGTCAGCTGAATTTCCGCCTGTTCGCCCGGCAGTACCCCGGCGACAAATACCGCCTTGCCGTTGTGACGCGCCACGCCCTGGCCAAAGGGATCGAGATCGTCCACGGTAACGGTCAATATTTGTGGACTTTGCCGGGTCGTCACGCGGCGTTTGGGAGAGTAGAATTGCGCCATAAAATTGTCGATTGCTGGTTCATTAAGCTAGGATGAGCGCAATTCTCCCACATTGGATTCCCATGACCAAATACAGTCTGCGCGCACGCATGATGGTACTGATTCTGGCCCCGACGTTATTGATCGGCCTGCTGCTCAGTACCTTCTTTGTGGTGCACCGTTACAATGAGCTGCAAGAACAACTGGTTGATGCCGGCGCCAGCATCATTGAACCGCTGGCAGTGGCCAGCGAATACGGCATGACATTCCGCAGCCGCGAGTCGGTACGCCAGTTGGTCAGCCTGCTGCATCGCCGCCATTCGGACATTGTGCGCTCCATCACGGTGTTTGACGCGCAGAACAACCTGTTTGTCACCTCCAATTATCACCATAATTTTGGCCAGTTGCAGTTACCGAAGGGTGTGCCAATGCCCACAGAACTGATGCTGACACGGCGTGGTGATTCGCTGATCCTGCGGACCCCGATCCTGTCGGAAAGCCAATACCCCGACGAAACCGCCAGTGCCGACGTGCAACCGAATAATAATCTCGGCTACGTGGCGATTGAGCTGGATCTGCAATCGGTACGCCTGCAGCAGTATAAGGAAGTGTTTGTTTCCACCCTGCTGTTGCTGCTGTGCATGTGCATTGCCATTCTGTTTGCCTACCGCCTGATGCGCGACGTCACCGGCCCGATCCGCAACATGGTCAATACCGTCGACCGCATCCGCCGCGGCCAGCTCGACAGTCGGGTCGAAGGCTTTATGCTCGGCGAACTGCATATGCTAAAGAATGGCATCAACTCAATGGCGATGTCGTTGACCGCCTATCACGAAGAGATGCAGCAGAACATCGATCAGGCCACCTCCGATTTGCGCGAAACGCTGGAGCAGATGGAGATCCAAAACGTCGAGCTGGATCTGGCGAAGAAACGGGCGCAAGAAGCGGCGCGCATCAAGTCCGAGTTTCTGGCCAACATGTCGCACGAGCTGCGTACCCCGCTCAACGGGGGTGATCGGCTTTACCCGCCAGACGCTGAAAACCGATCTGAGCGCCACGCAAACCGACTATCTGCAAACCATCGAGCGCTCGGCGAATAATCTGCTGACCATCATTAACGATGTGCTGGACTTCTCCAAACTGGAAGCCGGCAAACTGGTGCTGGAGCACATTCCGTTCGCACTGCGCGAAACGCTGGACGAAGTCATCGTGCTGCTGGCACCCAGCGCGCATGAAAAAGGGCTGGAGCTGACGCTGGATGTACATAACGACGTCCCGGAGCAGGTGATCGGCGATTCGCTGCGCTTGCAGCAGGTGATCACCAACCTGTTGGGCAACGCGGTGAAATTTACCGAAACCGGCAATATTGATATTCGCGTCGAATTGCGCAACCGCTTTGAACGTCAGGTTGAACTGGAAGTACAGATCCACGACACCGGCATCGGTATTTCCGAGCGCCAGCAATCGCAGCTGTTCCAGGCCTTCCGCCAGGCTGATGCCAGCATTTCCCGCCGTCATGGTGGCACCGGCCTTGGGCTGGTGATCACCCAGAAGCTGGTAAAGGAAATGGGCGGCGATATCTGCTTCCACAGCCAGTTGAACCGCGGTTCGACCTTCTGGTTCCATATCACCCTCGATCTGAACGAAGGCATGCTGACGTTGCCGTCACGCTTACCTGAGCTGCAGGGGAAAACGCTGGCCTACATTGAAGCCAACCCAACGGCAGCACAGGCGACGCTGAATATGCTCAGCGTAACGCAGCTGATCGTTACCCATTCGCCGACCTTCGCCCAATTGGCGAAAAACGACTACGATTTTCTGCTGGTCGGCATACCGATCCCGTTCCGCGACACCATTGGCCAGCATAAGGAAAAACTGCAAGAAGCGTTGCAACTGGCCAAACGGGTGATCCTGGCACTGCCCTGCCAGTCACAGATCGATGCCGAACAGCTTAAGCAGCTTGGCGCCGTGGGTTGCCTGACCAAGCCGATTACCGCCAATCGCCTGTACCCGCTGCTGCGCATGGAAAACCCGGCTCGGCAGAACGCATTGCCGGAACGCCGACGTTTACCACTGACGGTGCTGGCAGTGGACGATAATCCGGCCAATCTGAAGCTTATCGGCACGCTGCTGAACGAGCAGGTGGAACAGACCTTGCTATGCGAAAGCGGCGAGGAAGCGATCGCGCTGGCACGCGATAACGTGCTCGACATGATCCTGATGGACATTCAGATGCCGAACATCGACGGCATACGCACTGCCGAGCTGATCCGCCAAATGCCACATCACAATTCCACGCCGATCGTGGCGGTCACCGCCCATGCCGTTAGCGGCGAACGCGAGCACCTGTTGCAATCCGGCATGGATGACTATCTGGCAAAACCGATCGACGAGGCGATGCTGACACGCGTGCTGTCGCGTTATCACAGCGACGGTGACCCACAGTCAGCGGCGCTACCGCATGCCGGCGATGCGCAGCTCTCACTCGATTGGCCATTGGCGCTACGCCAGGCAGCCAATAAAGAGGATTTGGCGCGCGATCTGTTGCACATGCTGCTCGACTTCCTGCCGCAGGTTAAAAAGCAGGTGCAGGCCCTGCTGGACGGCACGCTGGAGGTGGAAATTATCGATATCATTCAC
Organism: Serratia odorifera; assembly: GCF_900635445.1. Lineage (NCBI taxonomy): Bacteria > Pseudomonadati > Pseudomonadota > Gammaproteobacteria > Enterobacterales > Yersiniaceae > Serratia > Serratia odorifera. The sequence continues at coordinate 639,705 of NZ_LR134117.1, forward strand.
AAGCTGCACGGCAGTTGCAGCTATAGCGGCGTTCCACGCCTGAAGCAGCTGTGTTTTTATCTTGAGCAACAGCTGCGTCTGGGCGTCAGCCGCAGCGATCTGGAGCCGGAATGGCTGGAACTGCTGGATGAGATAGAACTGGTCAGCCAGGCGGCGCGCCAACATTTACGCTAGACATGCAGACCGGCGCATACCGCCAGACGCTGAGGCCCCCCTGACCAATATCTCGCGTTACAGAGCGGCCCCTGTAACTCAGGCAGGGGCCAGACGCTACCCTTGCTGCGCCAGTCGCAACGTCGCCGCAATATTGCGCGCCGCCATGCGCACGTTGTCGGCTGCGCCGTTCAGCGCCTCCTCCAGGGTACAAACGCTGTAAAGCACGCTAAATACCGCATCCAGACCGTGTTGATGCACCACGCCGACGTCGGTGCTCAGGCTACCGGCAATGCCGATCACCGGCTTGTTGTGACGTTTGGCCACCCGAGCAACGCCAATCGGCACTTTGCCGTTGATGCTCTGGCTATCGATACGCCCCTCGCCGGTGATCACCAAGGTGGCATCGCGCACCAGAGCATCAAGACCCAGGGCTTCGGTAACGATTTCGATACCCTGCCGCAGTTCGGCCTGACAGAACGCCAACAGCCCGGCCCCCATGCCCCCTGCCGCTCCGGCGCCAGGCACCCGTTCAACGTCGATACCCAGCGTGCGCTCAATCACCTGCGCATAGTGCTGCAAGGCACGGTCCAGCTCGGCCACCATTTGCGGCGTCGCGCCCTTCTGCGGGCCAAAAATGGCGGAGGCGCCATCGGCGCCGGTCAATGGATTGCTGACGTCGCAGGCGACTTCGAATTTGCACTGACCGATGCGCGCATCCAGGCCGCTAAGGTCTATATCGGCCAGCGTCGCCAACGCCGCACCGCCAAACGCGATGTCGTTGCCCTGCTCATCCAGCAAGCGTGCGCCCAACGCCTGCACCATGCCCGCACCGCCGTCATTGGTGGCGCTGCCGCCAATGCCGATAATGCAGTGCTTCACCCCGTGATCGAGCGCACAGCGGATCAGTTCGCCGGTGCCGTACGAGGTGGTGTTCAGCGGATTGCGCCGTTCGGCCGGCAGCCGCTCCAGCCCGCTGGCCGCGGCCATTTCAATAAATGCGCTTTGTTCATCACCGGACAGGCCAAAAAATGCCCGCGTTTTTTCTCCCAATGGCCCGGTCACCTCCACCTCGATTGTCTTGCCACCGGTTGCGGCCACCATCGCCTCAACCGTGCCCTCGCCACCGTCGGCCAGCGGTAATTTAACGTATTCCGCATCGGGGAAAATCTCCCGGAATCCGGCTTCAATACCGGTAGCTACCGCCAGGGCAGATAAACTTTCTTTGTATGAATCCGGCGCAATCACTATTTTCATAAGCAGCCTGCGTTACCTCTGACGAGTGACTTCAACCTGGGCCAATTTTTCGTAATAGCAGGCCAACGCACTGTGATCGGCATTGCCGAGATCGTCAACGCGCAGCGCCTGCATCATTTCCATCACCGCGGCGGTGAGCGGCAGCTGCGCGCCAATGCCATGCGAGGTATCCAGCGCATTGGCCAGATCCTTGATATGCAAGTCGATACGGAATCCCGGCTTGAAGTTGCGATCCATCACCATCGGCGCCTTGGCATCCAGCACCGTGCTACCCGCCAGCCCGCCACGGATTGCCTGGTACACCAGATCCGGGTTGACGCCGGCCTTGGTGGCCAATACCAACGCTTCGGACATCGCGGCAATATTCAGCGCCACAATCACCTGATTAGCCAGTTTGGTGACGTTGCCGGCGCCGATTTCCCCGGTGTGCACCACCGAACCGGCCATCGCTTTCATCACTTCGTAGCAACGCTCAAACACCTCTTTATCGCCGCCAACCATCACCGACAGGCTACCGTCAATCGCCTTCGGCTCGCCACCGCTGACCGGCGCATCCAGCATCGCAATCTGCTTGTCCGCCAGTCTGGCGCTGATTTCACGGCTGGCCAACGGCGCGATCGAGCTCATGTCGATCAGCACGCTGCCCGGCTTGGCGCCGTCGATAACGCCGTGTTCACCTAACACTACCTGCTGTACCTGCGGGGAATTGGGCAGCATGGTGATCACGATGTCGCTCTGCGCCGCTACCGCTTGCGGCGTCTCGGCCGACTCGGCGCCCAGCGCCAGCAGCTCGGCGGTGGTGTCGGCGTGATAATTGAGCACCACCAGTGAATACCCGGCTTTCAGCAGGTTTTTGCTCATCGGCTTGCCCATGATCCCCAGACCAATAAATCCAACTTTCATCGTATTCCCCTTATTTCTCGCTAGTTTTAAAACGGTCGCACAGTGCCTGGGTGGCATTGCGCAACACCCCCAGATCGCTGCCGACGGCGACAAACTGCGCGCCCCATTGCAGGTAGCGACGCGCATCGGCCTCCGCCGGCGCCAAGATGCCGCTCGGTTTACCGGCGGTTTTGGCTCGGTCGAAAATATGGCGGATCACCGCCTGCACTTCCGGGTGATTCGGCTGGCCGAGATATCCCAGCGCCGCCGACAGATCGCCTGGCCCGACAAAAATACCGTCCACGCCGTCCACTGCGGCGATCGCATCCAGGTTATCGACCCCAGCCTGGGTTTCGATCTGCACCAGTACGCTGACGTTGTCATTGATGGTGGCAAAGTAATCCGCCACCGTACCGTAGCCGTTGCTGCGGTGCGAAACCGACACGCCGCGAATGCCGGCCGGCGGGTAGCGCGTCGAGGCCACCGCCTGCAGTGCCTGCTGTTCGCTTTCGACGAACGGGATCAGAAAGTTGTGAAAGCCGATATCCAGCAGCCGTTTGATGATCACCGGCTCGTTGCACGGCGGACGCACCACTGCGGCACTGTCGCTGCCTTTCAATGCCATCAGTTGCGGTACGAAGGTGGTAATGTCGTTGGGGGCATGTTCGCCGTCCAGCACCAGCCAGTCAAAACCGGCCAGCCCCAGTACTTCGGTGGAAATCGGATTGCCCAGCGCCGACCAGCAGCCGATAAGGGTTTCCCCCTGCTGCAATGACTGGCGGAAGCGGTTGTGGCAACTTTTCATGGCGTTTCCTTGTATTTTGCGTTGGGGAAGAAATGCATCGGCGATTAACGCACCAGGCATGGGCGTTTAGGGTCAAAGGTCCAGTTGGGGATCAGGTACTGCATGCCCATGGCGTCATCGCGCGCACCGAGGCGTGGGTTTTGTACAACTCATGGGCCTGCATCAGCCGATCGCGATCGAGCTCGATCCCCAGCCCCCGGTTTCTGCGGCACCGCCACGCGGCCGTCGGCAATGCTCAGCGGTTCACGCGTCAGGCGCTGGTTACCCTCCTGCCAGATCCAGTGCGTGTCGATGGCGGTGATATTGCCCGGCGCCGCGGCGGCTACGTGAGTAAACATCGCCAGTGAAATATCAAAATGATTATTGGAGTGAGAGCCCCAGGTGAGACCGAATTCGTGGCACATCTGCGCCACTCGCACCGAACCGCTCATGGTCCAGAAATGCGGATCCGCCAGCGGGATATCCACCGACTGCAATTGCAGCGTGTGGCCCATCTGCCGCCAGTCGGTGGCGATCATGTTGGTGGCGGTCGGCAGGCCGGTGGCGCGGCGGAATTCCGCCATCACCTCGCGGCCGGAAAAACCCTGTTCTGCCCCGCACGGATCTTCCGCGTAGGCCAGCACGTGGCGCAGCTGTTTGCCGAGGCCAATCGCTTCCTCCAGCGACCAGGCGCCGTTGGGATCGAGGGTAATGCGCGCCTGCGGAAAACGCGCCGCCAGCGCCGTGACCGCCTCAGCTTCCTCACTGCCGGCCAACACGCCGCCCTTCAGTTTAAAATCGTTAAAGCCGTATTTTTCATAGGCGGCCTCCGCCAGCCTCACCACCGCCTGCGGCGTCAGCGCGGCTTCGTGACGCAGCCGATACCAGTCGCAGGCGTCGTCGGGCTGACTCTGGTACGACAACGGCGTTTTACGGCGATCGCCGACGTAGAACAGATAGCCAAGCATGTCGACCGAATCGCGCTGCTGCCCATCCCCCAGCAGCGCGGCCACCGGCACCTGCAGGAACTGGCCAAGCAGATCGAGCATCGCTGCCTCAATGCCGGTCACCACGTGAATGGTGGTGCGCAGATCGAAGGTTTGCTGGCCACGCCCCGACGCATCGCGATCGGCGAAACGCTGGCGCACCGCCGCCATGACATTTTTGTATTCACCGAGCGTCTTGCCGATCACCAGCGGTTGCGCGTCCTCCAGCGTCTGGCGGATTTTCTCCCCCCCGGGGATCTCCCCCACGCCGGTGTTGCCGGCGTTATCCTGCAAGATAACGATATTGCGCGTGAAGAACGGCGCATGCGCGCCGCTCAGGTTGAGCAACATGCTGTCGTGGCCGGCAACCGGCACCACTTGCATGGCGGTAATTTTTGGAGCTGCCTGAGTCGTTGTCATGTTCCTGTCCTTTTCGTTAAGTTCAGCGGCCAAACGCCGGGCGCTTGCGATCGAACTGCCAGCCGGGAATCAGATATTGCATTGCCAACGCATCGTTGCGTGCGCCGCTCGGCAGCGCCTGGTGCAGCCGGTGCGCCTGTTCCAGCGCCGCCCAGTCAAGCTCGACGCCCAGCCCCGGCCGATCCGGCAGGGCAATTTTGCCGTCGACAATCTGCAGCGGGTTGTGAGTCAGGTGTTGACCTTCCTGCCAGATCCAGTGGGTATCAATGGCGGTAGGATTGCCCGGCGCCGCCGCGCCGACGTGGGGTAAACATCGCCAGTGAAATGTCGAAATGATTATTGGAGTGGCACCCCCAGGTCAGCCCCCACTCGTCACACAGCTGCGCCACGCGCACTGCGCCGTGCATGGTCCAGAAGTGCGGATCCGCCAGCGGGGATGTCCACCGCCTGTAGCATCACCGCATGGTTCAGCTCACGCCAGTTGGTGGCGATCATATTGGTGGCAACCGGCAAACCGGGTGGCGCGGCGAAACTCGGCCATCACCTCACGACCGGAATAGCCCTGCTGCGCCCCGCACGGATCCTCGGCATAGGCCAGAACGCCCTGCATGCCTTTACATAGCGCGATGGCCTCGTCCAACAGCCATGCGCCATTCGGATCGACGGTGATGCGCGCTTCGGGAAAGCGTTTTGCCAGTTGGCAAACTGCGTCAATCTCCTGTTCGCCCGGCAGAACCCCGCCCTTCAGCTTGAAATCCTTGAAGCCGTAGCGATCTTGCGCCGCCGCCGCCAGCTCGACGATCGCCGCGCTATCCATCGCAGGCCGGTGGCGCAACTGGTACCACGGATGCCGCCCGCTTTCACCGGCCAGATACGGCAAATCGGTCTGTTGCCGATCACCGATGTAAAACAGATAGCCGAGCACCGTAACCTCATCACGCTGTTTACCGGGGGCCTAGCAGTTCCGCCACCGGCACGCCGAGAAACTGCCCCAGCAGATCGAGCAGCGCCGCTTCAAGCGCCGCCACCCGCGTTGACCCGCAGTTCAAAGGTCCATGCGCCGTTGCCAAAGGCGGCGAAATCCGATGACTGGTTACCGCTATGAATGGCGTGCACCAGCTTGTTCATGCAGGCGATTTGCTGGCCTTCCACCTGCGGGATCGCCGCCAGCAAGGTCTGATAGATCACCTCGCCGCCCGGCGCTTCGCCAACGCCGGTATGCCCGGCGCTGTCGGTCAGCACCACGATGTTGCGAGTGAAGTAGGCGCCGTGCGCACCGCCGATGTTCAGCAGCATGCTGTCATGACCGGCGACCGGAATGACGCGCATGGCGGTAATCACCGGCGTCGCTTGCGTGTGGCTCATGCGGCACTCCTTGCCATCGGCTTCAGTTCGATACGTTTGATTTCACCGACGATGAACAGATAACTGGCTACCGCCAGCAGCGCATGGATACCAACGTAAATCAGGGCGCCGTTGAATGAACCGGTGGTGCCGATGATGTAGCCGATGGCGATCGGCGTGACGATGCCGGATACATTGCCGAACATGTTGAACAGGCCGCCGCTCAGCCCGCTGATCTCTTTTGGCGCGGTATCCGCCATCACCGCCCAGCCCAGCGCCCCAACCCCTTTGCCGAAGAACGCCATCGCCATGATGCCGACCACCATCCATTCGGTATCGACGTAGTTGCAGAACACCATCGACATCGATAACAGCATGCCAAGCACGATGGGAGCCTTGCGCGAAAAGGTCAGCGACTGGGTACGGCGCATCAGATAGTCGGAAATCACCCCGCCGAGCACCCCGCCGACAAAGCCGCAGATTGCCGGAACCGAGGCCACGAAACCGGCCTTGAGGATCGACATGCCGCGCGCCTGCACCAGATACACCGGGGAACCAGGTGATGAAGAAATAGGTCAGCGCATTAATGCAATATTGGCCGATATAGACGCCAATCATCATGCGCGATTGCAGCAGTTGCTTGATCTGGAACCACTTTTCGCCTTTGATTTTTTGCGTTTTTTCCTGCTTCTGATCCATGTTGATCAGCGCACCGCCGGCCTCGATATAGTCCAGTTCGGCCTGGTTGATTCCGGGATGATCCTTGGGATTGTGCAGCACCTTCAGCCAGACAAAGCTCAGAATGATGCCCAGCCCGCCCATAAAGAAGAACACGTGCGCCCAGCCGACCGCATGAGTCAACCACCCCATGATCGGCGCAAAAATCACCGTGGCGAAGTACTGCGCCGAGTTGAAGATTGACACCGCAGTGCCACGTTCATGCGCCGGGAACCAGGCTGCAACAATGCGGCTATTGCCAGGGAAGGAAGGCGCTTCAGCCAGCCCGACCAGAAAACGCAGGGCGAACAGGGAAACGACGATGCCAAAGCCGCTGAAGATGTCCACGAAGCCTTGCAGCAAGGTAAACAGCGACCAGATGAAAATACTCCAGAAGTAGACGCGCTTGGAGCCGAAGCGATCGAGCAGCCAGCCGCCAGGGATCTGGCCGATAACGTACGCCCAGGAAAATGCGGAAAAAATGTAGCCCATTCCGACCGGATCGAGGCCGATATCTTTCGCCATCGATGAACCGGCAATCGACAGCGTTGCGCGGTCGCCGTAGTTGAATGAGGTGACGATAAATAACATCACCACAATCCAGTAACGCGTATTGGTCCTTTTTATTACACTGGTCGCGGAACTGATAGTAGACATGGTGTTCTCCTGAATCTAGCCGTTGCTATATTCATCCTGAACTACATAAATTTCTCAGAACGAAATTGATTGAATTGAATGTCAGCCGTTGTTGAGCAGTGCGATTAATCCGGCAGCGGCAATACCAAACTCAATAAATTTCTCTACGGCAAAAAGTATATGTGCCCGTCCAGGCAGACTCATCGGGCAATACCCCAAGGATCGGCGCAATATTGCCGTTTGTTTATGGCATCTGCCCTATGCTGCGCTGTACAGCTCACGAAACCCGGCCGCGCCGTGAGCCGGCTCACAGCCTATTGGACCGATGCCAAACAATTGAGTCTCCTATTCGCGTAATACCGGTCATTTGCATAATGCCGCCACCAGCCCCCCCCACATATACTGTTCCCTGAGCAGCCCGCCGGTGATATCCCGTAGCGAATAACAATAATGAATATGGCAAGTGAGGTTTTAATGTCTGAAGCAAATAACAATCATGACGCACCGCTGTATATAAAAGTTCATGCACAAGATAATGTCGCCATCGTGGTTAATAATGACGGCCTGCCAAAAGGAACGCTATTTCCCTGCGGCTTGCAATTAATGGAACATATACCGCAAGGGCATAAGGTGGCGCTGGACGATATTGCCAGCGGCGGCAATATTATTCGCTATGGCGAGATCATCGGCTACGCGCTGCGCAACATCGCCCGTGGCAGCTGGATTGACGAGTCGCTGGTGGTACTGCCGGAAGCGCCCGAGTTGCACAGCCTGCCGCTGGCCAACCGAGTACCGGCGCCGTTAGCGCCGTTGACGGGCTACACCTTTGACGGTTATCGCAATGCCGACGGCAGCGTCGGCACCAAGAATCTGCTGGGTATCACCACCAGCGTGCACTGCGTGGCCGGCGTGGTGGACTTCGTGGTGAAAATCATCGAACGCGATCTGCTGCCAAAGTATCCCAACGTCGATGGCGTGGTGGCATTAAACCACCTGTACGGCTGCGGCGTGGCAATCAATGCCCCTGCGGCGGTAGTGCCGATCCGCACTATTCACAATCTGGCGCTCAACCCCAATTTTGGCGGCGAAGTGATGGTGGTCGGGCTGGGCTGTGAAAAATTGCAGCCGGAACGCCTGCTGCAAGGCACTGACGATGTGCAACCGATCTCGCTCGACGCCGGTGACATCGTGCGCCTGCAGGATGAAAAGCATGTCGGCTTCAAATCGATGGTCGATGATATTCTGGCGCTGGCCGAACGCCATCTGCAACGCCTTAATCAGCGCCGACGCGAACCCTGCCCGGTTTCCGAGCTGGTGGTCGGCATGCAATGCGGCGGCAGCGATGCCTTTTCCGGCGTGACCGCCAATCCGGCGGTGGGCTACGCCTCGGATTTGCTGGTGCGCTGCGGCGCCACGGTGATGTTTTCCGAGGTAACCGAAGTACGCGATGCCATTCACCTGCTGACACCGCGTGTAGCGAACCAACAGGTTGGCAAGCGCTTACTGGAGGAGATGAGCTGGTACGATGATTACCTGAGCCAGGGCCAAACCGATCGCAGCGCCAATCCCTCTCCCGGCAATAAAAAAGGAGGCCTGGCCAACGTGGTGGAAAAAGCGTTGGGTTCGATCGCCAAATCCGGCACCAGCGCGATTGTAGAGGTACTGTCCCCTGGCCAGCGTCCCACCAAACGCGGCCTGATCTTTGCTGCCACGCCGGCCAGCGACTTTGTCTGCGGCACCCAGCAGCTGGCCTCCGGCATCACCCTGCAGGTGTTCACCACCGGCCGCGGCACGCCGTATGGCCTGACGGCGGTACCGGTGATCAAAATGGCCACCCGCAGCGCGCTGGCCGAACGTTGGCACGATCTGATGGACATCAACGCCGGCACCATCGCCACCGGCGAGGCAACGATTGAGCAAGTCGGTTGGCAGCTGTTTGAGCTGATTCTGGCGATCGCCAGCGGCCGTCAGAAAACCTGGTCGGATCAATGGGGGTTGTATAACGCGTTGGCAGTGTTTAATCCTGCGCCCGTCACCTAAATTCCCATCTCCTTCGCCTTTCGCCGCCTAGCGTTGTTGGCTACGCGGCGGCACCCCGGTCACTGACCAATGTCAGCTCCCGGGGATTTAATCTGTTGCCGCCTGGCCACACGACGATATGCCTGGAGCCGAAAACAGCGCGTTATACCTCATCCAGTTGCAGCCCGACGTACAGCAACAGGCGATCGTCGAAACTGGACAGATTTAACCCGGTCAGTTCAGAAATGCGGTTGAGACGGTATTCCAGCGTATTGCGGTGAATATACAGCGCCTTGGCGGTAGCGCTCGGCTGGACGTTATTGAGAAACCAGGCATTCAGCGTACGGCGTAGCAAACCGTTACCGTCCATCGCCTTGAGCCGCGCCAGCGGCCTGACCAATTCATCGGCCTGCCAACCGCCGCGCAGGCTGTCCAGCAGCACCGGCAGCATCAGATCCTGGTAGTAATAGGCGCGTTGATCGAACATCCGCTGTTTGCCAACCGCCATGGTGGTGCGCGCGGTGCGATAAGAACGGGCGATGCTGCCCGGTCCGGTAAAGAAATTGCCCAGCGCCACCCGCACCCGCAGACGGCTGCTTTCATTCATGCGCGACAGCAGGTTTTCCACCCGCCGTCGATGGTCTTCGGCGTCCCAGCGGCCATGCGCGTTAAGCGCCGGCTTCAGCACCACCATTTCGCTCAGTGAAACGATGGCGATCAAGTTGTCGCGCTCCGGCAAGGTCAGCAACGCTTGCAGCTGCTGCAATTCCGCCATCGCGCTGTCAACCCCGAGCTGCCCGCTGTCCACTTCCACCACCGCCACAACCCGCGGCTGGTTAGGATCGATGCCTAACCGCTGCGCCCACTCCATCAGCGCCGGCGACAGCTCTTCGGTGCGGATCAGGTTGAGTACCAGCTCTTCGCGAAAGCGGCTGTCCTGCGCCAGCATATGCATCAGACGCGCCTGTTCGAGCATCATTTCGGCGGTCATGCACACCAGTTCGCCATATTGCCGCAGTTGCGCCGGATTGCCGGTCAGGCCGATAACGCCGACAATTTTCCCGTCGATGCGCAACGGGAGATTGATTCCCGGTCGCACACCGTGCAGATGACGGGCGACCGCCTCATCGATGTCAACCACCCTGGCCTGCGACAGCACCAGCAGTGCACCTTCATGCAACTCGCCGACACGCTCACGATCGCCACTACCGATAATTCGGCCGCGCGCATCCATCACATTGACGTTACCGTCAATGATTTGCATGGTGCGGGCAACGATTTCCTGCGCCAGCTTGCCGTCAAGATGGTATTCCGCCATTCAGTTCTGCCCCAAGCCAATTTAGATAAGCGCCCAGCATACCGACGCCATACGGCCTGCACATTGTGCATATGCCCAAAGCGTTTTGGCAGCAGCGGGAGTTGTGGTGAGCTTCACAATTTTAAGGCATAAAAAAAGGCACGCAGAATGCGTGCCTTTATCAGCATAAACCGTGGTGATTACTGCATCAGCAGATACAGCGTACTATCACCGCGCTGAACGTTCAGCGCCAACACTGGCGGCTTGCTGTCGAGAATTTTACGCAGCTCGCCCAGGTTCTGGATCGGTTGTTGGTTAACCCCGAGGATCACATCACCTTTTTTCAGACCGATACGCGCCGCGGCGCTGCCAGGCTTGACGCTGTCCACTTTAACGCCTTTCTGACTGCCCGCCTGGGTATTGCTCAGTTCGGCCCCTTCAATGCCGGTATAGATGTTGCCGGAATCGACCTGCGTCTGTTTGCTCTGTTCCAGCGTCACGTCCACCGTTACCGGTTTGCCGTCGCGGATCAGACCCAGCGCCAGTTTGCTGCCAACCGGCAGCGTACCGACTTCGGCACGGAAGGAGGCAAAACTGGAAATCGCCTTGCCGTTAAGCGTAACAATCACGTCGCCGGCTTTGATACCCGCCTTCGCAGCGGCAGATTTTGGCAATACCTGACTGATAAAGGCGCCGCGCTGGGCGTCGACCTTCATCGCTTTCGCCAGCTCAGAATTCAGTTCCGTGCCCATGATACCCAGCTCGCCGCGTTTCACCTGGCCATATTCCACCATTTGCGCCGTCAGGTTTTTAACCATGTTACTGGGGATGGCAAAGCCGATGCCGATATTCCCGCCGTCCGGCGCCAGGATCGCGGTATTGATGCCGATCAGTTCGCCGTTCAGGTTGACCAACGCACCGCCGGAGTTGCCGCGGTTGATCGCCGCATCGGTCTGAATAAAGTTTTCGTAATTTTCAATGTTGAGGCCGCTACGACCCAACGCCGACACGATACCGGAAGTGGCGGTTTCACCCAGCCCGTACGGGTTACCGATCGCCACGGTATAATCGCCCACCCGCAGCTTGTCGGAATCCGCCATTTTGATCGCAGTCAGATTCTTGAAGTCTTTCAATTGAATCAGCGCGATGTCGGAACGCGGATCCTTACCGATCATCTTGGCGTCGAAACGTCGGCCATCGCTTAACTGCACCTGGATCTTGCTGGCGTTATCCACCACGTGGTTATTGGTAACGACGTAGCCTTTAGCCGCATCAATCACCACGCCGGCGCCCAGCGCCTGGAACTTCTGTTTGGCGCCCTGATCGCCCGGCCCACCTTGCCCGCCCTGACACATCGGCGAACCCTGGAACGGCGAACCGTCCTGGCAGAACGGCGAATCTTCACCGAAGAATTGCTGGAACTGCTGTGGCATGCGCGGCGTATTAACGGCAGTGCTGCCTTCAACGTTAATGCTCACCACCGACGGCATGACCTTTTCCAACATCGGCGCCAGGCTCGGCAATTGCTGCGAAGGCGTGCTTGCCGATGCGGTCTCTGCGGCGCTGGCCGTTACCGGGCCCATCGCCATACCAATGCTGAATGCCAAAGCGCTCAGAACTAATGCTGTTTTTTTCATCTGTGTGTCTCTTTAAAATTATTGGGATAACTTTTTGTTGTGTTTAATGAGAACCTATTAATAGCGCGAAGTTCCAGCGTAGTTTGTTGATAATGGTAAATAAATATTGGGCATCTTTACAAAACTCCAAACAGCATGCCCGCCGAATTTCGCCCGGCGGGAAATAGAGTCGTCAACCTGCAGAATTATTCCGCTGCCATTAACCGACGGTATTCGTCATAGGCATAAAGATCGGTCATGCCACTGATATAATCCTGCACTAAACGCGCGCGGAAATAATACTCGCGGATCGCCAACTGTTCCTGCGATAAATGCTGCAGCCCTTCCACCGCTTCCTGATAGGCCAGTCGGTGTTTGGTCGACAATTTGTGAAACAGCCGCGTTTCAATCGGGTAATCACGGTGGCTGTCATCTTGCACCAGACGGCTGAAGTCCGCCAACGGCATCGCCAGCAACGGACTGTAGATATCCAGCAGGCCGCTGATGACGCGGTAGCCCTGCAGTTCCAGCTGTTCCACTTCCGGGTGATTGAACACGTGCTTGAACGCCACGTTCTTGAAAATCTTCAACAGCTGGTATGCCGGGCTGGAATCCTCCAGTAACGCCTGATTGAAATTGCCCTGATAGACCGCCTCCAGGTTGTCGATAAAGCGTTGCGCAGCATGCGGCACCAGGCGCGCCACGGTAAATACTCGCAAATACATGAAGAACTGATCTTCGGCGCTGCGCCGCGCGCCACCGCGGTCGATTTTACGGAAGGCGCTGGCAACGGTTTTATCAAACAGATCGCCCGGGGTGACCACGCCCCATTCCTGGGTCAGATGCAGATAAAGTTGCTCAACGGTAAAGATATTTTTTTCTACCGCGTCTTCCAGGTCGGCAACGCAATAAGAAATATCGTCGGCGGCTTCCATAATATAGGTCAATGGGAAACGATCGAACTCCCCCATATTCAATTCGCGACGCAGCCGATCGACAAAGGCCTCTTCCGCCAGATAAAAACCGGGCTTCTTCATCAAATAACTGTGACTGGCTGGAATATCATCCGCCCAATATGCCGGACGGGTATATTTTAATATACAGCCCACCTGCGCGTAGGTCAGGTTCAATTTCAGCAGGGTATACACCAGTCGAATAGCCTGGGCATTACCCTCGAAATGACTGAGATCGTGACGAATGCGGCTGCGCAGGCGGTTAAGATCGCTTTCCCCCTCATGCAGACGCAATACCTCAACCGAGCAGCGATCCTGACTGCTCGGCTGGCTGCCGCAGCTGGCAGGATCCAGGCGCTGGCTGAACCAGTCGTTAATCGCCGACTCGCCAAAATGGCCAAACGGCGGATTGCCGATGTCATGCATCAGGCAGGCCATTTCCACGATGCTTTCAAACGGATCGAGCAGGCGGGTCAGGCCGAGCCGATCGATGCGTTGCTCCTGCTTGAAACGGTTGAGGATCTCTTTGGCAATATGTCGCCCAACCTGCTGCACCTCCATCGAATGGGTCAGACGACTGCGCACCGCGGCATTGCGCTCCAGCGGGAAAACCTGGGTTTTTTGCTGCAATCGGCGGATCGCTGCCGAATTGACGATCCGCCCCGCGATCGCTCTCGAACTGACGAATGATATCGTATTCTTCCTCGGCTTCGATCGGTTTACTGAACGGCCGCTGGAAGCTGATTTTCTGTTTAAAGTCGATCCCGGACATCTGGTTCTCTCCCCTTGGCGCATTACCCCCGTGATAACAATTCCCAACGGCGGATGCAACGGATTATCTCTCTTTCAGAGCCATGATAGACTATGCGCAATTCTCACACCCAATCAGCGAGTATTATTTATGAAAGTAGGCATCATCGGCGCCATGGAACAAGAAGTGACCCTGCTGCGCGAACAAATTGAAAACCGCCAGACGATTCAACGCGCGGGCTGTGAAATCTATACCGGCCAGATCGGCGGCGTCGAGGTGGCGCTCCTGAAGTCTGGCATCGGTAAAGTTGCGGCGGCGCTGGGTACCACTTTGCTGCTGGAACATTGCCAACCGGACGTGGTGATCAACACCGGATCCGCCGGCGGCCTGGCCTCGACGCTGAAAGTAGGCGATATCGTGGTGTCGGAAGAAGTGCGCTATCACGATGCCGACGTGACTGCCTTTGGCTATCAACCAGGCCAAATGGCCGGCTGCCCGGCGGCCTTCGTTGCCAATGATGCGCTGATTGCGCTGGCAGAGAACTGCATTAAACAGCTGGAACTCAATGCGGTACGTGGCCTGATTTGCAGCGGTGACGCCTTTATCAACGGCGCAGAGCCGCTGGCGCGCATTCGCGCCACCTTCCCAAATGTAGCGGCGGTGGAGATGGAAGCGGCGGCCATTGGCCATGTTTGCCACCAGTTCAACACGCCGTTCGTCGTCGTTCGCGCCATTTCCGACGTCGCTGACAGCGAATCGCACATGAGCTTCGACGAGTTTCTGGTGGTCGCGGCCAAGCAGTCCTCGCTGATGGTCAATGCGATGCTGCAGACGCTGGCCAAACGCGGTTAATGTGAAGCGACGCGGCTCTTTCTTTCCGTGGCTGCTGGCGCTGGCACTGGTATTGCCGGCATCGGCGGCGCAACGCGTCATCAGTCTGGCGCCGAATACCACCGAGCTGGCCTACGCCGCAGGCATGGGGGATAGCCTGCTGGCAGTCAGTGCCTTTTCCGATTATCCCCCACAGGCCAAAAAGCTGGAACAGGTAGCCTCCTGGCAGGGGATCAATCTCGAGCGGGTGTTGGCATTGAAGCCGGATCTGATCCTGGCCTGGCGCGGCGGCAACCCGCAGCGGGTTCTGGATCAGTTGGCGTCTTTCGGCATCCCGATTTTTTATGCCGATGCGAAAAATATCGACGACATAGCCCAGTCGCTGGACGACCTGGCTCGTTACAGCCCACATCCGCTGCAGGCACACCAGGCGGCAGAACTGATTCGTCGGCAAACCGCACAACTGAAAGCCCGCTATGCCAGCAACCAGCCGCGCCGCGTCCTGTTGCAGTTCGGCACTCAACCGCTGTTCACCAGTTCGGGCGCTACGCTGCAAAGCCAGGTACTGTCGCTGTGCGGCGCTGAAAATCTGTTCGCCGACAGCCGCATGGCCTGGCCGCAAATCAGTCGCGAACAGGTACTGGCGCGCAAACCGCAGGCGGTCGTCATAACCGGCGGCGCCAGACAGGTCGCCAGCGTCAAGGCGTTTTGGGCTCCGCAACTGCAGGTGCCGGTGATTGCGCTGAACGAGGACTGGTTCAACCGCGCCGGGCCGCGCATTATGCTGGCGGCGCAGCAGCTGTGTAGCCAACTGGCGGAGATCCGCTGATGCTGGTGTTCTGGCTGGATATTCTGGGCACCGCGGTATTTGCCATTTCAGGCGTACTGCTGGCGGGCAAATTACGCATGGATCCGTTCGGCGTTCTGGTGCTGGGGGTGGTCACCGCGGTCGGTGGCGGCACTATCCGCGATATGGCGCTGGCCAACGGGCCGGTGTTCTGGGTGCAGGATCCCACCGATCTGGTGGTGGCGATGGTCACCTGCGTACTGACGCTGCTGCTGGTGCGACAGCCGCGCCGTTTGCCGAAATGGATCCTGCCGGTGCTGGACGCCGTCGGACTGGCGGTGTTTGTCGGCATCGGCGTCAATAAAGCCTTTGCCGCCGGTAGTGGACCACTGGTGGCCATCTGCATGGGGGTGATTACCGGCGTTGGCGGCGGTATCATTCGCGATGTGCTGGCTCGGGAAATTCCGATGATCCTGCGCACCGAAATTTACGCCACCGCCTGCATTATCGGCGGCATCATCCATGCAACCGCCTATTACAGCTTTGGCATGCCACTCCAGCAGGCAATGATGCTCGGTATGGCCATTACGCTGATAATCCGGCTGGCGGCGATTCGCTGGCACCTGAAACTGCCGGCCTTTATCCTCGAACAATAGGCAATAAAAAACCCGCCAACGGTGCTCCGTTAGCGGGTTTTGGCCATGCAGTGCATCAGATGCTGAATGAAGAACCGCAACCGCAGGTGGTTTTGGCATTCGGGTTGGTGACCACAAAACGTGAACCTTCCAGCCCTTCGGTATAGTCCACCGACCCGCCGACCAGATATTGCAGACTCATTGGATCAACCACCAGCGCTACGCCCTGTTTCTCAATGGTCATGTCGCCTTCGTTGATCTTGTCGTCGAAAGTGAAGCCGTATTGGAATCCGCTGCACCCACCGCCGGTAATGTAAACCCGCAACTTCAGGTCCGGGTTTTCTTCATCAGCAATCAGGAATTTCACCTTCTTTGCTGCCGCCTCGGTAAATTGCAGGGGCAGTGCCGTTTCATCGCTCATACTCGTTACTCCCAACATTGTTCAGCCTCAGGTCGCGACGATGGCAGCCTGATTAATATTAACGATTATCCAATACCTGAGTGTTGCGTTCAAGTATTCGCCGCATTTGTTGCATCTTCTTTACCTGTTTTATCGGCCGTGGCCTGGGTCTGCTGCGCTTCCTGCTTTTCTAACGTGCGGGCCAACAGTGAAGAATACAAGGGCTTACCACCGAGTAATTGCGCCACCAGCGTCGCGCCGAGGCAGGTTATAATCATTGGTAATATCAACTGATAATTGTCGGTCATTTCCAGCACCAGCACGATGCCGGTCAGCGGTGCACGTACCGTGGCGGCAAACAGCGCGCCCATTCCGGCAATGGCGAAGGTACCGGCTTCAAGGCCGTACTGCGGAAATAAATGCCCGCTGGCCAAGCCAAATGCGGTACCGAACAAGGTGCCCAACGCCAGCATCGGCGCAAAAATGCCGCCAGGCGCGCCGGAGGCAAAGCACAACAGGGTGGTTACAACGCGCGCAATAAAAATGAACATCAGCATGCCGACGGTGTAATTGCCCGCCGCAGCAATCGGTATCAGGCCAAAACCGCCGCCCGCCGCCTGCGGCTGGATCAGGCCGAGAATGCCGCACATGCCGCCGAGTAGACCGCCGATCAGCAGGATCTTGCGCATGTTGCCGCCGTGAATACGTGCAAACATATCCTGAGTGCGAAATATCAAGCGGTTAAACATCACGCCAACCGCACCGAATACCGCGCCGAGCACCAGATACAGCCACAGGGTATTGGTGGGTGCCGAAGACAATTTGCCCACCTCAATCACCGAGTGTTGCCCATTGAAAATCTGGAACACCACCGCCGACATGATCACGCCGATAAACACCGCTTTTATCGAAATCAGGTTATAACGAAACTGCGGTCGCATCTCTTCGATAATGAACAGAATGCCGGCCAATGGCGCGTTGAACGCGGCGGAAAGCCCGGCAGCCGCGCCGGTGGCCAACAGAGAATGGCGCGCTTCCGCGCCGCGAATGCGGAAAATATCCAGCACCATGCGCCCGACGTTGCCGCCCATCTGTACCGTTGGCCCTTCGCGCCCGAGCACCATGCCAGCCCCCCAGCGTGCCCATGCCGCCGATGAATTTCACCGGAATCACTCGCCACCAGCGCACCGGCCGTAACTCTTCCAGCGCACCTTCGATTTCAGGAATGCCGGATCCGCCGGCTTCCGGTGCAAAGCGTCGCACCAGGTAATAGCCAAGCACCGCCAGCGCTGCGGAGAAAAGAAACGCCAGCGGCCAGACCAGAAACCAGTAATTGGCAACATAGGCCAGACCGGAGAGCCGTTGCTGCTGAACCCAATCCACGGCTTTCTCAAACGCGACGCCCAGCAGACCGGCCAGGGTGCCCACCAGCGCCGCCATCACCAGTATCGCCACCGGCGTTTTGTCGCGACGCATAAATTGGCGCACCCGGTCGCTGGGCTTCAGGTGCGCAAAACGCACCCGCGGAGGTTGCTTTTGTAAATCAGTCATCATGAGTTATTTATTATTGGCAAGATAAGTAATACAAATAGCGAGCGGGTCATTCTAGCGCAGACTGACGCTTGCCGCCCGGCGAAATAGGTATCTGACTGTGATCGTTTCATAACGGCGCACACTTCTCTAGAATATGCCGGTCAAATTAATTTAATGAAACTTCCAGGAGCCGATTTATGAGCTTGCACAGCAAGTCCGAAAGTCTGTATGCACAGGCGCAACAGTTGATCCCGGGTGGGGTTAACTCTCCGGTGCGTGCATTCACCGGTGTAGGCGGTGTACCGCTGTTTATCGAGCGTGCCGACGGCGCTTATCTGTTTGATGCCGATGGCAAAGCCTATATCGATTATGTCGGTTCCTGGGGCCCGATGGTGCTGGGACATAATCACCCGGCCATCCGCAACGCGGTTATCGAAGCGGCCGAACGCGGTCTGAGCTTCGGCGCACCGACCGAGATGGAAGTCAAAATGGCCGAACTGGTGACCGAACTGGTACCGACCATGGATATGGTGCGCATGGTGAACTCCGGCACCGAAGCCACCATGAGTGCCATTCGCCTGGCTCGCGGCTATACCAACCGTGACAAGATCGTCAAGTTTGAAGGCTGTTACCACGGCCACGCCGACTGCCTGCTGGTAAAAGCCGGTTCCGGCGCGCTGACGCTGGGTCAGCCCAACTCTCCGGGCGTGCCGGCAGATTTCGCCAAGCACACCCTGACCTGCACCTATAACGATCTGGATTCGGTGCGCAGCGCGTTCGAACAGTACCCGTCAGAGATCGCCTGCATCATCGTTGAACCGGTTGCCGGCAACATGAACTGCGTGCCGCCGCTGCCCGAATTCCTGCCCGGCCTGCGCGCGCTGTGTGACAAATACGGCGCACTGCTGATCATCGACGAAGTGATGACCGGTTTCCGCGTGGCGCTGGCCGGGGCACAGGCCTACTATCAGGTGGAACCGGATCTGACCTGCCTGGGCAAAATCATCGGTGGCGGTATGCCGGTAGGGGCGTTCGGCGGCCGTCGCGAAGTGATGGCGGCGCTGGCGCCGACCGGCCCGGTCTATCAGGCCGGTACGCTGTCCGGTAATCCGATCGCCATGGCCGCCGGCTTTGCCTGCCTGAATCTGGTTGCCCAGCCGGGCGTACACCAGACGCTGACCGAGCTGACAGAAATGCTGGCAACGGGCCTGCTGCACGCCGCCAAAGAGGAGAATATCCCGCTGGTAGTCAACAACGTCGGCGGCATGTTCGGCCTGTTCTTTACCGACGCCACCACGGTGACCTGCTATCAGGACGTGATGCAGTGCGATGTGGAACGCTTTAAGCGTTTCTTCCACCTGATGCTGGATGAAGGGATTTATCTGGCGCCGTCGGCCTTCGAAGCCGGTTTTATGTCGGTGGCACACAGCAAGGAAGATATTCAGCGCACCATCGATGCGGCACGCCGCTGCTTCGCCAAACTGTAAGCGCGTCAGCTAAAAAGGATAACGGGCGCCTTATGCGCCCGTTTTTTGTTTACAGCAAGGTGCCGTAAATCGTCAGCAGCGCCACCACCACCACCACTACCATGGTAACTTTACGCGCCAGCGTCACCGCAGCACGTGGCGTTTGTACCGGATCGGTATGTGGCTCGCGCGCCAAAGAGAACTGCGCCAGACGAGTCAGCACCTGATACTGCGAGGTGCGGCGATCGCCCAACGAGGCAAACCAGGCCGGCAGCGCCTTTTCACCATGGCCGATCAGCGCATACGCCACGCCCACCAGGCGTACCGGGATCCAGTCCAGCCAATGCAGCACGCTGTCGATGCCGGAGCGCGAACGTTCCAGCGGTGTATTGTGACGCGCCAGCCAGGTCTGATAGGCACGCAGAAAGGCATAACCGGCCAACGCAATCGGCCCATAAGGCCCGCTGACCACAAACCAGAACAACGGCGCCAGGTAATAACGGTAGTTGATCCACAGCAGCGCATTCTGCAATTCGCGCAACCGATCTGCTTCACTGCAATCCACCGGTAGCCCGTGGATCAGCGCCAGCTCTTCCGCCAGTTGATCGCTGGCATGGGCGTCGCCCTGCCGCGCCGCCTTCAGATAGGCACGGTAGTGCTTGCGTTTGATACCGGCCCCTACGCACAGCAGGCTGATAATCACCCACAGTGCCAGCGTAAGCACGCCGAAGAACAGCCCCTGCGACAGCCACAAAAGTGCGCCGACCACCACCATCCAGCCGAGCACCAGAGCCAGCGTTTGCACCAGCGAGAAGCGCTGCAGTCGATGAAACACCACCTCCAGCCGGTGATCCAACTGCCAGTGTTCGCCCAGTTTGAACAGGCGTTCCCATGCCAGAACCAGTAACAGCGTAAACAGCGTCATTAGCTATGTTTCTCCCTTATTATCACGCCCAGCCGGGTGCCAGGGCTAAACTGCGTTGCTCCACAGATGCCAGATAATTCTTGCTGCCGATATCGGATAATACCTGATTCATATTTCAGTAACAGCGACCCGCTCTGCCGGTGGTACTTATCTTTGCAACAGAGTAGCATGTTTCAACTTCTTCCTAAGTCCCCTTTTCGGAGTCACCTATGCCGACACATCGCTACAGTGCCGACAGCCGCCGCAGCGAGCTTCTTACACGAATTGAGCATGACATTCCCTATGCCGTAGCCCAGGCGCTGCGGGAAGATCTGGGAGGTGAAGTGAATGCGGATCGTGATATTACCGCCCAGTTGCTGCCGGCCGACAAACAGGCGCAGGCCACTATCATCACTCGCGAAGCCGGCGTTTTTTGCGGGCAACGCTGGCTGAACGAAGTCTTTATCCAATTGGGCAATCAGATCCAGGTTGAATGGCTGGTCGCCGACGGCGATGCGCTGATCCCCAACCAGCCGCTGTGCCGTTTGCACGGCCCGGCCCGCATTTTGCTGACCGGCGAACGCACCGCGCTGAACTTTGTGCAGACCCTGTCCGGCGTCGCCAGTGAAGTCAGCCGTTATGTCGCTCTGCTGGCTGGCACCCGCACCCGTCTGCTGGATACCCGCAAGACGCTGCCAGGCCTGCGTACCGCCTTGAAATATGCGGTGCTGTGCGGCGGCGGCGGCAATCACCGTTTGGGGCTGTCCGATGCGTTTCTGATCAAGGAAAACCATATCATCGCCGCCGGCTCGATCAAAAACGCGGTGGAGCAAGCCTTCTGGCTACACGACGATGTGCCGGTAGAGGTGGAAGTGGAATCGCTGGACGAACTGCAGCAGGCGTTGGAAGCCGGGGCCGATATCGTCATGCTGGACAATTTCAGCGTCGACATGATGCGCCAGGCGGTTGCCCTGACCCAGCAGCGTGCCCAATTGGAAGTCTCCGGTAATGTCACCCATGAAACTCTGCGTGAATATGCTGAAACCGGCGTCGACTATATTTCGGTTGGCGCGCTCACCAAGCATGTTACCGCACTCGATCTGTCCATGCGCTTTAATTAACGCCCTCATCTTACCGTCTCCCGCATCAGGCGGGAGACCTGTCTACCAAGTCAGATTGCGCTGCATGCCGCATAAATCATGCCGCTCGCTGCAACAGCCAGTCTTTTTGTCAAAACGGCGCGCAACCTGACCAACCGCCCCTCGCCCGACGTCATTCCAGGTATTACCGTTGCTGCCTTATTCATAAGGAGCAAGCAATCAATGGACAGCCAACGTGGATTTACCCTGATCGAACTGATGGTCGTGATCGCCATCATCGCCATTCTCAGCGCTATCGGCGTCCCCGCCTATCAGCGTTATGTCCAGAAGGCCGCCATGACCGACATGTTGCAAGCGATGGCCCCGTATAAAATGGCGGTCGAGCTTTGCCTGCTGGACCACGGCAACCCGAGCAGCTGCAATGCCGGCAGCAAAGGTATTCCAGAAGGCGCGGCATCCCGCTATGTCAGCAATGTTCAGGTACAGCAAGGTGCGATCGTCCTTACCGGCAGCCAAACGCTGCAAGGCCTGACGGTGGCGCTGACGCCAGAGCAAAATAGCGTCGGACTGACGCGCTGGACCCGCCGATGCAGCGGCGACAGCGACGCGTTGAAACAGATATGCCAGGACGTGTTCCGCTTCGATGATACGGCTCAAGAGGCATGACGGGCCGCGACATCAGCGATGAAATCCAGGTGCTGTGTCAACGCTACCAGGCGCTGGCGCTGAGCCAGGATGAGACGCGGCTGACCATCGCCTTGAATGGCGATCTACCGACCTTGCTGTTGCAGGCGCTGCGCCTGGCCAGTGGCAAGCAGGTGGTGGTCGAGCAATGGCCGCTGGCGCGTCTGGAGCAGGCGCGCAATCAACAGCAGAATGTGGCATCGTCAACGCAACGCATCGCCAGCGATGACGCCACGCCCTCGCTAAATGATGACAGCGATGCGCCAGCGGTGCGCTTTATCAATCTGACATTGCGCAGCGCGATCCAACGCCGGGCCTCCGATGTGCACTTTGAACCTTATCAACACCAACTGCGCGTACGCCTGCGCATCGACGGCGTGCTGCAGGCCGTGGTTTCGCCGCCCTTCGCGCTGGCAGCACGGGTGATCGCACGGCTGAAGATCATGGGACAACTGGATATCGCAGAACGCCGCTTGCCACAGGACGGGCAGCTCGGCGTACAGTTGGATCACGCCAGCTATTCGATGCGCATTTCCACTCTGCCGACGCTGTACGGCGAAAAAGTGGTTTTACGCATCTTGCAAACCGACCGGCAGGAGCTGTCGCTGGAACAGTTGGGCATGAGTCCGGCCGATCGCGATCGCTTTGCCGGCGCGCTTGCCAACCCTCAGGGTCTGATCCTGGTCACCGGCCCGACCGGCAGCGGCAAAACCGTCACGCTGTACAGCGGCCTGCGGCAGTTGAACGATCAACAGAGCAATTTGTGCAGCGTCGAAGATCCAATCGAGATCCCGGTATTCGGCATCAACCAGACCCAGATCAACGCGAAAACCGATCTAGGCTTTGCGCGGGTATTGCGCGCATTGCTGCGGCAGGATCCGGACGTGATCATGATCGGCGAGATCCGCGACGCGGAAACGGCAGAGATCGCCGTCAAGGCGGCACAGACTGGCCATCTGGTGCTGTCGACGCTGCATACCAACTCCACCAGCGAAACCTTGACGCGCTTGACTCACATGGGGGTGGCCGGCTACCTGCTGGCCGCCAGCCTCAAGTTGGTCATCGCACAGCGGCTGGTGCGCCGGCTGTGCGTACATTGCCGCTATCTGCTCGCCGAGCCGCAACGCTTCCCGCCGGACATCTGGCCCGAACCGCTAGTCCCCTGGCGCGCGGAGGGCTGCGAACACTGCTTTGGCGGCTACTACGGCCGGATCGGCATTTATGAACTGCTGTATATCACGCCGGAGGTGCAACAAGGGCTGCTGCAAAATCTGGCCGCCAGCCAGTTGGCTGCCATTGCCCGTCAACAGGGGCAGTATTCGCTGCTGCAAGCCGGCCTGGCGCTGGCGACGCAGGGAGTGACCTCGCTGGAAGAAGTGTACCGGGTAATTGGCAGCAGCCAGGAGCGACAGCGATGAAGGCCCGGCGGCTATTCCGTTGGCAAGCCGTTGATGCACAAGGTGAGCTTCGCCAGGGCGCCGTACTGGTCGAGGCAAAGCCACAGGTTTATCTCTGGCTGATTGAACAGGGCTTGCAACCCTGTCGCGTCGGCGGAGGTAAACGGATCGGCGCTCGCCAATGGCGTGGTGAGGCGTTAATCCAGTTCACCCGGCAGTTGGCCACCCTGCTACAGGCCGGACTCCCGCTGGTCAATACGCTGCAATTACTGGCTCAGGAGCATCCATGCGCCGCGTGGCGCTGCCTGTTGGCCGATCTCGGCGCGCTGGTCGCGCAAGGTCAGCCATTTTCCGAAGCGATCGCCGATTACCCACAGATTTTTCCGCAGGTATACCGACAGCTGATTGCCATTGGCGAACTGACCGGCAACCTCGATCGCTGTTGTTGGCAATTGGCGCAGCAGCAGGATCAACAGCAAAAATTGCAGAAAAAAGTGGTCGCCGCGCTGCGCTACCCGCTATTTGTCTGCACGGTGGCATTGCTGGTCAGCATCGTGATGCTGGTGATGGTGCTCCCCGAATTTGCCAAGGTTTACCAATCGTTTGATGCCCCGCTGCCGTGGTTTACCCAGGGGTTGCTGGCGTTGTCCAGCCTATTGATTGATGTCGGGCCTTATCTGTTGACGATAACCGCCGGCGTAGTCGCGGGCTACTGGCGCTATTTGCATCCCCACTCTGACTGGCAGCGGCGAGAGCAACGGCTGCTGCTGCGGTTACCGCTGATTGCACGTCTGATCGCTGGCGGCTGCCTGAGCCAGATATTCCGCACGCTGAATATGACCCAGTTGGCAGGATTAACGCTGGTTGACGGGCTGAATGCGGCACGGTTGGCGATAGACAATCCGTTTTTTCGCCAGGCGTTGGAGAGCATCCAGCAGCAACTGGCGCAGGGGGTGTCTTTCCACCGCGCACTGGGGGAGCAGCCGCTGTTCCCGGCTCTTTGCCAACAATTGGTTCGGGTTGGTGAAGCGTCCGGCACGCTGGACACCCTGTTGGGAAAATTGGCACAGTGGCATGAACAACAGACACACGAGCTGGCGGATACTTTGGCGCAAACGCTGGAGCCGGTATTGATGCTGACGGTGGGCGCTATTGTCGGCGGCTTGGTGATCGCCATGTATCTGCCGATCTTTCAGTTGGGTAACGTGCTGGGATAACTGGCAAAACCCCCGCGGCTGCGGGGGTGAGGCACATCGGTTACTTGGCGCCGAAAACGCGGTTTTCCTGCTCCGCCACGCGAATAAAGGTAGTGCGCTTGGTCAGCTCTTTCAGGCGTTCTGCCCCTACGTAGGTACAGGCCGAGCGCAACCCGCCAAGGATGTCGCGAATGGTGAACTCCACCTCGCCGCGCAACGGCAGCTTGACCGTCTTTCCTTCCGCCGCGCGGTACTCGGCGACGCCGCCCACGTGGCGCTTCATCGCCGATTCTGAGCTCATGCCGTAGAACAGCATGAATTTCTCGCCGTTTTCTTCCACCACGCTACCTTCGCATTCGTCATGACCGGCCAACATACCGCCCAACATGACGAAATCGGCACCGCCGCCAAAGGCTTTTGCCACATCTCCCGGCACCGAACAGCCACCGTCGCTAACGATTTGTCCGCCCAGACCGTGCGCAGCATCCGCGCATTCAATCACCGCCGACAGCTGTGGATAGCCGACGCCGGTTTTCACCCGCGTGGTACAGACGGAGCCAGGACCGATGCCAACCTTGACGATATCCGCACCAGACAGGATCAGCTCTTCGACCATTTCACCGGTAACCACGTTGCCGGCACAGATGACGTGTTGCGGGCAGGCTTCGCGCGCTTTTTGCAGGAAGGCGACAAAATGCTCGGAGTAGCCATTGGCTACGTCGATGCAGATGAATTTCAACGCCGGAGACAGTGCCAGGATCTGCTTCATTTTCACAAAGTCGGCGTCAGAAGTGCCGGTAGATACCATCACATGGCGCAATGTGGCTTCGGGAACGCGCTGAACAAATTCAGCCCATTGTTCAACGGAATAGTGTTTATGCACCGCGGTGAGGACGTCAAAAGAAGCCAGGGCTTCAGCCATGCGGAAGGTGCCCACCGTGTCCATATTGGCGGCGATGATCGGTACGCCTGACCATTTACAACCGGAGTGTTTGAATGCGAACTGGCGGGCCAGTTCAACCTCAGAGCGGCTTTTCAGCGTGGAGCGCTTAGGGCGGATCAGTACATCTTTAAAACCCAACTTCAAATCTTCTTCAATACGCATGACAACTGATTTCCTGGTTTATGGCGACGGATCGCAGGGTGGTGATCGAATCTTTTAGTGCCAGTTCCAGTGGAGTTATCATACGCCGGAATAAACACGCGGCAAGACTGCGATTTCATCTTTATTTACGCTACAATCACAGAAATTTACCCATGCAAATGCAGTGTGATGCTGCGCTCACTTTTCCTGCCGTAAGCAAAACTCCCGGTCTTGCGTGACCGTGACAACAGAGTGCGTGCGTCAACTTGCACTTCTGTGCGATCGCTTTATGATTCGTCTATTATTTTTTTATGAATTTCGGGTGCATCCACAGACCATGACCTACATAGTTGCGTTGACCGGCGGTATTGGCAGCGGTAAGTCCACCGTGGCTGACGCCTTCGCGCGCCATGGCGCGCCAATCGTTGATGCCGACGTGATCGCCCGCCAGGTAGTACAGCCCGATACGCCGGCATTGGCCGCCATCGCCGCGCATTTTGGTAAGGAAATATTGCAGCCGGACGGCACGCTTGACCGCGCGACGCTGCGTGAACGCATCTTTAGCCAGCCGGACGAAAAGGCCTGGCTTAATCAACTGCTGCATCCGCTGATCCAGCAGGAAACTCAACGGCAACTGGCTCAGACTACCCATCCGTACGCGTTGTGGGTGGTGCCGCTGCTGGTCGAGAATCATCTCCAGTCGCGCGCCGACCGCGTGCTGGTGGTCGATGTCGATCGCGAAACACAGTTGGCCAGGACCATCGCCCGCGACGGCATCAGCCGCCAGCAGGCGCACAACATTTTATCTGCCCAGGCAACGCGCGAGCAGCGCCTGGCCGCGGCGGATGACGTTATTGACAATAGCGGCACCGCTCAAGGGATAGAGCCACACGTCGCCGCCTTGCATCGCCGCTACCTCGAACTGGCAGCATCGGCGCCCCAACAGGATTAAACTGAATGAGTGACGCTTCTCCAACCGTTCTCTTTGAACACCCGTTGAACGAAAAAATGCGTACCTGGCTGCGCATTGAATTTTTATTACAGCAGTTGCACGGTCAGCGAGCGCTGAGCGAAACCGCTATCGCCCTGACTTTCTTTCGCACGATTTCCGATCTGCTGGACGTGCTGGAGCGCGGAGAAATTCGTACCGAACTGTTGAAAGAACTGGAGCGCCAGCAGCAGAAACTGCTGCAATGGGCCGACGTACCGGGCGTCGACATGACGCGGGTCGATCAACTGCGCAATCAGTTGAAACAACGCTCAAGCCAGTTGATGTCCGCGCCGCGCATGGGTCAGGCATTACGCGAAGACCGCCTGATCGCCCTGGTGCGGCAACGGCTGAGTATTCCTGGCGGCTGTTGCAGCTTTGATTTGCCGACGCTGCATATGTGGATGCACGCCGCGCAACATGAGCGTGATGACGACGTCGCACAGTGGCTGCAAACCCTGGAGCCGTTGCATCAGGCGCTGACCATGATCCTGAGCCTGATCCGTCAGACCGAGCCGTTCCGCAACCAGATCAGCCTGAACGGCTTCTATCAGGATAATGCCGAAGGTGCCGATCTGCTGCGTTTGCGCATCGATCTGGTGCATCAGCTGTATCCGCAGATCTCCGGCCACAAGACGCGTTATGCGATCCGTTTTTTACCGCTGGACAGTGAGCACGGCCAGGTTCCCGAGCGTCTGACATTTGATTTGGCGTGTTGTTAGTTTTTGAATAAAAAGGCCTTTGGCATTAACCAAGGCTAAGGAAGCAAGATGACTACCGTAGTAAAATGCCCCAACCTGTGGCAAAGGCGTGGTATGGGGCGAAGTCAGCCCGTATCGTCCGTTTTGCAGCAAACGCTGCCAGCTGATCGATCTTGGCGAATGGGCCGATGAAGAAAAGCGCATTCCCAGCAACGGTGATTTGAACGAAAGTGATGAATGGTCTGAAGAACAGCGCGATCGGGATTAACGACGCGTGCACCAACAACAGCACCACTGGCGGGCACCCAGTCCAGTGGAAGCGCTGCTAACATTGTTTAAACGGCCTGCTGATGCAGGCCGTAATGATTATTGTGCCGCGTTGGCCAGTGCTACCAGCCGTTGTACGATGGTGAGGTTGGCCGGCGGAAACTCGTCCGCCTGCAAATCTGCCTGCCTGACCCAGCGCATCGGTTGCCCCTCTCGACCAAACGGTTCGCCCTGCCAGCTTTCCACCAGATAGAAATTCAGCGTCACGATACGATCGGTAAATTGGTGCTCCAGCACCTCCAGCAGTTCGGCGCCTTCGGTCTTGATTCCGGTCTCTTCCAGCAATTCTCGGGTCAACGCCTGCTGCGGCGTTTCCCCCTGTTCAATTTTACCGCCTGGGAACTCCCAGAATCCGGCCATGTGCGCATCTGCCGCACGGCGGGTGATAAAGATTTCCTGTTGAGCATTACGGATGATGCCCACGGCGATGTTGACATGTTTCATCGCAAACTCCTTGATAGCGGCGTGATATTGCAGCCCATCTGACGGCAGCGCCGGATACAGCTGGGGCCGGACATGCCGGCCCCAACGGGTTAATCAAGCTGCACCGCAGCTTACTTTTGCAAACGGCCGTGACACTGCTTGTATTTCTTACCTGAACCGCACGGGCAAGGATCGTTACGTCCTACCTTGCGCTCGGCGCTGGCCGGCGCGTTCGGATCTTCCGTTACCAGCGAATTCTCATCTTTATGGCTCAGCTGTTGCTGCTGCGCCAGACGTTCCGCTTCTTCACGGCGCTGTTGCTCCAGCGCTTCCACTTCTTCCGGCATCCGTACCTGAACCTTGCTCAGCACGCTAATCACTTCATACTTCAGCGACTCAAGCATTGCGGCAAACATGGCGAACGATTCACGCTTGTATTCCTGCTTCGGATCCTTTTGCGCATAGCCGCGCAGGTGGATGCCCTGACGCAGGTAATCCATCGCTGCCAAATGCTCTTTCCACAGGGAATCCAGCGTTTGCAGCATCACGCCTTTTTCGAAGTTGCGCATCATCTCGCTGCCCACAACCTCTTCTTTGCGCTGATACTCTTCTTTGGCGTTGTCCAGAATGCGCTCGCGCAGCGTTTCTTCGTGCAGCTGCGGTTCTTTGTCCAGCCATTCCGCAATCGGCATATCCAGATCGAAATCGTTTTTCAGACGCTCTTCAAGGCCCTGTACGTCCCACATTTCTTCCAGCGACTGCGGCGGAATGTAGTTATCGATGGTGGCCTTAAACACGTCTTCACGGATGCTGGCAATGGTTTCGCTGACGTCGGACACGTCAAGCAGTTCATTACGCTGGCTGTAAATCGCGCGGCGCTGATCGTTAGCCACATCATCGTATTCCAACAATTGCTTACGGATGTCGAAGTTACGGCTTTCCACTTTACGCTGTGCGTTGGCGATGGCCTTGGTCACCCACGGGTGTTCAATCGCTTCGCCCTCTTTCATCCCCAGTTTGCGCATCATGTTGGAAACGCGATCGGAGGCAAAAATACGCATCAACGCATCTTCCATCGACAGATAGAAGCGTGATGAACCGGCATCACCCTGACGGCCGGAACGACCGCGCAGCTGGTTATCGATACGGCGAGATTCGTGGCGCTCGGTACCGATGATGTGCAGACCGCCGGATGCCAGCACCGCGTCGTGACGCAGTTGCCATTCCTGTTTGATAGCGGCAATCTGCTCTTCGGTTGGCGCTTCCAGCTTGGCAATTTCTGTCTGCCAGCTGCCGCCCAGCACGATGTCGGTACCGCGACCGGCCATGTTGGTAGCGATGGTTACCGCGCCAGGCTGACCAGCCTGTGCCACGATGTCCGCTTCCATGGCGTGGAATTTGGCGTTCAATACCTTGTGGTCAATGTTAGCCTTCGCCAGCTCGCGGGAAATCACTTCCGACTTTTCGATCGAGATGGTCCCCACCAGCACCGGCTGACCATTCGCCGTGCGTTCACGGATATCTTCAATGATTGCACCGATTTTCTCGAGCTCGGTCATGTACACCAGATCCGGCATGTCCTTGCGCAGCATTGGACGGTTGGTCGGCACCACGATGGTATCCAGCTTGTAAATCGAGCTGAATTCAAACGCTTCGGTATCGGCGGTACCGGTCATGCCGGCCAGTTTTTCATACAGGCGGAAATAGTTCTGGAAGGTGATCGAAGCCAGGGTCTGGTTTTCGTTCTGAATCTCTACGCCTTCTTTCGCCTCGACCGCCTGGTGCAAGCCGTCCGACCAGCGACGTCCCTGCATGGTACGACCGGTGTGCTCATCGACGATAATCACTTCGCCGTCTTTCACGATGTAGTCAACGTCACGGGTAAACAGCACGTGGGCACGCAGGGCGGCGGTGACGTGGTGCATCAGCATGATGTTGGTCGGTGAATACAGGGATTCACCCTCTTCCATAATGCCGGCGTCGACCAGCATTTCTTCGATCAGGATCAGTCCACGCTCGGTCAGGTGAACCTGGCGCGCCTTTTCGTCCACCGAAAAGTGGCCTTCGCCCTGGAAGCTGTCAGAGTCTTCTTTTTCCTGGCGAATAAGTTTTGGAATCAGCTTGTTAACCTTGATGTACATTTCCGAGCTGTCTTCCGCCGGGCCGGAGATGATCAGCGGCGTACGCGCTTCGTCGATCAGGATCGAGTCAACCTCATCCACCAGCGCATAATGCAGCTTGCGCTGTACACGTTCTTCAGGGCTGAACGCCATGTTGTCACGCAGATAGTCGAAGCCGTATTCGTTGTTGGTGCCGTAGGTGATGTCTGCGGCGTAGGCTTCACGCTTGGCCGGCGCCGGCATGCCCGGCAGGTTGATACCGATGCTCAGACCGAGGAACTCGAACAGCGGACGGTTGTTTTCGGCATCGCGCTGCGCCAGATAGTCGTTGACGGTTACCACGTGCACGCCGCGGCCGCTCAGGGCATTCAGGTAGGCAGGCAGTGTTGCAGTCAGGGTTTTACCTTCACCGGTCCGCATCTCGGCGATGCAGCGGTCGTTCAGGACGATACCGCCCAGCAGCTGGACGTCGAAGTGACGCATGCCGAATACGCGCTTGCTCGCTTCACGCACTACGGCGAAGGCTTCAGGGATCAGCGACTCCAATACTTCGCCTTTCTTCAGGCGTTCGCGGAATTCGTTGGTTTTGGCTTTCAGCTCGTCATCGGACAGTTTTTCCATGTCCGGTTCCAGACGGTTGATTTGCTCAACCACTTTGCGCATACGGCGCAGTGTACGATCGTTACGGCTACCAAAAACTTTGGTCAATAATTTAGCTAACATAATATTTGATATCTCTGTCATGACCGCCCAGACAGGCGATCGACTTGCTGTTATTTTGTTGGTATCGGTGCCCAGAGGGCGAGAATCAGCTGCGAAGCGTCGGCCCGGCGCGAATGCCCTGCACCTGCGCGAGCCATAGCCCCGCCTGATGCTGCGCCAAAGAAGGATGGACAGAATGATGGGTATCACGAATGATGGTCGGCGGCTTCGGCTCATGCGTCAGCAACGCGTTCAGCGTTGACAGCAGCGCCAGTCGTTCCACCTGCAGTGGCGGTTCGGCGGCTTCAACCTCGCTTTCCTGTACCCGGGCATAAACTACCTGCGGTGCCAGGGCAAAAGAGAGGTGACGAATGACGGTACGTAGCGCATGCTGCTGCCAATAGTCGACGCTAAAGGTCGGGCGACGGGGCGCATCTTGCAACAAAGCCAGACTGTTAAAGGCGTTGGCTGCGGAATTTTGCCGGTTAAGGCTGGACGAGGTACTCGGCAAGGCGGCCTGTTCGGCGTTGCCCGACAGATTTTGCGGTACGCCAAGCGTGGCCGCTACCATCCCTAGCAGGAGATGAGGCCAAAAATAACGTCTGCCAAATTGTCGCCAACGATTTAGAATACCGATCACAAGTTTATAATCCGCCGGAGCCCATTATGCGCGATAGCCGTCCACAATTATTAGATGTCCTGTTCGACGAAGCGTCCGCAGCAGATAAGGGGCCGTTGCACAATGTACAACAGCGCGCCGTAGCGCTGCTGAAGCTGAATCGTGCGGTCAAGGGCTTATTGCCTGCTCAACTGCACCCCTGGTGCCGCGTCGCGAACTTCAGACAGGGTATTTTAGTGCTGGAAACGGCAAATGCCAGTTGGATGATGCGCTTGCGCTACGAACAGCCTAACTTGTTATCAGCACTAAGAGCGCAAATTCTACCATCATTGTCATCGATCGACATCAGGATTAATCCTGCGTTGATGGCGAAAAGCGCTAATCTGCAGCAGAAGACGGATAAAACGCCGGCGAACGGTCAGACAGATGCGCCAATGCGCACGCTAAGCGTGGAAAGTGCGGAACAACTGAGGGGATTGGCCAGTCGCAGCCCGGAAAAATTGCGCAAGACGCTGGAACGACTGGCATCGATGGCCGGAGAGGGTGCCAACGCTACCAGTCGTGACAAATAACCAGCGATATCTACCCGTTACGCTTCAAGCCGCATCGCAGGCGCGCGGTTCAGCCCATCCCGGTCGTTTGCCTGAGCAGATGACTCGGGAGGGTGAGCTTGCGTTTAGCTCGGCCTGTTGACCGCGCTGCGCCGCCGTGATGCGCTCGACGTTCTCGGGTACAGGCTTATGCCAATACGGTGGACGGTGCCTTGAATGCCAATGGCATTTCGGCTTCGTCCTGGAAGGTGACGAATTCCCACGCTTCCTGTTTGGCCAAGACGGCCTGCAGCAATTTGTTATTCAATGCGTGGCCAGACTTGTACGCGGTAAACGCGCCAATGATGTTATGACCGCACATAAACAGGTCGCCGATGGCGTCCAGCATTTTGTGGCGCACGAATTCGTCTTCAAAACGCAGACCGTCTTCGTTCAGCACACGGTAATCGTCGACCACGATGGCGCAATCGAAGCTGCCGCCCAGGGCCAGGCCACGGGATTGCAGATATTCGATATCACGCATAAACCCGAAGGTACGCGCACGGCTGATTTGACGCACGAACGAGTCGGCAGAAAAATCCAGGCGGTAGCGCTGGGTGCTGGCATCAATCGCCGGGTGGTTGAAATCAATGGTAAAGTCCAGGCGGAACCCGTTATGCGGGGACAGCTCGGCCCATTTATCGCCATCTTCAACACGCACTGTGTCTTTCAGACGCAGGAATTTCTTCGCTGAGTTCAGTTCTTCGATGCCGGCATCCAGCAACAGGAAGACGAACGGACTGGCGCTACCGTCCATGATTGGGATTTCGGCGGCGTCAACTTCAATAATGATGTTGTCGATGCCAAGCCCAGCCAGTGCGGCATTAAGATGCTCAACGGTAGAAATACGCACGTCATGCTCGTTCACCAGACAAGTACAGAGCATGGTATCACGCACGGATTTTGCATCAGCCGGAAAATCAACCGGTGGATTCAAGTCAGTGCGACGATAGATGACCCCGGTATTAGCCGGCGCTGGGCGCATGGTCAGCGTGACTTTCTTGCCGGTATGCAAACCGACACCAGTCGCCTGAACAATACGTTTTAATGTCCTTTGTTTGATCATCGTTTTATCTCGCAATGTTATCCATCCTACCAGCCAAGCATACAGCAAGGCCGGCGGGACAGTTTAGCACAAAGAGCGGAGATTCCAAATTATCAGGAAATTCTTAGTCTGCCTGCTTGCGCAGGAAGGCCGGGATATCCAGATAGTCAGGCTCTTTATTCGGTTGCGCGTTCTGATCGTTAACCACCTTGGCAGCAGGCTTCACTTCCTGTTGCAGCGGAGCCATACCGTGCTGCTGGTAACGGTGATCCATCACTGGCTGGCTGACCTGCTTGTTGGTCACCAGGGTGATTTCAGGACGTTTGTCCATGCCAATACCGGTAGCCACTACGGTGACACGCAGTTCGTCGTTCATTTCCGGATCCAGTGAGGTACCGATTACTACGGTCGCATTGTCGGAAGCAAACGCACGGATGGTGTTACCCACGGTTTCGAACTCATCCAGACGCAGGTCGAAGCCGGCGGTAATGTTAACCAGAACGCCGCGCGCGCCGGACAGATCGATATCTTCCAGCAGCGGGCTGGAGATGGCCATTTCAGCGGCTTCTTCAGCACGGTCTTCACCGCAGGCAACGCCAGAACCCATCATCGCGTAGCCCATTTCGGACATCACGGTGCGCACGTCGGCGAAGTCGACGTTCATCAGGCCCGGACGGGTGATCAGTTCGGCAATGCCCTGCACCGCGCCTTTCAGCACGTCGTTGGCCGCACCAAAGGCGTCCAGCAGAGAAATACCGCGTCCCAGCACTTTCAACAGCTTGTCGTTCGGGATGGTGATCAGTGAGTCCACGTGCTTGGACAGTTCGGCGATACCCTGCTCAGCGAACGCCATGCGTTTCTTGCCTTCAAAATTGAAAGGCTTGGTAACCACGGCTACTGTCAGGATCCCCAGATCCTTGGCAACTTCGGCCACCACAGGTGCAGCACCGGTACCGGTACCGCCGCCCATACCGGCTGCGATGAAGACCATGTCTGCACCTTCCAGAGCGGCGCGCAGGGCTTCACGGTCTTCTTCCGCCGAATTGCGACCCACTTCGGGGTTCGCGCCTGCACCCAGACCTTTGGTAATACCGCTACCAATCTGGATGGTTTGGCCAACTGCCGTTTTACGAAGCGCCTGAGCGTCTGTATTAACGGCAAAGAATTCAACACCTTCGATGCGCTCACGCACCATGTGTTCAACGGCGTTACCGCCGCCACCGCCGACGCCGATGACTTTAATCACCGCGTCATTGGTTAGTTCCATTGGTTCAAACATAGTTTCTCTCCGTTTTGTGCCTGTCGCTGCGAGATCATAAAAAGATTACTCAGCATGATCTCTTAGTTGAAACATTAAAACTCTTTTCTCAGCCAGCTATTGATACGTTTAAACCAATTGCCCACCGAGGCGCGTTTTTCTACTTCTGACTCACCGCTGAGGTGAGACTCTTTTCCATAGTGCAGCAGACCTACCGCCGTTGAGTAGTAAGGCTCCTGCGCATAATCCGTCAGACCCGTGATGTTCAAGGGTTGGCCGATGCGTACCTGGGTGTGGAACACCCGTTGCGCACAGGCTGCCAGGCCATCAATCTGGGCGGCACCGCCGGTCAGCACAATACCCGCAGCCAGATGGTGCTTCACCCCTTGCTGACGCAGTTGCTCCTGCAATTGCAAAATTTCATCGTTAACCAGATTCAACAGTTCGGCGTAGCGTGGCTCAATGACTTCAGCCAGTGTCTGTCTTTGCAGACTACGCGGAGGACGTCCCCCGACGCTAGGCACCTCTACACTCTCATCCTTGCTAACAATCGACCCAAGCGCACAACCGTGTCGAACTTTAATTGCTTCTGCATCCGTCGGCGGCGTGCCGAAGGCGTAGGCGATATCGCTGGTGACCACGTTGCCGGCATACGGGATAACCTTGGTATGGCGCAGCGCGCCACCGGTATACACCGCCATGTCCATGGTGCCGCCACCGATATCCACCACGCAAACGCCGAGTTCGCGTTCATCTTCGGTCAGTACCGCATAGCTGGCGGCCAGACCGGCGAAAATGAGTTGGTCAACTTTCAGACCGCAACGTTCAACCGCTTTGACAATGTTTTTTGCCATGTCGTTATGGCAGGTAATCAGGTGCACCTTGGCTTGCATACGCACGCCGGACAACCCCACCGGGTTTTTGATGCCTTCCTGATAGTCGATGGCATATTCCTGAGGAATCACATGCAGAACGCGATGCTCATCGCGCACACGCACCGACTTGGCGGTATGGACGACGTTCTCCACATCCTCCTGGGTCACTTCCTCTTCTGAAATAGGAACCATCCCTATTTCGTTCTGGCAACTGATATGTTTGCCCGATAATGCGAGGTAGACCGAAGAAATCTGGCAGTCAGCCATCAACTCGGCCTGATCGATAGCGCGCTGTACGCACTTCACTACCGACTCCAGGTCGTTAACGCCGCCCTTATCCATACCCCGGGACGGACAGCTGCCCACCCCGATAATGTTGACCATGCCATCGGGCAGAACTTCCCCTACCAATGCGGCGACTTTCGCCGTACCGATCTCCAGTCCAACTACCAGTTTTCTGTCCGTCGACTTGATCATTGTTGTTTTGCCTGTGCCTGATTTTGTTGCTGATTACTGTTTTGCTGTTGACGTGCCGCCGCATCGCCTGCCTGCGAGTCTATCGGCAACGGGGACCAACCCACCGATGCACCTGCGTCATAACGCAGGTCGACATAACTGACACGCTTGCCTTCCGCCTGGCCCTGTTGCTCCAGTACCGGATACAGCTCGATAAAGCGTTGCAGGCGCCCCGCGCGGTCGTCACGCCCCAGTTCCAGCCGGACATCGTTATCCAACGCCAGTTGCCAAGAGTGACGCGCCGTCATCGACGCCATCTTCAGCGTAAACTTGCCGGTCGCCAACGCATTGCTCATGGTCCGATACCCTTCCAGGACGTCTTGTTCGCTCCCTTCCGGACCATAGAGCAACGGCAATTTCTGCTTGCCGACACGTGCTGCCGGCACGCTGAACGATTTGCCCTCGGCATCCACCATGTGCAAATCATTCCAACGCGCCACCGGGACATATTCCACCAAATGGATTTTCAGCTCATCCGGCCATTGCTTGCGCACGCTGGCCTGCTTAATCCACGGCAACCGCTCAATCTGCTGCTGGATGACATCGACATCCTGCGTCATGAACGTGCCTGGCGATCCCAGTGCCAGAATAGCCTGGCGAATATCATCGTTGGTGGTGTAATGGCGTTCGCCGGTTACCACCAGCCTTGAGAGCGGCAGGCGACTGGCGTCTTTCATCCAGCCAATCACCGCCCAGCCGCTCCACAGGACCGTTCCCAACACCATCAGCAGGAAAACGATCCCCGCCAATTGGCTTCCGTTGCTGCGCCGCGGGTTATTTTCAACCTCGCGTTCGCGCGCATTCAGGGCAGCTTGCGACATATCAGTCGGCCAATTCCAAAATTCTCGCCACCAGCTGCGAGAAATCCAATCCAAACTGGCGCGCTGCCATCGGCACCAGGCTATGACTGGTCATGCCTGGCGAGGTGTTCACCTCAAGCAGATAGAAGCTGCCATCGTTATCCTGCATTACGTCAACCCGACCCCAGCCGCTGCAATCAAGGCCACGATAGGCCCGAGCCGCCAGCGCAGCCAGCTCGCTTTCCTGCTCGGCGCTCAAGCCGCTCGGACAGAAGTACTGGGTATCGTCCGAGATGTATTTGGCCTGATAGTCGTAAAACACGCCGGCCGGCTGAATGCGGATTGACGGCATCAATTGGTCACCCAAAAATGCCACGGTATATTCCGGGCCACTCAGCCACTTTTCGACCAGCACGTCGTCGTCATGACGGAACGCCTCGTCCAGCGCCGCGACGAGTTCGCCGAATTCGCTGACCTTGCTCATACCGACGCTGGAACCTTCACGGCTCGGCTTGACGATCAGCGGCAGGCCCAGTGCCTCCACGCTTGCCAGCAACTGGCTTTTCGCCTCACCGACAAACTCCGCACGGTGCAATGCCACGTAGGGTGCTATCGGCAGCCCCATCGACTGCCACACCATTTTGGTGCGCCATTTGTCCATGGTCAGCGCCGATGCCATCACGCCGCTGCCGGTATACGGCAGGTCGAGGAATTCCAGCATCCCCTGCAGCGTACCGTCTTCACCGCCGCGGCCGTGCAGCGCGATAAATACTTTGCTGAAACCCTGCGCCTTCAACTGGGCCAGCGGGAAGTCACGTGTATCAATGCCGTGGGCGTCGATACCGGCTTCGCGCAACCCGGCCAGCACCGCTGCGCCGGATTGCAGAGAAACCTCACGTTCAGCGGAGGTGCCACCCATCAGGACGGCGACTTTGTCAGCCATGCTGTTCCTCCTCGTTGTTCGGCGACTGCAGTTTCAATTCAGCCAGTTTACGGGCGATTTTGCCGACGTTGCCGGCGCCCTGCACCAACACCAGATCGTCATTTTGCAACAGCTGCGCCAAGGTTTCCGGCACCGTATCCGCGTCGGACACCAGGATCGGATCCAACTTGCCGCGGTTGCGAATAGTACGGCACAGCGAACGGCTGTCGGCACCCGGGATCGGCGCTTCCCCCGCCGGGTACACGTCCAGCATCAGCAATACGTCAACCTGAGACAGCACGTTGGCAAAATCGTCGTACAGATCGCGCGTACGCGTGTAACGGTGCGGCTGGAAAATCATCACCAGACGCTTGTCCGGCCAGCCGGCGCGCGCCGCTTTGATGGTGGCGTCCACTTCCGTCGGGTGATGGCCATAGTCATCCACCAGCATCGCACTGCCCGCCTTGCCGTTAACCGGCGTCAACGGATACTCGCCAAGAAAGTCGAAGCGACGGCCGGTGCCCTGGAAGCCTGCCAGCGCGCGCAGAATATCGTCGTCGTCAATGCCTTCTTCGGTGGCTACCGCCACCGCCGCCGCCGCGTTCAGCGCATTATGGCGGCCCGGTGCGTTCAGGGTCACCGTCATCAGCGGCTTGTCCTGACGGCTCAGGGTAAAGTGCCCTTGCGGACCACGCTGGCTATAGCTCTCAATACGCACGTCGGCATCGTCGCTAAAGCCGTAGGTAGTGACGTGGCGACCAACGCGTGGCAGCAGTTCACGCACCACCGGGTCGTCAATACACATCACCGCACGGCCGTAGAACGGCAGGTTGTGCAAGAAATTGATAAACGTCTGTTTCAGGTTCTCGAAGTCGCCATGGTAAGTGTCCATGTGGTCGGCTTCGATGTTGGTGACAATCGCCACCATCGGTTGCAGATGCAGGAACGACGCATCGCTCTCATCGGCTTCCGCAATCAGGTAACGGCTCGACCCCAGACGCGCATGGGTGCCTGCCGCCTTTACCAGCCCGCCGTTGACGAACGTCGGATCCAGGCCGGCTTCCGCATAAATGCTGGAAACCATCGCCGTGGTGGTAGTTTTGCCGTGCGTTCCCGCCACGGCGATACCGTGACGAAAGCGCATCAATTCGGCCAGCATTTCTGCGCGACGGATCACCGGGATACGCGCCTCGCGCGCGGCGACGATTTCCGGATTGTCGGACGGGATCGCCGTCGACACCACCACCACGCTGGCATCCAGCACGTTTTCCGGCCGGTGATGGAAGTAAATTGTCGCGCCCAGTGCGCTCAACTGCTGGGTCACCGGGTTCGGTGCCAGATCCGAACCGCTGATCTGATACCCTTCATTAGCCAACACTTCGGCGATACCACCCATGCCGGCACCACCGATGCCGACAAAGTGAATGTGCCGGACGCGTCGCATCTCGGGCACGAAAGTACGTAGTTTCGCCAGTTGCTGTGTATTCATCACTCTCTCTAATCCAGGTTCGGCGCACCGAGCCCTTACATGACGTTGCTGTATTTACAGGCCCGGCGAACCAGACCCTGCATGTTTTATTTGGCGACGCGAATCAGTTCCGCCGCGACGCGTTCGGTCGCATCGGGGATCGCCACCGCGCGCGCCTTGTCGGCCATCGCCAGTAACGTTGGACGATCCCAGCCGGCCAGCAGTTCGGCCACCGCATCGGCGTTGAACTGCGGCTGTTCAATGATTTTCGCGGCGCCGGCTTCTTCCAGCGGACGCGCGTTCCAATACTGCTGACGATCCTTGTGCTGGAACGGTACAAATATCGCCGGCAGACCCGCCGCCGCAATTTCGCTGACGGTCAAGGCGCCGGAACGGCACACCACCACATCGGCCCAGGCGTAGGCGGCAGCCATATCATCGATAAACTCGGTCACCTTGTGCCCGGTCTGCCCTACCCTTTCATATTCACGCTGAACCGATGCCAACGCACCTTTGCCAACCTGATGCCAGAGCGTAATTCTATCGTCCAAACGCGCCGCGACTTCAGGAACTGTCTGATTCAGCACGCGGGCCCCCTGACTTCCGCCAATAACCAGCACGCGGATCGGCCCTTCTCGCCCGGCCAGACGTTCTGCCGGCAACGGCAGCGCCAATACGTCGGTACGCACCGGATTGCCCACCACGGCGGCATTCGGGAACGCGCCGGGAAACGCCTGCAATACCGTTTTGGCGATGCGCGCCAGCCAGCGGTTGGTTAACCCGGCAATGCCGTTCTGTTCATGCAGCACCACCGGCACGCCGCACTGCCAGGCGGCCAGGGCCGCCAGGGCCGGACACGTAACCGCCCATGCCCAGCACCACATCCGGCTGGTAGCTGCGCATAATCGCCTTCGCCTGGCGCACCGCGCGCCAGATGCGCAGCGGCGCGCTCAACTGAGCCATTAATCCTTTGCCACGCAGGCCGGAGATGCGGATAAAATCAATCTCGATCCCGTGCTTTGGCACCAGATCGGCTTCCATTCGGTCTGCGGTTCCAAGCCAGCGTACCTGCCAGCCCTGCGCCATCAGATGATGCGCGACCGCCAGCCCCCGGGAACACGTGTCCACCGGTACCGCCTGCCATCACCATTAAACGCTTAGCTTTCCCGCTCATCCCTTACCTCTTCACAAACGCCTGGGCTTTCGCCAGACGCGTTTCAAAATCAATACGCAACAACAGCACGATGGCCGTCGACATGATCAGCAGGCTGGAACCACCGTAACTGATCAGCGGCAGCGTCAGACCTTTGGTCGGCAACATACCCGCCGCGGCACCCACGTTAACCAGCGCCTGGAAGCTGAACCACACGCCGATCGAACAGGCCAGAAAGCCGGAGAAACGCTGGTCGAGCTCTAATGCCCGGCGGCCAATCGACATCGCGCGAAAAGCGACGAAGAATACCATTAACAGGGCAAAAACCACACCGATATAGCCCAGCTCTTCCCCAAGGATCGAGAAGATGAAATCGGTATGCGCTTCTGGTAAATACTCCAGCTTCTGCACCGAGTTCCCCAGGCCTTGCCCCCAGAATTCACCGCGACCAAACGCCATCAGCGATTGGGTCAGCTGGTAACCGCTGCCGAATGGATCCGCCCACGGGTTCCAGAACGACGTCACACGGCGCATACGATACGGTTCGGCAATGATCAGCAGCACCACGGCAAATACGCCGGAGCCGATGATCGCCAGGAACTGCCACATTTTTGGCGCCGGCCAGGAACAGCATCGCCAGCGTAGTAATGAACAGCACCACCACGGTACCGAGGTCCGGCTGTGCCAGCAGCAGTACCGCCAACACCACCATCACGCCCATCGGTTTGCAAAAACCCCAGAAGTTGCTGCGCACTTCTTCTACCTTGCGCACCAGATAGCTGGCCAGGTAGCAGAACAGCGACAGTTTCGACAGCTCTGCTGGCTGAATACGCAACGGCCCAAGCGAAATCCAGCGCGATGCCCCGTTGACCGAGCTGCCGACCACCAACACGATCAGTAACAGTACGATTGACGCCAACAGCATCACGTTGCTGTAACGCTGCCATACCGCCATCGGGATACGCAGCGTGACCAGCGACAGACCGAACGCCAGCCCCAGATACAGCGCATCACGTTTGGCGAACAGGAACGGATCTTCCGCCAGACGCTGACCGATCGGCATCGAGGCCGAGGTCACCATGACAAAGCCGATAATCGCCAGGCCGAAGGTCAGCCACAGCAAGGTGCGGTCATACAGCACCATGGTAGCGGCATCGCTTTCACGCGATCCCATCACCCAGTCTTTCAGTCTGTCGGTCAAACCGAAGTTCGGCACCCGTAGTTTCATCCGCCAAGCTCCTGTGCCAGACGGGCAAACTCATTGCCACGTACTTCAAAATTACGGAACTGATCGAGGCTGGCGCAGGCCGGTGACAACAGCACCATATCGCCCGGCTGCACAACGGCAGCAATCGCCCGCATCGCCTGTTCCATGGTGTCGGTTTGCGTTGCCACATCCGGGCGCAGCTGCGCCAGTTGAGCACCGTCGCGACCGAAACAGTACAAACGAATATGGTCGCCCTGCAGATAACGCGTCAGCGGCGAGAAATCGGCGGATTTGCCGTCACCGCCCAGCAGCAGGTGCAGCGTGCCGTCCACTTGCAGGCCGTTCAGCGCCGCTTCGGTACTGCCGACGTTGGTCGCCTTGGAGTCGTTAATCCAGCAGACGCCGTTGTGGTCTAACACCCGTTGGAAGCGGTGCGCCAAGCCGGCATAGGTAGTCAATGCCGTCAGGCTGGAGGCTCGCGGGATATTCACCGCGTCGGCCAATGCCAGCGCCGCCAACGCGTTGGTGTAGTTGTGGCGGCCGCTCAGTTTCATTTCTCGGGTGTTCAGCACTTTTTCACCGTGCACACGCAGCCAGGTTTCACCCAGTTGGCGATTCAGGTGGTAATCGCCCACGTCCGCACCAAAGCTGATGCAACGCGGGTCGGCGCCGCGAACCGGCATGGTCAGCGCGTCATCGGCATTCACCACACACACCTTGGCGTTCTCGTAAATGCGCAGCTTGGCCGCCCGGTATTGCTGTAAACCGAAGGGATAGCGATCCATATGATCTTCGGTCACATTGAGAATCGTCGCCGCAGCGGCATGCAGGCTGTAGGTGGTTTCCAGTTGGAAACTCGACAACTCCAGCACGTACAGCTGATATTCCTGCCGCAGCAATTCCAGTACCGGCAGACCAATATTGCCACCCACGCCCACCGCCCAGCCGGCGGCCTTCGCCATTT
The DNA here is from genome assembly GCF_900635445.1 of Serratia odorifera. NCBI lineage: Bacteria > Pseudomonadati > Pseudomonadota > Gammaproteobacteria > Enterobacterales > Yersiniaceae > Serratia > Serratia odorifera. The sequence goes on from NZ_LR134117.1 coordinate 682,215, forward strand.
CACCGACCAGCGTGGTAACGGTGCTTTTGCCGTTGGATCCGGTAATGGCAACGATCGGCGCCTGCGCTTCGCGACAGAACAGCTCCACATCACCGACGATGTCCACCCCGGCATCCGCTGCGGCACTCAACGCCGGTGACGCCAACGCCACGCCTGGGCTGGCGACGATCAGATCCGCTGCCAGCAGCCAGTCTTCCTGCAGATCGCCGAGGTGGCGTTCTACGCTTTCCGGCAACTGGTCCAACCCTGGCGGAGACATGCGGGTATCCATGACGCGCGGCGTCACGCCACGTGCCATAAAGAAATCAACACAGGACAGACCGGTCAGGCCCAACCCGATAATGACGACTTTTTTACCCTGATAATCCGCCATGATTAACGTACCTTCAGCGTTGCCAGGCCAATCAGCACCAGCATCAGCGAAATAATCCAGAAGCGCACGATCACCCGTGGTTCTGGCCAGCCTTTCAATTCATAGTGGTGGTGAATCGGCGCCATGCGGAAAATGCGTTGTCCGCGCAGCTTGAACGACCCCACCTGCAAGATCACCGATAGCGTTTCAACCACGAACACGCCGCCCATAATCACCAGCAAAAATTCCTGACGCAGCAGTACTGCGATGGTACCCAGCGCGCCGCCCAGCGCCAGCGAGCCGACGTCGCCCATAAAGACCTGTGCCGGGTAGGTGTTGAACCACAGGAACCCCAGCCCGGCACCGACGATGGCCGTGCACACCACCACCAACTCACCGGCATGTCGCAGATATGGAATATGCAGGTAGTTGGCGAAGTTCATGTTACCGGTCGCCCAGGCCACCAGCGCAAAACCGGCGGCGACGAATACCGTCGGCATAATCGCCAGACCGTCCAGCCCGTCGGTCAGGTTGACCGCGTTGCTGGTGCCGACAATCACGAAATAGGCCAGCAGCACATACAGCAGCCCCCAGTTGCGGCATCACGTCCTTAAAGAACGGCACAACCAGCTCGGTGGCTGGCGTGTCTTTTCCTACGGCATACATGGCAAATGCGACAATCAGTGCAATCACCGACTGCCAGAAGTATTTCCAGCGGGCAATCAGCCCTTTGGTGTCCTTGCGCACCACCTTGCGGTAATCGTCGACGAAACCGACGATGCCATAACCGACCAGCACAAACAGTACGCACCAGACGTACGGGTTGGACGGGTATGCCCACATCAGCACCGAAACGGTGATGGAGGTCAGGATCATGATGCCGCCCATGGTCGGCGTTCCGCGTTTGCTGAAGTGCGACTCAGGGCCGTCGTTACGCACCACCTGGCCAAAGGACATCTTCTGCAGATGTGCAATCAGTCGTGGCCCCATCCACAAGGAAATAAACAGCGCGGTCAGCAGGCTGACAATGGCTCGGAACGTCAGATACGAGAAGACGTTAAAGCCGGAATAATATTTGACCAAATGTTCGGCCAGCCAAACTAACATGGTGCTTTCTCCTGTAACGCGCGTACTACCTGCTCCATTGCGGCACTACGTGACCCTTTGATTAATACGGTAATTACCGTATGTTCCGTCAGTAATTCCGCCACGCGCGCGATCACTGCTGCCTTGTCTTGAAAATGTTCGCCCTGGCCCGATGCAGCGCTTAACAGCTGGCTCAGCGAGCCAACGGTCAATACTTTGTCGATACCCGCCAGACGGGCGGCTTCGCCCACCTGACGATGGCATTCTTCCGCTTCGTCGCCCAGTTCGGCCATATCACCGGCTACCAGCACGCGGTAACCCGGCATCTCTGCCAGCACCTGCGCGGCGGCGGTCATTGAACCGACGTTGGCGTTATAGCTATCGTCCAGCAACAGCTGGCCGGGTTTGAGCTGAATCGGGAATAAACGCCCCGGTACTGCCTGCAATTGGCCCAATCCGACGCGTACCGCCTCAAGCGAGGCGCCGACCGAGGTTGCCAGTGCCGCAGCCGCCAGCGCGTTCGCCACGTTGTGGCGGCCCGGCAACGGCAGTTCGATTGCCACCGCGCCAAACGGGCTGTGCAACGTAAACTGCGTCCCCTTGCCGTTCACGCTAATCTCGCTGGCGAAGAAATCCACGCCGTCGGTGGCCTGCGGCGAGAAGCGCCACACGGTTTTGCCCACCAGCTGCGTCTGCCAATGCGGCCAGTCATTGTTATCGGCGTTAATGATCGCCACGCCATCCGCCGGCAAACCGGCGAAAATTTCGCCCTTCGCCTGCGCCACACCGGCCAACGAACCGAAGCCTTCCAGATGCGCCGCCGCCAGGTTATTCACCAGCGCAGTCTGCGGACGCGTCAACGCGGTGGTATAGGCGATTTCACCGATATGGTTGGCGCCCAGTTCAATCACCGCAAAATCATGCTGTGGCTGTAAACGCAGCAGCGTCAGCGGCACGCCGATGTCATTGTTGAAATTGCCGGCGGTATACAGCACCTCGCCGCATTGGCGCAAAATGGCAGCGGTCATTTCCTTCACCGAGGTTTTGCCCGATGAACCGGTCAAGGCAACCACCCGAGCCGGCACCTGCTGTCGTACCCAGGCAGCCAGTTGCCCCAGCGCCAGGCGGGTGTCCTTGACCACCAGCTGCGGAGCCCCCAGCGGTAAGCGCTTGCTGACCAGTAATGCACCGGCACCGGCGGCCAGCGCATCGGCGGCAAAATCATGCGCGTCAAAACGTTCGCCTTTCAGCGCCACAAACAGGCAGCCAGGGGTAATCTGGCGGGTATCCGTCGTCACCTCATTGATTTGGCAATCGGCACCGATCAATTCAGCGCTCAATACATCGGCCAAGGCCTGAAGGGAGACAGAAATCATGCGATTACCCCCAGCAAACGTGCCACGGTGGTGCGATCGGAGTAATCCAGACGACGATTCCCCACCAGTTGGTAATCTTCATGGCCCTTGCCTGCTACCAGCACCACGTCCTGTTGTTTCGCCTGCATCACCGCGCTGGTGACCGCTTCGGCACGGCCATGAATGACCAGAGCACGCCCCGGATCCAGCAGGCCGGTCAGGATGTCGGCGATAATCGCCTGCGGTTCTTCGGTACGCGGATTGTCGTCCGTCACGACCACACGATCGGCGAACTGCTCGGCGATGCCGCCCATCAGCGGGCGTTTGCCCTTGTCGCGATCGCCGCCACAGCCAAACACGCACCACAGTTGCCCCTGGCAATGCAGGCGCGCCGCGGCCAGCGCTTTTTCCAGCGCATCCGGCGTGTGGGCATAATCCACCACTACCGTCGGCTTGCCCGGCGCAGTGAACACTTCCATACGGCCGCAGACCGGCTGCAACTGGCTGCCGGACTTCAGCAATGCCGCCAGCGGGTAACCCAGCGACAGCAAGGTCGCCAGCGCCAGCAACAGATTGCTGACGTTAAAGGCGCCCATCAAGCGGCTTTCGATTTCCCCGTCGCCCCAGCTTGAGCTGAAACGCACGGTCGCGCCGTTATCGTGATAATTGACGTCGGTGGCTTTCAGCCAACGACCACGGCAGCCCGGTTGCAGGTTGCCCTGCATGGTCACTGCCACCGCATCCGGCAACTGCGCCAGCCAGCGCTGCCCTACGTCATCATCGGCATTGATGATTGCCTGCCCCACTTCGTGTCCGGCGAACAGCGACCACTTGGCGGCTTCGTAGCTGGCCATGTCACCGTGATAATCGAGGTGATCGCGGCTCAGGTTAGTGAACACCGCCGCGGCAAACGGCAACGCCGCCACGCGGTTCTGCACCAGGCCGTGGGAAGAGACTTCCATCGCGGCAAAGGTCGCACCGTGCTCGGCCAAATCGTTGAGAACATGCTGCACATCAACCGCCGAACCGGTGGTGTTTTCGCTCGGACAAACCTGGCCCAGCAGGCCGTTACCGACGGTCCCCATCACCGCAGCGGTTTCCCCCAACAGCTGGCTCCATTGCGCCAACAGCTGGGTAGTGGTGGTTTTTCCGTTGGTGCCGGTCACGCCGACCAGGCGCAAACGTTCGGCCGGCTGAAGATAAAAACGCCCGGCCAACGCAGACAGACGCTGATTGAGCTGGCTCAGGTAAATTACCGGTACGCCGTGCATTTCGCGGATTTCACCGTCGGTGGCCTCACCTTCGGCCTCGGCGATCACGGCGGCAACGCCCTGGGCGATGGCTTGCGGAATATAGCGGCGTCCATCTGTCTGATGGCCGACGACGGCGACAAACAGATCCCCGGCAGCCGCAATTCGGCTGTCTAATGTCATTTCCCGCAGCGCGCGCTCGGGTGCCGTCGGCACCCATGGAGCGAGTAATTCGCGCAAATTACGATCTGCCACCTGAACCCTCTTTTTTATTGATTACCAATTCGCTTTTATCCGCGGTGGGCAACGCGTCCGGCTCGACGTTCATGGTACGCAGTACGCCGCCCATAATGGCGCCAAACACCGGCGCAGAGATTGCGCCACCGTAGTACTTGCCACCCTGCGGGTCGTTGATGACCACCACCAGGGCAAAACGCGGGTTACTTGCCGGCGCAACGCCGGCGGTATAAGCGATGTATCGGTTGACGTATTTGCCGTCCGGGCCAACCTTCTTGGCGGTACCGGTTTTAATGGCGATCCGGTACCCCTTGATGGCCGCCTTCACGCCACCGCCGCCCGGCAGGGCCACGCTTTCCATCATGTGCACCACGGTGCGAACCAACGGTTCAGGGAAAACGCGCTCACCGGCGACCGGCGGGTCAACCTTGGTAATCGACAGCGGACGATAGACGCCCATACTGCCGATCGTTGCATAGACTCGCGCCAACTGTAACGGTGTTACCATTAGCCCGTAGCCGAAAGAGAAGGTGGCCCTCTCTATGTCAGACCACCGTTGTTTTTTTGGGTATATGCCACTGCTTTCTCCGACCAGCCCCAAATTGGTCGCTTTTCCCAGTCCAAAACGCGAGTAAGTATCTACTAACGCCGAGGACGGCATCGCTAACGCCAGCTTTGAAACACCGACGTTACTCGACTTCTGCAAGATCCCGGTGACCGACAGTTCCGGATAACGCGCCACATCTTTGATTTCATGGCCGTTAATGCGGTAAGGCACGGTATTGAGCACGCTGTTTTCTCTTACTACGCCGTGCTGCAAGGCCGTCATGACCACCATCGGTTTTACGGTCGAACCAGGTTCAAAAATATCGGTAATGGCACGGTTACGCATGGTGTCCTTCGGCGTACCGGCCATATTGTTCGGGTTGTAGGACGGGCTGTTGGCCATCGCCAGCACTTCGCCGGTGTTGACGTCGATCAGCACCGCCGTACCGGACTCGGCCTTGTTGAACGCCACCGCGTTGTTGAGTTCGCGATACACCAGCGCCTGCAGGCGCTCGTCAACGCTCAACACCAGGTTGTGCGCCGCCTGGCTGTCAACCGAAGAGATATCCTCGATCACCCGCCCATAACGGTCTTTGCGCACCGTACGTTCGCCCGGCTGACCGGTCAGCCAGCGATCGAAGCTTTTTTCAACCCCTTCAATGCCCTGACCGTCAATGTTGGTGACGCCGATAATGTGCGACGTTACCTGACCGGCCGGATAGTAGCGGCGCGATTCCTGACGCAGATAGATGCCCGGCAGCTTCAGTTTGTGGATGTAATCGCCGATGGCCGGGTTGACCTGACGCGCCAGATACACAAAGCGCCCTTTCGGGTTGGCGTTGATGCGGCTGGACAGTTTGTCCAGCGGGATTTCCAACGCATCAGACAGCGCCTTCCAACGGCTGTCGAGCGTGATGCCGCCGCGTTCGTTCAGTTCCTTGGGGTCGGCCCAGATGGCATTGACCGGTACGCTGACCGCCAGCGGACGTCCAGCCCGGTCACTGATCATCCCACGGGCGGTCGGCACCTGCTGAACGCGCAAAGAGCGCATATCGCCCTCTTTGACCAGCCGATCGGGGTTAATCACCTGCAGATAGGCGACACGCAGCATCAACCCGACCAGCGCCAGCAAAATACAGCCGCACAGCAACGCAAAACGCCAGCTGACAAAGCTGGCTTGATCTTCCTGGCGTTTCAACTTACCGGGGCGTGCTGCTTTCATGCGTTCCCTTTTTGCTCCATGTTAGGCGGTCGGTTAAACCATTCATTGTTTAACGATGATATTTTCTTGCGCCGGATCCACATGCTGCAGTTGCAGTTTTTCCGTTGCGATACGTTCCACCCGGCTATGATCGCCCAGGGCGTTTTCTTCCAGAATCAGGTTGCGCCATTCGATATCCAGCGCATCTTTCTCTAGCACCAGTTGCTCGCGCTCGGCGGTCAGCAGTCGGGTGCGGTGCGCCGTGGTCACCACCAAAATGGCGGAGACCAGTACGGCGATCAGCAAAATCAGCGGGATCTTGGCGTTGCGCAGCAAATCGCCGCCAATCACCCCGACCAATCCATGACGCTCGTTGCCAATCACGCCGGCATCCTCTCGGCGATGCGCAGTACCGAACTGCGCGCACGTGGGTTTTCCGCCACTTCCGCTTCCGACGGCATCATTTTGCCCAGCGATTTCAGATTGCGACCGCCCAACTCACGCAGTTGCGCCTCGGTCAATGGCAGGCCGGCCGGCACCTGCGCGCCGCGGCTGTGGTGGCGCATAAAGCGTTTGACGATGCGATCTTCCAGCGAGTGGAAGCTGATGATCGACAGCCGCCCCTGCGGTGCTAGCACTTCCAGTGCGCCGTCCAGCGCACGTTCGATTTCTTCCAGTTCGCTGTTAATGTAGATGCGGATCGCCTGGAAGCTGCGGGTTGCCGGGTGCTTGTGCTTTTCACGGAAAGGACTGGCGTCGGCGATCAGATCGGCCAGCTCTTTGGTGCGCGTCATTGGCTCGGTCTTGTTACGTTCGACGATGGCACGCGCGATACGCTTGGCAAAACGTTCTTCGCCGAAGGTTTTCAGTACCCAGGCGATATCGTCTGCTTCAGCTTTCAGCAACCATTCGGCCGCTGACTGTCCGCGCGTGGGATCCATGCGCATATCCAGTGGCCCGTCGCGCATAAACGAGAAACCGCGTTCTGCGTCATCGAGCTGCGGGGAGGAAACGCCCAGATCGAGCAGTACGCCGTCGATTTTACCGACCAGTTCGCGTTCGCGCACATAATGTGACAAATCGGAAAATGGGCCGTGTACGATAGTAAAACGTGGATCTTCAATAGATTTGGCGGCTGCAATCGCCTGCGGATCGCGGTCAATTGCCAGCAAGCGTCCTTCCGGCCCCAGTTGGGACAGAATCAGACGAGAATGGCCACCGCGACCAAAAGTACCGTCGATATATATGCCGTTGCTGCGGATGTTGAGGCCATTAACCGCCTCATCCAACAGCACGGTGGTGTGTTTATAGTTTTCCAACATGCTTATAGCGACAAGTCCTGTAGCCGCTCAGACAACGGTTCCTGAGACGACTGTTCAGCGTCAATATCATCCTTGACTTGTTGATACCAGGTCTGTTCATCCCACAGCTCAAACTTGTTGAACTGCCCGACCAGCATCACTTCTTTAGTGAGCGCGGCGTGTTGACGTAGCGTACTGGCTATCAGCAACCGACCGGCGTTATCCATCTGACATTCACTGGCATGTCCCAACAGCAAGCGCTGAACGCGGCGCTCGGCGGGATTCATGCTCGACAGACGGGATAATTTTTGTTCAATGATTTCCCATTCAGGCAATGGATAAAGCAGCAGGCAGGGCTGATGGAGGTCAATGGTGCAAACCATTTGGCCTTGCGATTCTTCGATCAGCGTTTCCCGATATCGGGTAGGTACGGCAAGCCGGCCCTTGCTGTCGAGATTGACCATCGTCGCGCCACGGAACATCCCCGAGCTACCCCTTCATGACCTTTTTCACCACTTTACCCCACAAATTCCCACATAAAGGAGTTTACGGAGGGTATGAAAACCTTGTCAAGCCAGAGCGGCAGTGCTTTGGCAATATTTCTCTGGGTATTTTGGGAGCTGGCTCGCGAAAGGAACTGTTTTTATTCGACGATTAAAAATTAACATCATGATAAACGAGGAGAATTTTCATAACGGAAAGCGTGCGGTTAAAAACCTGACAATTTGGTTATTAATTGGCTCAATACTTTCTTCTGCAATCGAGGTCTCATTTTTCACTTCGGTAATCACAGCCCTGTAGCCCGCTCACCGCCGCAGCCGATAAGGCCTCGCCGGGAGTTTGCCCGCTGCGGTGCCAACCGCTGATGCCGGCGTTAATAACGCGCAGCCGCGGCAACGCCACAACGAGGGCGCTATATTACTTCAATTATTCGAGCAATACAGAGCGGGAGAAAAAAATAAATAGCTCGGATATTACGAGGTGGGTAAATTTCGATTTAAATCATTCGGCTAAGATTATTCCCAAAATAACCGATGACGAAGGGAGTTTCATTTTCTTACATGTTTATTCCTATCGATTTTTGCATTTTAATTCGGAAAAAACAGCCAAAAAATTCAACTCATTGTTTTATATAAATTTATTAAAAAATCCGATTTTGCGCCTTGGTCGCGACGCGCTGCCGCCCCCGTTAGCATTAAACAGGGATTCAACGCTCGAATCCCTGTCAGCCAATGCTATTTGCGGCTCAGACTGCCACGCCGAAACAGATTGCGACGGATACGCGTCAAACCCGGTTTCGGTTTGCGCGGTTCGTCCAGGCTGGCCAGCACCAGCTCCAGCACACGCTCGGCGACGTCGCGGTGACGCTGCGCCACCGCCAGTACCGGGCATTCAAGGAAGTCCAACAGCTCGTTGTCACCAAAGGTGGCAATGGCCAGATCGGTCGGCAAACGGCCCTGTTGCTTGAGCGTCACATCCATCACGCCCTGCAACAACGAAAACGAGGTGGTGAATAATGCCTGCGGCATCGGGTTGGTTTTCAGCCAGTTGGCAAACAGCGTACCGGCGGCTTCACGCTCATAGCTGTTGGCATAGAGATAATCGACGTGCCGCTCGTCGTCCTGCCAGGCCTGTCTGAATCCCTGTTCACGCAGGAAACTGACCGACAGTTCGGGCAATGCGCCAAGATACAGCACCGATTTTGCCGGGAAGGTGCGCAATTCCTGCGCCAGGGCGAAGGCGTCTTCCTGATCGGCGCCGACCACGCTAATGAAATGTTCGCGATCCAAGGCGCGATCCAGCGCGATAATCGGCAGCGAATCGTTGGCCCAACGCTGATAGAACGGGTGCTCCGGCGGCAAGGCGGTGGAGACGATAATGGCGTCCACCTGACGCTGCAACAGATGTTCGATGCAGCGCATTTCGTTATCTGGCTGGTCTTCCGAACAGGCGATCAACAGTTGGTAACCACGCTGACGCGCCTGACGTTCGAGATAGTTGGCAATGCGGGTATAACTGGTGTTTTCCAGATCGGGAATCACCAGGCCGATAGAACGGGTCCGACCGGCACGCAGCCCGGCCGCGACGGCGTTCGGATGATAATTATGCTCCCTGACCACGGCCATCACTTTCTCGACGGTTTTATCGCTAACGCGATACTGCTTCGCCTTTCCATTGATGACATAACTGGCCGTGGTGCGCGAAACGCCTGCGAGACGCGCGATTTCATCCAGTTTCACGTTAACCCCTTACTGAAGCTGATATGTAGAGTGTGACGGCTGTCGGCGGATCTGGCTTCCCCTCGTCCGGCCCAGCGATCTAACAGCAGAAAACGCCATCGGGCAACCGCTTTTGCCGAAAGCGGTTGGTAATCAGACAATTTCTGTTGGAAATATTGACCAAAAACAAAGGGCGCGCCGTGCCGCCCTCCACATAATCAGCATGTTTTACCTTTCAGCGCATGATTTTGTCGCCGCGCGACACGCCAACCACGCCAGAACGCGCCACCTCAACGATTTCCGCCACTTCACGTACCGCGTTGATAAACGCATCAAGCTTGTCGCTGGTGCCGGCCAGTTGCACGGTATACAGCGTCGCCGTGACGTCAACGATCTGGCCACGGAAGATATCCGCGCAGCGTTTGACCTCTTCACGTCCGTAGCCGCTGGCTTGCAGTTTCACCAGCATGATTTCACGTTCAACATGTGCACCCTGCGCCAGCTCGCTGACGCGCAGCACGTCCACCAGCTTGTGCAGCTGCTTTTCGATCTGCTCGAGCACCTTTTCGTCACCGACGGTCTGAATGGTCATGCGCGAAAGGGTCGGATCGTCGGTTGGCGCCACCGTCAGACTTTCAATATTGTAGCCACGCTGCGAAAACAGCCCAACCACCCGCGACAGGGCGCCGGATTCGTTTTCCAGCAGTACAGATAAGATACGGCGCATGATCAGGTCCTCTCCGTTTTGCTTAACCACATTTCGTCCATGCTTCCACCGCGGATCTGCATTGGATACACATGTTCGGTTTCATCGACGGTCACATCGACAAACACCAGCCGGTTCTTTTCTGCCAACGCCTGCGCCAGCTTGCTTTCCAGCTCGTCCGGCGTGCGAATGGCAATACCGACATGGCCATAGGCTTCAGCCAGCTTGACGAAGTCGGGCAGAGACTCCATATAGGACTGAGAATGGCGGCCAGAGTAGATCATGTCCTGCCACTGCTTCACCATCCCCAGATAACGGTTATTGAGATTGACCACCACCACCGGCAGATTGTATTGCAGCGCGGTGGACAACTCCTGGATGTTCATTTGAATGCTGCCGTCGCCGGTGACGCACACCACGGTTTCATCGGGTAGCGCCAGCTTCACGCCCAGCGCCGCCGGCAGCCCAAAGCCCATGGTGCCGAGCCCGCCGGAGTTAATCCAGCGGCGTGGCTGGTCAAACGGATAATACAGCGCGGCGAACATTTGGTGCTGCCCGACGTCCGAGGTGACGTAGGCATCGCCTTTGGTCAGGCGGTGCAGGGTTTCGATTACCGCCTGCGGTTTGATGGTCGGACCGGTTTTGTCATAGCCCAGGCAATCGCGCGCGCGCCATTGTTCGATCGCCTGCCACCAGTCGCGCAACGCATCGTGATCCTGCTGCTTTTCCCCTTGTCCCAGCAGTTCGAGCATCTGCGTCAGCACCTGTTTGGCGTCGCCGACAATCGGGATATCGGCATCCACCGTTTTCGAAATCGAGGTGGGATCGATATCGATGTGCAGCACCGTGGCATCCGGGCAGTACTTGGCCAGATTGTTGGTGGTGCGATCGTCAAATCGCACGCCAACAGCAAAAATGACATCGGAATGATGCATGGTTTTGTTGGCTTCATAGGTCCCGTGCATGCCCAGCATGCCTACGCTCTGACGATGCGTACCAGGGAATGCGCCCAACCCCATCAGCGTGCAGGTTACCGGCAGGTTGAGTTTTTCTGCCAGTTCTCGCAGTTCCTGATGGCAGGCGGCATTGATGGCGCCGCCGCCGACATACATCACCGGCTTTTTGGCTGCCAATACGGTTTGCAACGCCCGCTTTATTTGCCCACGATGCCCCTGCACCGTCGGATTGTAAGAGCGCATGCTGACGTCCTGCGGGTAAGCATAAGGCATTCTTACCGCCGGCCCGACAATGTCCTTCGGCAAGTCGATGACCACCGGGCCAGGGCGACCGCTGGCCGCCAGATAGAAGGCTTTTTTCAGAATGGAAGGGATGTCTTCGGTGCGTTTCACCAGGAAACTGTGCTTTACCACCGGACGGGAAATACCCACCATATCGCATTCCTGGAAGGCATCGTAGCCAATCAGCGAGCTAGGGACCTGGCCCGACAGTACCACCATCGGAATCGAATCCATATAGGCGGTAGCAATGCCGGTAATGGCATTGGTCGCACCGGGGCCGGATGTCACCAGCACCACCCCGACTTCGCCAGTGGCGCGCGCGTAGCCGTCGGCCATGTGCACCGCGCCCTGCTCGTGACGAACCAGCACGTGATCAATGCCGCCAACCGTGTGCAGGGCATCATAAATATCGAGCACCGCCCCGCCCGGGTAGCCGAATACATGTTTTACGCCCTGATCGATCAACGATCGGACGACCATCTCGGCTCCTGATAACATCTCCATGGGTTTGCCTCCAGGCTTGCTTATTCTTGTCTGGCACCGGAACGTGGCGCCTACAGTGGGGAATGCCCCAACGTTTTTTATGGTCTGTTTATAACCTCTTAACATAACGTCAGAGTATGAGGCAGGCAAACGGCAAAATGGCGCAATAATCGCACAGAAAGGGCAACAGGCTGGCGTCAGACGACGACTTAAAACAATGCACTAGCCAGTAGGCCGTTCGGCTAGGCATTGTTTTGGCAAGGACGGTAATTACAGAACTATATCGGGTGAATGGTGCGTCGATTTTTTCGGCAACATCCGTTCAAAAAAAGCCCAAAATAGCCGTTACTGGTACATGGCCTCAATTTCATGCTGATAACGCTGAAGAATGACTTTGCGGCGCAGCTTGAGCGTCGGCGTCAGCTCGCCCAGTTCCATCGAGAATGCCGCCGGCAGCAGGGTGAACTTTTTCACCCTGTTCAAAGCGCGCCAGTTCGTTTTGCATCTCACGCAGACGCGCCTCGAACATCTCGATAATGTGGCCGTTGCGCAGCAGTTCCAGGCGATCGTGATACTTCAGGTTGATCGATTTGGCGTACAGTTCCAGCGACTCAAAACACGGCACAATCAGCGCGGAGACAAACTTGCGCGTATCGGCGACGATCGCCACCTGCTCAATGAAACGATCCTGTGCCAACCTGCCCTCCAGCATTTGCGGAGCGATATACTTGCCGCCAGAAGTTTTCATCAGGTCTTTCAGACGCTCGGTAATGAACAGGTTACCCTGGGGGTCCACCGTACCGGCGTCGCCGGTTTTCAACCAGCCGTCGGCGGTAAAGGCATCGGCGGTTTCCAGTGGCTTGTTGAAATAGCCACGCATGACGATTGGCCCACGAACCTGGATTTCGTTTTCTTCCGCGATACGCACCTCGAGCGTCGGCAACGGTTTGCCGATCGAGCCGAAACGGAAATCCTGCTCTTCCCAGCACGATACGGTGGCGCAGGTTTCCGTCATGCCATAACCGTATTTAATGTTCACGCCCATCGCCTGGAAAAACAAAATCACGTTGTCATCCAGTTTGGCGCCTGCCGCCGGCAAAAAGCGCACCCGGCCGCCTAAAATGCCGCGCAGCTTGCTCCAGTACCAGTTTGTCTGCCCAACGGTGCGCCAGCGCCAGCGTTTTACCTATCGGTCTGGCGGCACGTTCCTGCAAGAACTTTCGTTCGCCACAGCCGATCGCCCAATGGAACAGCTTTCTGCGCCACCACGGCGCACGCGCGACCTTTTCGTGAACCGCACTGTAGATCTTTTCATAAAAGCGCGGTACCGCACACATCACACTCGGCCGCACCGCCGCCATCGCGTCACGCACCCAATCGGTATTCGGCAAAAAGACGTTCTGCGCGCCGGAATGCATGATAAAGAAACTCCAGGCGCGCTCGAAAACGTGCGACAACGGCAGGAAGCTGAGTGAAACGTCGTCGGCATCGACGGTCAGGCGCTGGTCATGCAGATACAGCTGCGCCGCCATATTGCGGTAGTCGAGCATCACGCCCTTGGGCTCACCGGTGGTGCCGGAGGTGTAGATCAGGGTAAATAAATCCTGCAAATCCCGACCAGCAATGCGCTCCGTCAGGCAGGCGTGGTGCTGCTCAACGTCGGCTTCGCGCTCAATATGACTCAGATAGCGGGCAATATCGCAACCACGCAAATCGACGGCATCGTCAATACCACAATATGCGCCAACCGTGGACAAACGCCGCGCAGCGCAAGCGCCGCATCCATTTGCGCCTGCTCGCCAACGAATAAAATGCGCACATCGGCATCATTGACGATAAATGCCGCCTGCGCTGGCGTGTGGGTAGCATACAGCGGCACGCTGATCGCCCGGAGATGCAAAATCGCCAGGTCGGCCAGCGACCATGCCATGCTGTTATTGGCGAAAATTGCCACGCGCTCCTGAACCTCGACGTTCATAGACAGCAGCGCGCTGGCAAATATGATTGATATGCGTGCCAACCTGTTGCCAGCTCAGTTGGCTCTCTCCCGCTGGCGTCCATTGGCGGAAAGCCACGCAATCGGCACGTTGGTAAATCTGGTGCTGTATCCGGTTAACCTGGTGGTATTGTTGCAAGTCTTTGATCATAAAAGCTCAAGCCTGAAATAAATCAAAAAGTCAGCCTTTACCAGGGCCACCAGCCCGGCATCTCAGCTTACAGGTGTTTATTTTTTTCGCGCAGTCTACCTACACTCTCGCCACGGGGAAAGGATTTTCAGCGTAGGACTGTGCGCCAAACACCGCCAGCATCGAGTGACGGACTCAGCACAGCCGCTTAACGGACAGGGAATTTACCGGCCACGGTGCCAAAGCAAAAGCCAGCCAACGCAGCAGAATAAAACTCTGTGATACAAAAAATTAGTGGTATTTAATATTAATAAAAAATTTGTCTCTCAACCAACATAAAAATATAAATTACTAACTACACATTAGATTATTAAATAAGAAAATACTGCCAGATAAATAAGTATTTTCTTATTTATAAAACACAAAACCTATTAACCCGGAGCCGCTACCGGCTCCCGGAAGAATAAGCGCTGACTTAACGCAACAGATCTACCTGACTCAATACAGATTTTATCCATTGATGCCCTTTGTCCCGCTCGGCAGATTCATGCCAGGTTTAGGTAACAGGTGGCCTGGTTTTGCTCCGAGGGTAACGCCAGCACCCTGAGATTCAGCGCGTCGGCATATTGCTCGGCGAACCAGCGCGGCACCATTGCTACCCTATCCGTATGCGACACAATATGCAGCGCGCTATAAAGATCGGTGCATTGCTGCATCACCGTGCGCAACATGATTTCCTGCAGATAGTAAGGCTTGCTGAAAGAACAATAATTATCCAATGCCACCACGGCATGTTGTTCCGCCAATAGCTGCTCATGAGTGATGCTGTCGTGGATGCGCGGGTGCGTCTGCGACACCACCAGCACTAATGGATCGGAAAATAGCGGTTGGTTTTGAAACTCGTGATGGGTAAATGGGCTATAGCCGATGACGAATCCCACTTCCTGGAAACGTAACTGGTGCTCGATATAATCATTAAAGCAGCCACTGACCCGCAAGCGGATATGCGGTGCCATGCATTTTACATTGTTCAGCACTTTGGCCGTCAAACGCAAATCCAGCGGACTGCAAATGGCAATCGAAAATAGCCGATCGCTGGTCTGGCTGTCGAACCCGGTGCCAGGCAGCTCGTTTCTGACCAATTGCAGTGCCTGCCGTACCGGCCCGAACAGCTGCCGAGCCCGTAGGGTTGGTTGAATACCACGCCCAAAACGCACGAACAGTTCGTCATTGAACATGATTTTCAACCGGGCCACCGCATTGCTCACTGCCGGCTGCGACATGCCCAATACGTTTGCCGCACGCGTAATATTCTGCATTTGCATTACCGCATCAAATACGGTGAGTAAATTAAGATCAACACCACGTAAGTGAATATCTGCATGGTCCTTTTCTAAGACATTTCCTGAATTATATTCAGACATATCTAACCCCACTCCGTCCTATGTCATTAATATCACCTATGCACGGAACAGTGCGAATTATCGCCGTCACACTGTTGTATGTTCATTAAGCGAAATGCGTTATCGCGACTACTACCTGGCTGGCATGACAATCGAGCGCGATCCGATGGGATATCGCCTCCAGACGCGTTTACACCGACTGAAAATCGCGCATTTATTGGACGGTTAACAGCAAAGTGATAAACATCATCCGCAGGCAATCTTCAGCCCGCATCGCTGCACGGTGAATAAAATCATGATATAGACAGCCAACAATACATACAGATGCGCCGCCAATAAAGCAAAGCATTGCATTATTGTTAACAGAATATAAAAGTAGAATTAATTTATATGCACCTATCAAAAACCATTAATTGCAAAGAATAATTAGAGCAGTGCCAATCATCCTTGGCTGCAACCAATTTGCTTGTCATGTCAGGTCGCAATTTTAACCCAGCGAGATGGATAAGCAACGCGTTATCACTTTATTCAGCTGATTTATGCCAAGCGGCTCGCAATTCCGAATTTTTCGTTTAACTGAAACTGCCGTTTTTTACAGAACTATCTTCTGTTCGATGTTCTCTGTCGATAATCGCGAGACCGATTCGCACCATTTTCAATCAGCAGTTGACATCGGCTGGCCAATAACGTATCAAATTAAACAACGCACACATTTAGAGACGTTGAATCACATGATCCGAATTACTCAACTACTAGGCCTACTACTTAACGCATCTTCTTTGCGCGGTATGCCAGTGGGCAGAGTTCGGGGCTGATTCAGCCACTCACCCATAAGAAACCCGCGCTACTGCGCGGGTTTTTTTTTGCCCGCTTAGCGTGAAACAGACACGATAAGGAACAATCAGATGAGCCAACAAGTCATTATTTTCGATACCACGCTGCGTGATGGCGAACAGGCGCTGCAAGCCAGTCTGAGCGTAAAAGAAAAGATCCAGATCGCCATGGCGCTGGAACGCATGGGCGTTGACGTAATGGAAGTCGGCTTCCCGGTCTCTTCGCCGGGTGATTTTGAATCGGTGCAAACCATCGCTCGTCAGATCAAAAACAGCCGGGTATGCGGTCTGGCTCGCTGCGTCGACAACGATATCGACGTCGCCGCCGAAGCGCTGCGCGTCGCCGACGCGTTCCGTATCCACGTGTTTCTGGCCACCTCGACGCTGCACATCGAATCAAAATTAAAACGTTCCTTCGACGAAGTGCTGGAAATGGCGGTACGCTCGGTGAAGCGTGCGCGCAACTATACCGATGATGTCGAGTTTTCCTGCGAGGATGCCGGCCGCACGCCGATCGACAACCTGTGTCGCGTGGTGGAAGCCGCGATCAACGCCGGCGCCACCACCATTAATATTCCAGATACCGTCGGCTACACCACGCCGAACCAGTTTGGCGGCATCATCACCACCCTGTACGACCGCGTGCCGAACATCGATAAGGCCATTATCTCGGTACACTGCCACGACGATCTGGGCATGGCGGTCGGCAACTCGATTGCCGCAGTTCAGGCTGGGGCACGTCAGGTCGAAGGCACCCTGAACGGCATTGGCGAACGCGCCGGCAACACTTCGCTGGAAGAGGTGATTATGGCGATCAAGGTGCGCCAGGACATCATGAATGTGCACACCAATATCAACCACCAGGAAATCTATCGTACCAGCCAGTTGGTCAGCCAGTTGTGCAATATGCCCATCCCGGCCAACAAGGCCATCGTCGGCTCCAACGCCTTCGCCCACTCCTCCGGTATCCATCAGGACGGCGTGCTGAAAAACCGCGAAAACTACGAAATCATGTCGCCGCAGACCATCGGCCTGAAGGACGTGCAGCTGAACCTGACCTCACGTTCCGGTCGCGCGGCAGTGAAGCACCGTATGGAAGAGATGGGTTACAAGGAGCAGGACTACAACCTGGATGACCTGTACAGCGCCTTCCTGAAGCTGGCAGACAAAAAGGGTCAGGTGTTCGACTACGATCTGGAAGCGCTGGCGTTCATTAACAAGCAGCAGGAAGAGCCGGAGCATTACAGCCTGGGCTACTTCAGCGTCCAGTCAGGCAGCAGCATTATGGCAACCGCATCGGTCAAACTGATCTGCGGCGGCGAAGAAAAAGCCGAAGCCGCGACCGGCAATGGCCCGGTTGATGCCGTTTATCAGGCCATCAACCGTATTACCGATTACCCGATCGAACTGGTGAAGTATCAACTGACCGCCAAGGGCCAGGGCCGAGATGCGCTGGGCCAGGTCGATATCGTGGTTTCCTATAACGGCCGCCGCTTCCATGGCGTCGGACTGGCAACAGACATTGTCGAATCCTCCGCCAAGGCGATGATTCACGTATTGAACAATATTTGGCGCTCCCAGCAGGTAGAAAAAGAAAAACAGCGTCTGCAACAAAATAAACATCAAAATAATCAGGAAACGGTGTGAACATGACGAAGAGCTACCACATTGCCATCTTGCCCGGAGATGGCATCGGCCCGGAAGTAATGGCCCAGGCACGCAAAGTGTTGGACGCGGTGCGCCAACGCTTTGATATTCGCATTAGCGCAGCGGAATATGACGTTGGCGGCATCGCCATCGATCGCCACGGCAGTCCGCTGCCGGCGGCAACCGTTGCCGGCTGCGAACAGGCGGATGCGATCCTGTTCGGTTCAGTAGGCGGGCCCAAATGGGAGCATCTGCCTGCGGCGGAACAACCCGAGCGCGGCGCGTTGCTGCCGCTGCGCAAGCATTTCAAGCTGTTCAGCAACCTGCGCCCTGCCCGTCTGTATCAGGGACTGGAGGATTTCTGCCCGCTGCGCGCGGATATCGCCGCCAACGGCTTTGACATCCTGTGCGTACGCGAGCTGACCGGCGGTATCTATTTCGGCCAGCCGAAAGGCCGCGAAGGCCAGGGCATGCAGGAACGTGCATTCGACACCGAGGTTTATCATCGCTTCGAGATCGAACGTATCGCACGCATCGCCTTTGAATCCGCCCGCAAGCGTCGCGGCAAGGTGACCTCTATCGATAAGGCCAACGTGTTGCAGAGCTCGATCCTGTGGCGCGAAGTGGTGAACGGCGTTGCCAAGGATTACCCGGACGTGTCGCTGTCGCACATGTACATCGACAACGCCACCATGCAGTTGATCAAGGATCCGTCGCAGTTCGACGTACTGCTGTGCTCCAACCCTGTTCGGCGACATTCTGTCTGACGAGTGCGCGATGATTACCGGCTCGATGGGCATGCTGCCTTCTGCCAGCCTGAACGAGGACGGTTTCGGCCTGTATGAGCCGGCAGGCGGTTCTGCGCCGGACATCGCCGGTAAGGGCATTGCCAACCCGATCGCCCAGATCCTGTCCGCCACCCTGATGCTGCGTTACAGCCTGGGAGCCGACGAGGCCGCCGACGCGATCGAACGTGCCATCAACCAGGCGTTGGAACAGGGGTACCGCACTGCCGATCTGGCCGGTGACGGCAAGGCAATCAGCACCGATGAAATGGGCGACATCATCGCTCGCTTTGTGGCACAGGGGGCTTAACATGGCCAAAACGTTATATCAAAAATTGTATGATGCCCACGTGGTGTACGAAGCGCCGAACGAAACACCGTTGCTGTACATCGATCGCCATCTGGTGCACGAAGTCACTTCTCCGCAGGCGTTTGACGGCCTGCGTGCCATGGGTCGCAAGGTTCGCCAACCGGGAAAAACCTTTGCCACCATGGATCACAACGTCTCCACCCAGACCAAAGACATCAATGCCAGCGGCGAAATGGCACGCATCCAGATGCAGGAACTGATCAAGAACTGCGCTGAGTTCGGCGTATCGCTGTATGACCTGAACCACCCGTTCCAGGGCATCGTACACGTGATCGGTCCGGAACAGGGTATAACACTGCCGGGCATGACCATCGTCTGCGGCGACTCGCACACCGCTACCCATGGCGCCTTTGGTTCGCTGGCGTTCGGTATCGGCACCTCCGAAGTGGAACACGTGCTGGCCACCCCAGACCCTGAAGCAGGGCCGCGCCAAGACCATGAAAATCGAAGTGACCGGCGACGCTGCCGACGGCATCACCGCCAAGGACATCGTGCTGGCGGTGATTGGCAAGACCGGTAGCGCCGGCGGTACTGGCCACGTCGTGGAATTCTGCGGCAAGGCCATTGAAGCACTGAGCATGGAAGGCCGCATGACGCTGTGCAATATGGCGATCGAAATGGGCGCCAAAGCCGGCCTGGTGGCACCGGATGACGTTACCTTCGATTACCTGAAGGGCCGCCAGTTCGCCCCAACCGGCGACAACTGGCAGCAGGCAGTCGCCTACTGGCGTACGCTGAAGTCCGACGATGACGCCCGCTTTGACAGCGTGGTAACGCTGCGTGCGGAAGATATCGCGCCACAGGTAACCTGGGGTACCAACCCCGGCCAGGTGATCGCGGTCAATCAGGCGATCCCGGCGCCGGAGTCGTTCAGCGATCCGGTTGAACGCGCCTCAGCGGAAAAAGCCCTGGCCTATATGGATTTGAAGCCGGGTATCAAACTGACCGAAGTGCCGATCGACAAAGTATTTATCGGCTCTTGCACCAATTCGCGCATCGAAGACCTGCGTGCAGCGGCAGCCATTGCCAAAGGGCGTAAAGTGGCCAACGGCGTACAGGCGATCGTGGTGCCCGGTTCCGGGCCGGTCAAAGCTCAGGCGGAGGCGGAAGGCCTGGACAAGATCTTTATCGACGCCGGTTTTGAATGGCGCCTGCCAGGCTGTTCAATGTGTCTGGCGATGAACAACGACCGTCTGAATCCGGGCGAACGCTGCGCATCCACCAGCAACCGTAACTTCGAAGGGCGTCAGGGGCGTGGCGGACGCACCCATCTGGTCAGCCCGGCGATGGCGGCCGCAGCCGCCGTCAGCGGCCATTTCGCCGATATCCGTGAATTGCACTAAGGAGCACGACCGTGGCTAAATTTACTCAACATACGGGCATCGTCGTGCCTTTGGATGCCGCCAACGTCGATACCGACGCCATTATTCCAAAACAGTTTTTGCAAAAGGTGACGCGTACCGGCTTCGGCCAGCACCTGTTCAATGACTGGCGTTTCCTCGACGACGCCGGCCAGCAGCCGAACCCCGAATTCGTGCTGAACAAGCCGCGCTACCAGGGGGCCAGCATACTGCTGGCGCGTGAAAACTTCGGCTGTGGCTCTTCGCGCGAACACGCGCCCTGGGCACTGACCGATTACGGTTTCAAGGTGGTGATTGCGCCGAGCTTTGCCGACATTTTCTACGGTAACTCGTTCAACAACCAGCTGTTGCCGGTGACGCTCAGCGAGCAGGATGTCGATACCCTGTTCCGGCTGGTTGCTGACAACGAAGGTATCGAGTTTACCGTCGATCTGGAAAACCAGACGGTCAACGCCGGCGGGCGCAGCTACCCGTTTGACATCGACAGCTTCCGCCGCCACTGCATGATCAATGGCCTGGACAGCATCGGTCTGACGCTACAGCACGAAACGGATATCACGCGTTACGAAGCGCAGCAGCCGGCATTTTTGAACTGATCGTCAGTCAATAGCTGCAATCATTGACGCCGCCGCCCGGCGGCGTCAACCATCGCGAGGATTACCAGAATCCCAGCCACTTCCACCATAAACTGCCAATTATCAGCCAGATCGCCAGGTTGACGACACTCATTACCAGACCGGTTTTCCACCATTCACCCAGCGTGACATAACCCGAACCGAAGATGATCGGCGCGGTGCCGGTTGCATAGTGGGTTAGCGACATCATCAGCGAAGAGGAAAACGCCAGGATCAGGCCAAGCAGTACCGGCGGCGCACCAAGAGCAATACCGGCGGCGAAGAAGGCGGCAAACATCGCGGTGACGTGCGCGGTGGTGCTGGCAAAGAAGTAATGGGAATAGAGATAAACCAGCGTCAGTAACAGCGTGCCTCCCACCCAGCTCATCCCCATATGGGCGATGGCGGCTCCTACACTCTGCGACAGCCAGGTAATCAACCCGAGCTTGCCCAGATAGGTCGCCATCATCACCAGCGCCGAGAACCACACCACGGTATCCCAGGCGCCCTTGTGTTTCAGTATGTCATCCCAGCTCAGCACCCCGCTGGCCAATAGCACCGCCAGACCAACCAGGGCCGCGGTGGTTGGGTTCACCGCCAGCGCCGGACCGAATATCATCGCCGGGATGCCGGCCCACAACACCAGCAACAGCGCGAACACCGCCAGAGTGATTTTCTCCGGCAGCGTTACCGGCCCCCAGCTCGCGTAGCTTTTCCTGAGCAAAATGCGGTGCATTCGGCGTGCTTTTGATTTCCGGCGGATAGAGAAGATAAATAACCAACGGCATCACCAACAGTGAACAGACCCCTGGTACCAGCGCCGCCAGCGCCCACATGCCCCAGGTCAGCTCCACGCTGTCGTGGGTGCCTTTGGCTATCAGGCTGACCACCAGCGGGTTAGGGGCGGTGGCGGTGATAAACATCGCCGAGGTCACCGGATTGATGTTGTAATTTACCAATGCCAGATAGCGGCCAATTTTTCCCACGGTGTTCAGTTCAGCTTTAGAGCCAAAGCTGTCGGCAATCGACTTCATGATCGGGTGGATGATCCCGCCACCGCGTGCGGTGTTGCTTGGCGTTACCGGCGCCAACGTGGTTTCCGCCATCGTCAGCGCATAGGCGATACCCAGCGTTCTTTTGCCAAACAGCGAGATAAAGTAATAACCGATGCGCCCACCGAGGCCGGTTTTGTTCAGGCTGAGGGAGATCATGATCGAAAAGCCGATCAGCCAGATCAGGGGGTTGGAAAATCCGCTCAGCGCATCACTCAACGCCGCCCCGGGCTGGCCAGGATGGGTAACTTCGGTGAGCGCCACCAGCGCAATGGCAATAACCGATACCGCGCCTATTGGCATCGCTTTGCCGATGATGGCAATAATAGTACCGATGAACAGCGCCAGCAGCTGCCAGGCATTGGGTTCAACGCCCTCGGGGGCCGGAATAACGAACCAGATAAGCAGCGCAGCGGCGACGGCAATCAACGTAGGAACGGGCTTGAGCGGTGTCAGTTTGTCCATAACATACCCACTTTTTCAACGGATCGGCATCTCAAACAAGATGGCTGGGCGCGCTGCAATCAACGCGCGGGAAGTCCGTTCAGCTTGGGGGTATGACGTAAGTTTCTCAATGACATACGTCAATGATAAGGAGGATAACGGTTATGCTTCGCGTACCCGGCTGCATAGCCATAGCGACAGGGCGGCCAACGCCGTCGCCAGCCAGTACACCGCGTAATGGCCAAGGTTCTCCACCAGCGCGCCCTGCAGGATACCCGCCAGGATGACACCGGTCGATATGCTGTTGGTAAACATGGTGGTGGCCGCACCGGGCCGCCCCGGCATCAAATCCTGGAAGTACAGCATGCCAATGCCAGCGATGATACCGATAAAAATCGCATTGAACAGTTGCAGCACCATCAGCGCCAGTTTGAACTGGAACAGCACCAGACCGGCGTAGAATACGATGCCGGCCACGATGGCAAACAGCATCATGCTGCGCTTGCCGAAGTGTTTGACCACATAACCTGCCAACAACATCGCCGGGATCTCCAGCGCGGCGGCGGTGCCCATCAACAGCCCCGCCAGCCGTTCCGGCAGTCCGAGATCGCTGGTAATATACAGTGGCATGTCAATGATATACATGGTATTGCAGGTCCACATCAGCATCGATGCAACAAACAGCCGCCGCACATCGCGGTCGCGCCAGGCGCTCGGCGGCGCAATCGGCGAGGCGTCGAGGCTACCGGTCTGCGCTGCGCGCGGTACCGACGGCAGGCAAAACCACACCAGTATTGCGCAGAGCACGAAAATACCGGCGGCAATCAGAAACATCACGGTAAAACCGTAATTCAGCGCCAGCGTAAACGACAGCGGAGGGCCAATAACCCACGCCAGAGACAGTTGGGCGCGCATCACCGAACTGAACATCACCACTTCGCGTGCCGAACTGTCGGCATATTCACGCGCCAGGGCAAAGATTTGCGGCATGGCGGTATTGGCAATCGCCGCCAGCAACACCCCGGCGGTAATCAGTGTCATATAGTCACGATTGAAGGCAAACAGTACGCAGTTCCCCACCGCCATCAGACAGCACAGTAAAATCAGCTTACGCCGATCGCCGCGAGTGTCCGAACGCTTGGCCAGCAAAAAACTGACAATAATGCCGGCCACGGCATTAACGGTATAAAACAGCCCGACCCACAACGGCCGCACTTTGACTTCGGTGGTTAAAAACAGACTCAGCGTCGGCGCCTGCAACGCGCCGGCGATGCCGGCAAGAAAGGCAACAATCAGGAAAGCGGTGAAAATCGGGTTAAAACGGCGTGGCAACCAGCGTTTGGAATTCATACCTGCATCCCTGACCAGAGGTAAAAACATTATGCTACAGAAGGAAATTCGCAGAAGAAAGCGGCAGCGAAAGATAAAAAAACCAGTGGGTCGCCCCACTGGCTGGTGAAGTGCACCATTACTCAGAAATTCGGTTATTCCAGCCCTAGAGGCGCTGACGGTATTCCTTGTCCGACAGTGTCGGCAGATCCCACTGGGTGAGATGAGCCAGCATCTCCATACGCGCCTGCGGCGGTACCAGCGTCAGCCAATCGGCTTTTTGGCGGCCAACGGCGGCGAAATAGCGCTGATAAAACTGTCTGGTCAATAAAAGGTTCATAAGCCGCACCTCCGCGCTTTCATCTGACAAAATTATCGGCGTAATATAGGGAAAGATAAATTGACGAGTTAACCGCGGAGTGTTCCTCTTTTATGTCCACCTCACGCCTGCAGCAACAATTCATCCGCCTCTGGCAACGCTGCGATGGCGAAACCACCGAAACCACCTTGCAGGAACTGGCGGAGGTGCTCAGCTGCTCTCGTCGCCACGTGCGCTCATTGCTGGGCGCGATGCAGCAGGCCGGTTGGCTGACCTGGCATGCGGAGGCTGGGCGCGGCAAACGTTCGCAGCTGACCTTCCACTACACCGGCCTGGCGCTACAGCAGCAACGGGCGGAGGAGTTACTGGAGCAGGATCGCATCGACCAGTTGGTGCAGCTGGTCGGCGACAAAAACGTGGTACGCCAGATGCTGCTTTCCCAACTGGGGCGCAGCTTCCGCCAGGGCAAGCACATACTGCGCGTGCTGTATTACCGCCAATTGTCCAACCTGTTGCCCGGATCGGCGCTACGCCGCTCGGAAACCCATCTGGCACGGCAAATTTTCAGCGGGTTGACGCGCATAAATGAGGAAAACGGGGAACTGGAATCCGATCTTGCCCACCATTGGCAGGCGTTAACTCCGTTGCACTGGCGTTTTTATCTACGACCGGCGATTCACTTTCACCATGGCCGCGAACTGGATATGGAGGACGTGATCCAGTCGCTGACGCGCCTGATGCCGCTGCCGCTGTTTTCCCACCTCGATCGCGTCACCTCGCCAACGCCGTATGTTATCGACCTTCATCTGCACAGCCCGGACTACTGGCTGCCATGGCTGCTGGGCAGCGTCCATGCGATGATTGTGCCGCGCGAATGGCGTAGCTTGCCAGACTTCGCCCGCCATCCGGTTGGCACCGGCCCCTACAGCGTGGTACGCAATCATCAGAATCAATTGAAAATTCATGCCTTTGACGATTATTTCGGTTTTCGCGCACTGATTGACGAGGTCAATATCTGGGTGCTGCCGGAGGTCACCGAAGAGCTGGTACACTCCGGCGTCCAGCTGCAAGCCGATGACACCGGCAAAAACGAACTGGAGAGCCGGCTGGAAGAAGGCTGTTATTTTTTGCTGTTCGACCAGCGTTCGGCGTTGGCCGCTGACCCGACAATCCGCAGCTGGCTGTGTGAGCTGATCAACCCGATTGCGTTGCTAAGTAATGCCGGGTCGGTATATCAGCGCTACTGGTCCCCCGCCTACGGCATTTTGCCGCGCTGGCACCACAACCGCCAATTGGCACAACAAAGCAAGCCGCCAGGTCTGACCGAACTGACGCTCACCTACTACAGCGAGCATTCCGAATTTTATGCCATCAGCGAAGCCATTGAGCCGCTGCTGGCACAGCACGGCATCAGGCTGAAGGTACAAATCGTCGATTACGATCGCTGGCATCAGGGCGCAGCGCACAGCGATATCTGGCTCGGCAGCGCCAATTTCTACTTGCCGCTGGAGTTTTCGCTGTTTGCTACGCTGTATGAATTACCGCTGATGCAGCACTGCATGAGCGAAGACCTGAATCAGGACGCGACGCAATGGCGCGACAATACCCTGCCGCTGGCAGAGTTTTGCCAACGCCTGGTCAGCCGTCATCACCTGCACCCGCTGTTTCACCACTGGCTGCAATTGCATGGCCAGCGCAGCATGCGCGGGGTGCGCATGAATACCCTCGGCTGGTTCGATTTCAAATCTGCCTGGTTCGCACCGCCGGAGGCATAATCGTCTTTCGCCGAAGACGCAGACTCTTTACAATAGCGCCGTCTCAACGGGGTGCGGAAGACAGTTTCCGCTGAGAGCAAACCCGTCGAACCTGAACCGGCTAATACCGGCGGAGGGATTTGAGCATCGCCAACGGATAACCCGCTTGCCTTCTCAGAGACCTTGCCCCCTTATTCCAGGAGTGCAACGTGATCAAAAAATACCTGCCCTGTCTGTTAATGCTGCTGGCCGCACCGGCGCTGGCCAAAGAAACGCTGACGGTTTACACCTACGACTCCTTTGCCGCCGATTGGGGCCCCGGCCCGGCGATCAAAAAAACCTTCGAGGCCGACTGCGACTGCGAACTGAAGTTCGTCGCGCTGGAGGATGGTGTTTCCCTGCTTAACCGACTGCGGATGGAGGGCAAAAACAGTCCGGCCGACGTCGTACTGGGACTGGACAACAACCTGCTGCAGGCCGCCGAGCAAACCGGGCTGTTCGCGCCAAGCGGCGTCGACACCGCCAGACTGACGGTTCCGGGCGGTTGGCAAGACCGTACTTTCGTACCCTACGATTACGGCTACTTTGCTTTCGTCTACAACAAGCAGAAGTTGAAAAACCCGCCGAAGAGCCTACAGGAACTGGTCAGCAGCGATCGGCCGTGGAAAGTCATTTATCAGGATCCGCGTACCAGCACTCCTGGTCTGGGCCTGCTGCTGTGGATGCAGAAGGTGTATGGCGATCGCGCGCCGCAGGCGTGGCAACAGCTGGCAAAGAAAACCGTCACCGTGACCAAGGGCTGGAGTGAAGCCTACGGCCTGTTCCTTAAGGGTGAAGGCGATCTGGTGCTGAGCTACACCACCTCGCCGGCCTATCATCTGATCGAAGAAAAGCAAGACATGTATGCCGCCGCCAACTTCAGCGAAGGGCACTACTTACAGATCGAAGTGGCCGCTAGACTGAAAGCCGGCAAGCACCCGCAACTGGCCGAGCGGTTTATGCAATTTATGCTGACGCCGGCATTCCAGAACACCATTCCTACCGGCAACTGGATGTATCCGGTAATCAAGACCACGCTGCCGGCGGGCTTTGATTCGATGCCGGTACCGCAGACCGCGTTACAATACAGCGCGCAAGAGGTAGCCAAACAGCGCAGCAACTGGATCCGTACATGGCAAACCGCCGTCAGCCGCTGATCCCCGCCTGGCTGTGGCCGGGACTGATCGCCGCGGGTCTGATCCTGCTGGTCGCCGCGCTGGCGTTTGGTTCGCTATGGCGACACGCGCCGCAAAGTGACTGGACGGGCGTCTGGCATGACGCCTATTTATGGCACGTGGTGCGCTTCACCTTCTGGCAAGCGCTATTGTCCGCGCTGATTTCCGTGCTGCCGGCCATTGCGCTGGCGCGGGCGTTATATCGCCGGCGCTTTCCCGGCCGCGCGCTGTTGCTGCGGCTGTGCGCCATGACGCTGGTGCTGCCAGTGCTGGTGGCGGTATTCGGGCTGCTCAGCGTCTACGGACGGCAGGGATGGCTGGCGACACTGTGCGGCTGGCTGGGGATCGACTACCAGTTTTCGCCATATGGGCTGCAGGGCATTCTGCTGGCACACATGTTCTTCAACTTGCCGTTGGCGACGCGATTATTGTTGCAGGCATTGGAAAACGTCCCGGTGGAACAACGCCAACTGGCTGCCCAGTTGGGCATGAACGGCTGGCAGCAGTTTCGCTTTGTCGAATGGCCGGCATTACGTCGTCAAATATTGCCGAGCGGCGCGCTGATATTCATGCTGTGCTTCGCCAGCTTTGCCACCGTGCTGTCACTAGGCGGCGGCCCGCAGGCGACCACCATCGAATTGGCCATCTACCAGGCGCTGAGCTATGACTACGATCTTGGTCGCGCGGCGCTGCTGGCGCTGATCCAGCTGGCCTGCTGTCTGGGGCTGGTGGTGCTCAGCCAACGGCTGGGCCAGGCGCTGCCGGTCGGCCATACCCAGGGTGCGCACTGGCGTAATCCGCAGGACAGCCACCGGCAACGCATAACCGATTTTATGCTGATCGCCGCCGCCCTGCTGTTGCTGTTGCCGCCGCTGCTGGCGGTGATCGTCGATGGCGCCAATCAGGCAATGGTCAGCGTACTACGCCAACCGGTACTGTGGCAGGCACTGCTGACCTCACTGCGCATCGCCGTCGGCGCCGGTCTACTGTGCGTGTTGCTGACCATGATGCTGGTGTGGAGCAGCCGCGAGCTGAAACTGCAACAGCGTATGCGCTGGGGGGAAACGCTGGAACTGAGCGGCATGGTGATCCTGGCGATGCCGGGTATCGTGCTGGCTACCGGTTTCTTCCTGCTGCTGAGCGATACCGTCGGGCTGCCGCAGTCACCGTATGCACTGGTGATCCTGACCAATGCGCTGATGGCGGTGCCGTACGCCCTGAAGGTGCTGGAAACGCCGATGCGCGATCTGGCGGAGCGTTATAATCCCCTGTGCCTGTCGCTGGGCATGCAGGGCTGGCAACGGTTGCGCTGGGTTGAACTGCACGCGCTGCGGCGACCGCTGGCGCAGGCGCTGGCCTTCGCCTGTGTACTGTCGATCGGCGATTTCGGCGTGGTGGCGTTGTTCGGCAATGAGCAGTTCCGTACTCTGCCCTTCTACCTTTACCAGCAGATTGGCGCTTATCGCAGCAACGACGGCGCGGTTAGCGCGCTGTTACTGCTGCTGCTGTGCTTCCTGCTGTTTACCCTGATTGAACGCTTACCGGGCCGTACGACCCGCTAGATGTCACGCCGTCAACGGCGGCAACCAAGTGCGCTCCCGGCAGCCACTTGCTGAAGAGACGGGAATACCTGACGCCAGCCAACGGCGCGGCAATGTGAAAGATGAAGGATCTATGCTAGAGCTTGATAACCTGACCTATCTGTACGAACACCTGCCGATGCGCTTTGATCTGCATCTTCAGGCGGGTGAACGCGTGGCGGTGCTTGGCCCGAGCGGTGCCGGCAAAAGCACCCTGCTCAGCCTGGTTGCCGGTTTTCTGCCGGCCGCCAGCGGCAGGCTGCGGCTTGACGGCCACGATCATACCCACACGCCGCCGGCGCAGCGGCCGGTGTCGATGCTGTTTCAGGAAAACAACCTGTTTGCCCATCTGACGGTACGGCAGAACATTGGTCTGGGGCTGGATCCCGGCCTGCGTCTCAACGCCGATCGCCAGCAGCGTCTGACGCAGATCGCCGAGCAGGTCGGACTGGCGGAGCATCTGTCCCGCTTGCCGGCGCAACTGTCTGGCGGCCAGCGCCAACGCGCGGCACTGGCCCGCTGCCTGATACGCCAGCAGCCGATTTTACTGCTCGACGAACCGTTTTCAGCGCTCGATCCGGCACTGCGTAGCGACATGCTGCAACTGCTGGACACGGTGTGCCACCAGCGCAATCTGACGCTGCTGATGGTGTCGCACAATCTGGATGACGCCGCACGTATCGCCGCACGAACGCTGCTGGTGGTGGACGGACGGATTTATTACGACGGTTCAACGCAGGCGCTGCTCGACGGCAGCGCGCCGGAAGCGCAGGTGGTGGGAATTTCGGCAAGATCGTGATCTGACGCGCGTTTTTTATGCTGCGCCAATAAACCTGTTGTGCGAATTTTACGCCTGTGGTTTTATAAAATTCTGTTTTTCATTATTGATGATAAGGTCCCCATGATCGCATCCTCGCTGACTTCGACCCTACTAGTTACCGCGCTACCAGCCGCGGTGGTCGTCGTGCGTGTGGTGGTGGTCGTCGGCAGTGCGCCGTAGGGTCCGAATCAACGCATCGATTCCCAAACCCCGCCGGCGCAAACCGGGCGGGGTTTCTTGTTTCTACACCCTGCTCAGCGAAGCACACCGGCTCTGAGAAAAGGATAGAAACATGGCAATTTCGGGCACGCCTCATCCCAAGCAACGCTTTACCGGCGCGCAGTTGATCGTGCATCTGCTGGAACGCCAGGGCATCACTACCGTCGCCGGCATCCCCGGCGGAGCCGCCTTGCCGCTGTACGACGCGCTGAGCCAGAGCCGCACCATCCAGCACGTTCTGGCCCGCCATGAGCAGGGCGCGGGCTTTATGGCGCAGGGCATGGCGCGCACCAACGGTAAAGCGGCGGTGTGCATCGCCTCCAGTGGCCCCGGCGCCACCAACCTGGTGACCGCCATTGCCGATGCCAAACTCGACTCTATCCCACTGGTGTGCATCACCGGCCAGGTGCCGTCGTCAATGATTGGTACCGACGCATTTCAGGAGGTCGATACCTACGGTATTTCCATCCCGATCACCAAGCATAACCATCTGGTACGCGACATCCGCGAACTGCCGCAGGTAATTTACGATGCGTTCCGCATTGCCGAATCCGGCCGCCCCGGTCCGGTGTGGATCGATATCCCGAAAGACGTGCAAACCGCCGAAATCGACCTGGATCGGTTGCCGCCGATCGCCGAACCCGATGCCGCACCGGCATTTGCCGCCGCCGAGGTCAGCCAGGCGGCAGTGATGATCAACCAGGCCAAACGGCCGATCCTCTATCTCGGCGGCGGCATCATCTGCGCCGAGGCGCACCGGGCGGCACTGGATCTGGCAGAGCGCGCCAACCTGCCAACCACCATGACGCTGATGGCGCTGGGCGCCATGCCGGTCGACCATCCGCTGTCGCTGGGCATGCTGGGCATGCACGCCGCGCGCAGCACCAACTTTATTTTGCAGGAAGCCGACTTGCTGATCGTGCTGGGCGCGCGCTTTGACGATCGCGCCATCGGTAAAACCGAGCAGTTCTGCCCCAATGCCCAAATCATTCACGTAGATATCGACCGCGCCGAGCTGGGCAAGGTAAAACAGCCGCAGGTGGCGATTCACGGCGACGTCGGCCAGGTGCTGCAACAGCTGTTGCCACAGATCGACGCACAGCCACGCAGCGCATGGCTGAACACCGTCAACGACCTGAAGCGCGAATTCCCGTTCAGCATGCCGAACGCCGACGATCCACTGAGTCACTATGGGCTGGTACTGGCGGCGGCACGCTGCGTCGACGACGATGCAATTATTACCACCGACGTCGGCCAGCATCAGATGTGGGTGGCGCAGGCCTACCCGTTGCGTCGTCCGCGCCAGTGGCTGACCTCCGGCGGGCTCGGCACCATGGGGTTCGGCCTGCCGGCGGCGATCGGTGCAGCGCTGGCCGAACCACGGCGCAAGGTTTTATGTTTTTCCGGTGACGGCAGCCTGATGATGAACATTCAGGAAATGGCGACCGCGGTAGAACACGATCTGGACGTGAAAATTATCCTGATGAACAATCAGGCGCTGGGGCTGGTGCATCAGCAGCAAACCCTGTTTTACCAGCAGCGCATTTTTGCCGCCGCCTATCCTAAGCGTACCGATTTCCTGAAAATCGCCGCCGGTTTCGGCCTGGACACCTGTGATTTAAACGCCGCCGCCGATCCGCAGGCAGCGCTGGCGGATGCCATCCAACGCCCTGGCCCGTGCCTGATCCACGCACTGATCGACACCAATGAAAAAGTATTCCCGATGGTGCCGCCGGGTGCCGCCAACATCGACATGATTGGAGAATGAACATGCAACCAGTACAAAAAAACCCGCAGGTGATTCTGGAATTGGCGGTGCGTAACCATCCAGGCGTGATGTCGCACGTCTGCGGCCTGTTTGCCCGCCGCGCGTTCAACGTCGAAGGCATTTTGTGTATGCCGCTAAAAGATGGCCAGCAGAGCCGCATCTGGCTGTTGGTGGCCGACGATCAGCGCCTGGTGCAGATGATCAGTCAGGTAGAAAAACTCGAGGATGTACTACAGGTAAAACGCCACAACGAAGACGTACGGGTGTTTGAGCAATTGGCCACTTTCTTTCAGTAAACTGCCGCAGCGGGGCCGTCATCCGGCCCCGCCCTTCACCCCGCCAGCACCTGCCACAGCAGGTGGCGGTAAACCGGCATCAGCGGCTGTTGGTGCATCAGGTAAAAACAGGCGACGGCGGCCAACCAGGCCAGCACGCAGGCCAGGCGCAAGCGTAGCGGCGTCAGCCAGGCGCTTAACCGGTCATTGCCGCGCTTGCCTTCGCGCCACCAGCGCCAGCTCAGCCAGGCCGCCAGCCACACCAGCACCACTACGCCAAACAGCAGCCATTTGAACAGTGCGCTGTGGCTGCCAGCGGGAATATCCAGCGCCACCCCGGCCAGGATACCGGGGAAGAAGTAGACCGGCGGCCAGGTCAGGCAGCCGATAATGTTCGGCAGAGCAAACTTGTACGGCGGCAGATCGAGCATGCCGGCCACCATCGGCACCAGCGGGCGCGTCGGCCCGACAAACCGGCCCAGCAACACGGTAAAAATGCTGTGCTGGTGTAGCGCATGTTCAGTGCGGTCGAGCATCGCCTTGTGCTTTTTCAGGAAGGACCAGCGGTGTAGCGGCCCCTTGAACGCCCGGCCAATGAAATAGGAAATCCAGTCTCCCAGCAGGCAGCCAACCATACCCGCCGCCCACGCCAGATAAAAATCAATCTGTCCGCTGCCAATCAGCGCACCGATGCTGGCCATCATCACCGTGCCTGGCAGCAGTAGCCCGACCAGCGCCAACGACTCCAGGAACGCCACCAGCGCAATCACCATCAGGGTGAAGGCCAGTGACTGAGTAATCAGATGCTGCAAATAGGCTTCCATTGAACCTCTAGTGAATTGAACATCGCCGGGTCGGGGATTGTCCGGTCAGTGTATCAATGAGTCAACCGCTGAATTGTATGCGTTTTTGGCAGTCGCGTCAGAAGATGGACAATCACTGTATAAAAAACCATACTATTAACTCTGTCTCCATCGGATAAGCCTAGCCGTTGAACAATACCGTCACCTCCCCCATGCAGGGATTCCTGCTTACCCGCCACTGGCGCGACACCCCCGCCGGCAGCGAAATCGAGTTCTGGCTGGCCACCGACAGCGGCCCGCAGCAGCTGCGCTTGCCGCCGCAAACCTCGGTGGCGTTCATCCCCGTCGAACAGCGTCAGCGCGCCGAACTGCTGCTGCGCGGCGAACGGCAGATCGAGCTGAAAACGCTGCCGTTGAAGGACTTTCACGCCCGGCCGGTGCTGGGCCTGTACTGCCGTCAGCATCGTCAGCTGATCAAGTTGGAAAAACTGTTGAAAGAAGGCGGCGTCAACGTCTACGAGGCCGATATCCGCCCGCCGGAACGCTATCTGATGGAACGCTTCATCACCGCGCCGGTCTGGTTCAGCGGCCAGCCTAATGGCAACGGCCCGCTGCTGAACGCGCAGTTGAAACCCGCGCCGCAATATCGCCCACGGCTGAAAATGGTGTCGCTGGACATTGAAACCACCGCCCATGGCGAGCTGTATTCCATCGCGCTGGAAGGCTGTGGCCAACGGCAGGTGTACATGCTGGGTCCGCCCAACGGCGGCAATCAGCCACTGGATTTCGATCTGCACTACTGCGCCAGCCGCCCTCTGTTGCTGGAACGGCTGAATCAGTGGCTGGAACAGCACGATCCCGACGCTATCATCGGCTGGAACCTGATCCAGTTTGATCTGCGGGTACTGCAAAAACACGCCGACCGCTATCAGATCCCGCTGCGTTTTGGCCGTGGCGGCAACCTGCTGGAGTGGCGCGAACACGGTTTCAAGCAAAATCACTTCTTCTGCTCCGCCGCCGGTCGGCTGATTATCGATGGCATTGAGGCGTTGAAATCCGCCACCTGGAATTTCCCGTCGTTCAGTCTGGAGTCGGTGTCACAAACGCTGTTGGGCGAAGGCAAGTCGATCGATAACCCGTATCAGCGCATGGCCGAGATCGACCGTCGCTTTGCCGAAGACAAACCCGCGCTGGCCCGCTATAACCTAAAGGACTGTGAGCTGGTGACGCGCATCTTCGCCAAAACCGAGCTGCTGACCTTTTTACTGGAACGCGCCACCGTCACCGGACTGGCGGCCGACCGCAGCGGGGGTTCCGTGGCCGCTTTCAGCCATCTGTACCTGCCGCGCATGCATCGCCAGGGTTACGTTGCGCCCAATCTGGGGGAGCTACCGGAAGAGCACAGCCCCGGCGGGTTTGTCATGGACTCGCAGCCCGGCCTGTACGACTCGGTACTGGTGCTGGATTACAAAAGCCTGTACCCGTCGATCATCCGCACTTTCCTGATCGATCCGGTCGGGCTGGTGGAAGGCGGGCAGCATCCAAGCGATGCCGACTCGGTTGCCGGCTTTCGCAATGCGCGCTTCTCACGCAGCAAACATTGCCTGCCGGCGATCGTCAGTCAGATCTGGCAAGGGCGCGAAACCGCCAAAAAACAGCACAACAAACCGTTGTCACAGGCGCTGAAAATCATCATGAATGCCTTCTACGGCGTACTGGGTGCCAGCGGTTGTCGGTTCTTCGATCCGCGCCTGGCTTCCTCGATTACGTTGCGCGGCCATGAGATCATGCGACAAACCCGAGAGCTTATCGAAGCTCGCGGCTATCAGGTCATCTACGGTGATACCGATTCTACCTTCGTGTGGCTGAAGACGCCTCACAGTGAAGCGCAGGCGGCGCAGATCGGTCGCCAACTGGTGGAATACATCAACAACTGGTGGCAACAACATTTACAGCAGCAGTACCGCCTGGACAGCGCGCTGGAACTGGAGTTTGAAACCCATTACTGCCGTTTTCTGATGCCGACCATTCGCGGCGCGGAACAGGGCAGCAAAAAACGCTATGCCGGGCTAATCGCCCACCCCGACGGCAGCGAACAAATGATCTACAAGGGGCTGGAAACGGTACGTACCGACTGGACGCCGCTGGCGCAGCAGTTTCAACAACAGCTGTACCAGCTGATTTTCAAGCGTCAGCCCTATCGGACGTTCGTGCTCGATTACGTGGCCAAAACCCTTGATGGCACCTTCGACGATCGCTTGATATACCGCAAGCGCCTGCGGCGACGACTGGACGAGTACCAGCGCAACGTACCGCCGCACGTACGCGCCGCGCGCATCGCCGATGACTATAACCGTCAGCAGGGACGACCGCTGCAATACCAGAGCGGCGGCTGGATCAGCTATGTCATGACGGTCGCCGGCCCGGAACCGCTGGAAACACAACGGTCCGCCATCGACTACGATCATTACCTTGAGCGCCAGCTGCAACCGGTGGCAGACGCTATACTTCCTTTCCTGCACGATGACTTCGCCACACTGGTCACCGGGCAGATGGGTTTGTTCTAAACGGCAGTGGGTCAAGTAAATTCGTACTTTTTTTGCCGAATTGCCATCGAATGCGGGAAGTAAAAAATCCTCAAGTTTTGCAGGTGACGAACGCGCTGCCTTCCATTACCATAGCGCCCTTCCCAAATTCTGAATCATTACCCGTGGCGTTGTAGAACGTATACATGGGAGCTATAGCTATTGCCCGCCAAATCACAATAAATCGGGTTTAATACAGGTCGCTGCACCGTAGCGACAGGACTTACTTAAAGAATCGAGCCGACAATATATGCCTTTTACACTTGGTCAACGCTGGATCAGCGATACGGAAAGCGAGTTAGGTCTGGGAACCGTCGTAGCGCTGGACGCGCGCATGATTACTCTGCTTTTCCCCGCCACCGGCGAAAACCGCCTCTATGCCAGAAATGACTCGCCGATCACCCGCGTGATGTTCAACCCGGGAGACACCATCAGCAACCACGAAGGTTGGCAACTGCTGGTTGAGGAAGTAAAAGAAGACAATGGACTGCTGACCTACATCGGGACGCGCCTGGACAGCCAGGAAAGCGGCGTGGCAATGCGCGAAGTGCTGCTGGACAGCAAACTGACCTTCAGCAAGCCACAAGACCGTCTGTTCGCCGGCCAGATCGATCGCATGGACCGTTTTGCGCTGCGTTTTCGCGCCCGCAAATATCAGAGCGAGCAATATCGCCTGCCGTTTGCCGGCCTGCGCGGTATGCGTGCCAGCCTGATCCCACACCAGCTGCACATCGCCTACGAAGTCGGCCAGCGTCATGCGCCGCGCGTGTTGCTGGCCGATGAAGTCGGGCTGGGCAAAACCATCGAGGCCGGCATGATTATTCACCAGCAACTGCTGGCCGGGCGCGCCGAACGCGTGCTGATCGTGGTGCCGGAAACCTTGCAGCACCAGTGGCTGGTCGAAATGATGCGCCGCTTCAACCTGTACTTCTCGCTGTTCGACGACAGCCGCTATGCCGAAGCCAAGCTCGACAGCAGCAACCCGTTCGAAACCGAACAGTTGGTGATCTGCTCGCTGGACTTTGTGCGCCGCAACAAGCAGCGCCTGGAAGAGCTGGCAGACGCACAGTGGGACTTGCTGGTGGTCGATGAAGCACACCACCTGGCCTGGAGCGAAGAAGCACCAAGCCGTGAGTATCAGGTTATCGAACAACTGGCCGAGCATATTCCCGGCGTGCTGCTGCTGACCGCGACGCCGGAGCAGTTGGGTCAGCAGAGTCACTTTGCCCGTTTGCGCCTGCTCGATCCGAGCCGCTTCCACGACTATCAGGAATTTGTCACCGAACAGCAGAAATACCGCCCGGTCGCCGATGCGGTCACTCTGCTGCTGAGCGGCGAACGGCTGGCCGACGACAAGCTTAACCTGCTGGGAGAGCTTATCGACGAACAAGACATCGAACCGCTGCTGAAAGCGGCCAACGGCAATGGTGAGCAAGCCGAGTCGGCGCGTCAGGAACTGGTCACCATGCTGATGGATCGCCACGGTACCAGCCGGGTGCTGTTCCGTAATACCCGTAACGGCGTGAAAGGCTTCCCGCATCGTCACCTGCATCAGATCAAGCTGCCGCTGCCGACCCAATATCAGACCGCCATCAAGGTGTCTGGCATTATGGGCGCCAAAAAGAGCGTTGAGGCACGGGCACGCGATATGCTGTACCCGGAGCAGATCTATCAGGAGTTTGAAGGCGAGAACGCCACCTGGTGGAACTTTGACCCACGCGTCGAATGGCTGCTGAACTATCTGCTGGCCAATCGCCACGAAAAAGTGCTGGTGATCTGCGCCAAGGCTGCCACCGCGCTGCAACTGGAACAGGTCTTGCGCGAACGTGAAGCGATCCGCGCTGCGGTATTCCATGAAGGACTGTCAATTATCGAACGTGACCGCGCCGCTGCCTACTTCGCCTCGGAAGAGGACGGTGCGCAGGTGCTGCTGTGCTCCGAAATCGGCTCCGAAGGCCGCAACTTCCAGTTTGCCAGCCACCTGGTGATGTTCGACCTGCCGTTCAACCCCGATCTGCTGGAACAGCGCATCGGCCGTCTCGATCGCATCGGTCAGTTGCACGACATTCAGATCATGGTGCCATACCTGGAAAACACCGCGCAGGCGGTGCTGGGTCGCTGGTTCCACGAAGGTCTGGACGCCTTTGAACACACCTGCCCAACCGGTCGTACCATTTATGACAGCAGCTACGAACGCCTGATCGGCTATCTGGCAGCGCCGACCGAACAGGAGGGGCTGGATGAGTTTATCCACGCCTGCCGTCAGCAGCATGACCAGTTGAAAATTCAGCTGGAGCAGGGTCGCGACCGCCTGCTGGAGATGCATTCCAACGGCGGCGACAAGGCGCAGGCGCTGGCCGATGCGATTGCCGAGCAGGACAACGACGTTAATCTGGTGGGCTTCGCGCTTAACCTGTTCGACATCGTCGGTATCCATCAGGAAGATCGTAGCGATAACCTGATCGTGCTGACCCCGTCCGATCACATGCTGGTGCCGGACTTCCCTGGCTTGCCGCAGGATGGCTGCACCGTGACGTTCGATCGCGATCGCGCACTGTCGCGTGAAGACGCCCAGTTCGTCAGTTGGGAACACCCGATCATCCGTAACGGGCTCGACCTGATTTTGTCCGGCGACACCGGCAGCTGCGCGGTTTCACTGCTGAAGAACAAAGCGCTGCCGGTCGGCACGCTGCTGGTTGAACTGGTGTACGTGGTTGAGGCGCAGGCGCCGAAACACCTGCAGCTGACCCGCTTCCTGCCACCGACGCCGATTCGTATGTTGATGGATCGCAAAGGCACTAATCTGGCGGCGCAGGTGGAGTTTGAAAGCTTCAACCGCCAATTGAACGCGGTTAACCGCCACACCTCGAGCAAGTTGGTGAACGCGGTACAGCAGGACGTGCACGCCATGCTGCAACAGGCTGAAGGGCTGGTGGAAGCCGAAGCGCGCACGCTGATTGAACAGGCGAAACAGGAAGCCGACGATCGGCTGAGCACCGAGCTGGCGCGTCTGGAAGCCTTGAAAGCGGTCAACCCGAACATCCGCGACGACGAAGTCGAAGCGCTGGAGTTCAACCGCAGGCAGGTACTGGCAAACCTGAACGAAGCAGGATGGCGTCTGGACGCTATTCGCCTGGTGGTGGTCACTCACCAGTAACTCGCCGCAACGGGGGGCTGAGGCTCCCCGTCAGGCCCTCTAGCGGAGCTGTCATGCAACCCTACAATCCCCCTACCGGTGCGATGCACATTCTGTATCAGGATGAACATATCATTGTGGTGAATAAACCCAGTGGTTTGCTGTCGGTACCCGGCCGCGCACCGGAGAACAAGGACAGCCTGATGACACGCATTCAGGTTGACTTTCCAGCGGCCGAATCGGTGCATCGGCTGGATATGGCCACCAGCGGGGTGATTGTGGTGGCCTTGAACAAGGCCGCCGAGCGTGAACTAAAGCGTCAGTTTCGCGAACGTGAACCCAAAAAATCCTACATTGCCCGGGTCTGGGGCCATCTGGAACATGACGAGGGGATGGTGGATTTGCCGCTGATTTGCGACTGGCCAAATCGACCGTTGCAGAAAGTGTGCTTTGAAACCGGTAAATCGGCGCAGACGGAATACCAGGTGTTATCGCGCGACGCCGATGGCAGCACGCGGGTCAAGCTGACGCCGATAACCGGGCGTTCGCATCAGTTGCGCGTGCATATGCTGGCGTTGGGCCACCCGATCCTTGGCGACGGCTTCTACGCACACCCACAGGCCAAAGCCCATGGCAGCGCGGCTGCAACTGCACGCACAGGAACTGCGCATCACCCACCCGGCATACCAAACGCCGATGCATTTCCGCGTTGAGGCGGATTTCTAACCGTATCTCGCCCGGCTATACCCTAACTCGTTGGCGTTGCCTCGCGGCGGCAACCAAGCGCACCCCGGGAGCGTACATCAAGTACCTGACCGGGGTAAACGCGGGCAGCCAACAAAGAGGCGACGTCAAATATGACCTCGAGATACCCTAAATAGTTGGCGTTGCCTCGCGGCGGCAACCAAGCGCACCCCGGGAGCGTACATCAAGTACCTGACCGGGGTAAACGCGGGCAGCCAACAAAGAGGCGGCGTCAAATATGACCTCGAGATACCCTAAATAGTTGGCGTTGCGTCGCGGCGGCAACCAAGCGCACCCCGGGAGCGTACATCAAGTACCTGACCGGGGTAAACGCAGGCAGCCAACAAAGAGGCGGCGTCAAATATGACCTCGAGATACCCTAAATAATTGGCGTTGCGTCGCGGCGGCAACCAAGCGCACCCCCGGGAGCGTACATCAAGTACCTGACCGGGGTAAACGTGGGCAGCCAACAAAGAGGCGACGTCAAATATGACCTCGAGATACCCTAAATAGTTGGCGTTGCGTCGCGGCGGCAACCAAGCGCACCCCGGGAGCGTACATCAAGTACGTGACCGGGGTAAACGTGGGCAGCCAACAAAGAGGCGGCGTCAAATATGACCTCGAGATACCCTAAATAGTTGGCGTTGCGTCGCGGCGGCAACCAAGCGCACCCCGGGAGCGTACATCAAGTACCTGACCGAGGTAAACGTGGGCAGCCAACAAAGAGGCGGCGTCAAATATGACCTCGAGATACCCTAAATAGTTGGCGTTGCGTCGCGGCGGCAACCAAGCGCACCCCCAGGAGCGTACATCAAGTACGTGACCGGGGTAAACGCGGGCAGCCAACAAAGAGGCGGCGTCAAATATGACGGGTATCGTTATTTGAAGCCTTTCTCACGCTTGATCAGGTCATACGCCGCCTGAATCTCCTGCGCTTTCTGCTTGGCCATTTCCATCATTTCTGGCGGCAGGCCTTTTGCTACCAGTTTATCCGGGTGGTGTTCGCTCATCAGCTTGCGGTAGGCGCGCTTGATGGTGGTGGCGTCATCACTGCTGTCGACCCCCAGCACCTTGCAGGCGTCTTCCAGCGTCGGCCCACGTTGCGCCTGCTGATGCCCGCCGTGCGAATAACCGCCCTGCTGCTGATAGCCGCCGCCGAACTGCTGGCCGCCTTCCATCATGCGCAGGAACTGATCGAACTGGGCTCGTGAAATACCCAGTTCTTCGGCAATCACGTACAGCACCTGACGTTCGTTCGGGTGCAGCGAACCATCGGCAAACGCCGCCTGGATCTGAATTTCCAGAAACATCCTAATCAGATCGAAACGACCAAAACAGATGCTGCGAAACTGCTGCAGGGTTTCACGCAGCGGGAAATTACCCTGCTTGCCTTCGCGAAACGCCTGCTGGGCAGCGGTACGCGCTGCGCCGTGTAGCTGCATGCGATCCATAAACAGGCTGGCGATTTGTATGTCAGCCTCGGTAACGCGCCCTTTTGATTTGGTGAGGTGCCCCATTACCTGAAATGTGGTGCGGAAAAACAACGTTTGCCGCGTTTGCTGGTCAGCGAAAAAGCCTCGGCTGCGCTTATTGTTGCGCGCAGTATCGATCATATGGCCGACAATCAGCCCCAAAACTACGCCCCAGAAGCCCGCGCCAGACCAAATGGCGACAATGACTCCGAGCAGTTTTCCCCAATACTGCATATACTCCTCAATTATATTACTTTCAGCGCAATGCCCCGCCGCAATAGCTAAGGGTTAGGCGATTTTTCCCAAGATTTCGATTATCATACCTGTCATTTATCGCTGCGCCTAACAACGACGCAGTTAAACGGCAGGATTTAACTAGCGCAACGCAGATGAGTGATATAGTCTCTGACCGTTTGCCGGACATGACGCCTCTGATGACGGAACACCAAAACCGCGTATGAAAAAAAGTTTCCCAACACTGCTGGCCACGATGATTTGGACGGCACTCTACAGTCAGCATGCGCTGGCTGATCTGGCCGAGCAGTGCATGCTCGGCGTTCCTACCTATGACAAACCGCTGGTCAGCGGCGATCCCAACAGCCTGCCGGTAACCATCAATTCCGATGATTCCCGCGCCGACTATCCGGGTAGCGCGTTGTTCAGCGGTGATGTAAAAATCGAACAGGGCAACAGTACGCTGACGGCGAAACAGGTCGAGCTGAACCAGAAGCAGGAGCCGGGTCAAAGCGATCCAATCCGCACCGTCACCGCCACTGGCGATGTGCACTACGACGATAACCAAATCAAGCTGAAAGGGCCGAAGGCCTGGTCGAACCTGAACACCAAGGACACCGATGTCTACCAGGGTGATTACCAGATGGTCGGCCGTCAGGGGCGTGGTGATGCGGACAAGATGAAAATGCGCGGCCAGAATCGCTACACCATTCTGGAAAACGGCACCTTTACCTCTTGCCTGCCGGGCGACAACAGCTGGAGCGTAGTCGGTTCCGAAGTGATCCACGACCGTGAAGAGCAGGTCGCGGAAATATGGAATGCGCGCTTTAAAATCGGCGGTGTTCCGGTGTTCTACAGCCCGTATCTGCAATTGCCGGTGGGCGACAAGCGGCGTTCAGGCTTCCTGATCCCCAATGCGAAATATGGCAGCAATAACGGCTTTGAATTCATGCTGCCGTATTACTGGAACATTGCGCCCAACTTCGACGCCACCATTACGCCGCACTACATGACCAAACGCGGTTTGCAACTCCAGAACGAATTCCGTTACCTGACGCAACCGGGCGCCGGCACCATCGAATTTGACTGGCTGCCAAACGACAGCGAATACAACAAGGACAACCCGCAGGACAGCAACGATACCCGCTGGCTGTTCTACTGGAACCACAGCGGCGTCATGGATCAGGTGTGGCGCTTCAACGTTGACTACACCAAAGTCAGCGACTCGCAATACTTTAACGATCTGGACTCGCTGTACGGTTCCACTACCGATGGCTACGCGACGCAAAAATTCAGCGCCGGCTATGCCGATGAAAACTTCGACGCCACCATCTCGTCCAAGCAGTTCCAGATCTACGACAATACCAGCCGCACCAGTGCGGATACCTACAAGGTATTGCCGCAGATTGACATCAACTATTACAAGAACGACCTTGGTCCGTTCGACTTCCGCGTTTATGGTCAGGCGGCCAAGTTCGTCAACATTAACCCTTACAGCCCGGATGCCACACGTCTGCACCTTGAGCCGACG
This sequence comes from Serratia odorifera, assembly GCF_900635445.1. Classification (NCBI taxonomy): domain Bacteria; kingdom Pseudomonadati; phylum Pseudomonadota; class Gammaproteobacteria; order Enterobacterales; family Yersiniaceae; genus Serratia; species Serratia odorifera. The sequence goes on from NZ_LR134117.1 coordinate 724,607, forward strand.
CTGAACCTGCCGTTGACCAACGGTTGGGGCTCGCTCAACAGCGAAGTGAAGCTGATGGCGACGCACTACCAGCAGGATATTCCGGACGGTTTCGCCGGCAACTACAAGAGCCGAACCGGTCGTGACGCGCCGGAGCTGGACGACTCGGTCAACCGGGTACTGCCGCAGTTCAAGGTTGACGGCAAGATGGTCTTCGACCGCAATATGGACTGGGCGAAGGACTTTACCCAGACGCTGGAACCGCGCCTGCAATACCTGTATGTGCCGTATCGCGATCAGAGCAACATCTATTCCTACGACTCCACGCTGCTGCAGACCGATTATTCCGGCCTGTTCCGCGACCGTACCTACAGCGGTCTGGATCGTATTGCTTCGCAGAACCGTCTGGCCGCCGGGGTAACGTCGCGCGTTTATGATGATGCGCTGGTTGAACGTTTCAACGTTTCTGTGGGTCAAATCTATTACTTCAGTCGTTCGCGCACCGGCGATCAGAACTCCGGTTACGACAACAATGATGACACCGGCAGCCTGGTATGGGCCGGCGACACCTATTGGAAGATCGACGATCGTTGGGGTCTGCGCGGCGGGGTGCAATACGACACCCGCCTCGACAGCGTGGCGCTCGGTGATGCAGTACTGGAGTACCGTCAGGACGAAAACCGTATGGTGCAGTTGAACTACCGCTACGCCAGCCCGGAATATATCCAGGCGACGTTGCCGCAGGTCACCAGCCCGGGCTATCAGGACGGCATTTCGCAGGTTGGCGTTACCGCCAGTTGGCCAATTGCCGATCGTTGGGCGATCGTCGGGGCTTACTACTACGATACTCGCGCGCAACAGTCCGCAGATCAACTGGTTGGCCTGCGTTACAACACCTGCTGCTGGGCGGTTAACCTCGGTTACGAACGCAAGATTACCGAATGGGATACGGGTAATCAGTCCAGCAAATATGACAACAAAGTTTCATTCAACATCGAACTGCGTGGCCTGAGCAGCGATCATAGTCTCGGCACCGGTGAAATGCTGCGTTCAGGCATTCTGCCATACCAACGTGCGTTTTGATGTTCTGTAATACTTTGAAAAACGAGAACTTTCACCCGCATTTGCGGATTACATAATGGGAAATGTATGAAGAACTGGAGAACGCTTATTCTCGGATTGGTGGTTTGTGCCAATGCCGCGTTCGCAGCACCCCAAGAAGTGGATAAAGTCGCCGCCGTCGTGGATAACGGCGTGGTACTCGAGAGCGACGTCAATGGTTTACTGCAGTCGGTGAAGCTCAATGCGCAGCAGGCCGGCCAGCAATTGCCGGACGATAAAACGCTGCGTCACCAGATCCTCGAGCGTTTGATCATGGATAACATCCAGCTGCAGATGGCCAAGAAAATGGGCATCAACGTCACCGATGCCGATCTGGATAAAGCCATCGGCAACATTGCCGCGCAAAACCGCATGTCCATCGATCAGCTGCGCAGCCGTCTGGCTTACGAAGGGTTGAACTACAACACTTACCGTTCGCAGATCCGCAAAGAGATGCTGATCACCGAAGTACGCAACAACGAAGTACGTCGTCGCGTCACCATCCTGCCGCAGGAAGTCGATGCGCTGGCGAAACAGGTCGGCGCGCAAAACGGCAGCGACACCGAAATGAACATCAGCCACATCCTGATCCCGCTGCCGGAAAACCCGTCGCAGCAACAGGTTGATGAAGCGGAAACGCTGGCCAAACGTCTGATCGGCGAAATCAACAGCGGTGCCGACTTCGGCAAGCTGGCTATCACCTATTCTGCCGACTCACAGGCGCTGAAAGGCGGTAATATGGGCTGGGGTAAACTGCAAGAGATCCCTACCCTGTTTGCCGAACGTCTGGTCAGCGCTAAAAAAGGCGATGTCGTCGGTCCTATCCGTTCAGGCGTCGGCTTCCATATCCTGAAGGTCAACGATCTACGTGGCGCCAGCCAGTCCATTTCGGTTACCGAAGTTCACGCACGTCACATCCTGCTGAAACCGTCGGTGGTGATGACTGACGATCAGGCGCGGGCGAAACTGGAAGAAGTGGCGGCAGCGGTCAAAAGCGGCAAAGCCAAATTCGCCGACGAAGCCAAACAGCTGTCTCAGGATCCGGGTTCTGCCCTGCAGGGCGGCGACCTGGGTTGGGCGTCACCGGACATCTATGACCCGGCCTTCCGCGATGCGTTGGTTGAAACTGCAAAAAGGCGAAGTCAGCCAACCGGTGCATTCGGCATTTGGCTGGCACCTGATCCAGTTGCTTGATACCCGCCAGGTGGATAAAAACCGATGCGGCGCAAAAAGAACGCGCATACCGCATGCTGTTCAACCGCAAGTTTGCCGAAGAAGCGCAAACCTGGATGCAAGAACAGCGCGCTGCGGCCTACGTAAAAATTCTTGATGGCAGCAATGCGCAACAATAATCGTCTGGTAATTACCCCCGGTGAACCCGCCGGGGTGGGGCCGGATCTGGTGATAGCGCTGGCACAGCAGGCATGGCCTGTTGAGTTGGTGGTATGCGCCGATCCGGCCCTGTTGCTTGCACGTGCCCAGCAGTTGAACCTGCCGCTGCAACTGCGCGAGTATCAACCGGGCAGCGCGGCCCAGCCCCAGCAAGCCGGCAGCCTGACGGTGTTGCCGATCGCGCTGGCGGCACCGGCGATTGCCGGTCAGTTGGACGTCAGCAACAGCAGCTACGTGGTGGATACTCTGGCGCGCGCCTGCGACGGCTGGCCTGAACGGTGAATTCGCCGCGCTGATCACCGGTCCGGTCAACAAGAGCATTATCAACGAGGCCGGCGTGCCGTTCAGCGGTCACACCGAGTTTTTCGCCGAGCGCAGCCAGCGCGATCGGGTGGTCATGATGCTGGCTACCGAAGAGTTGCGCGTCGCACTGGCCACCACGCACCTGCCGTTGCTGGCAGTGCCGGGCGCCATTACCGAGCAAAGCCTGCACGAAGTGATCACCATTCTTGACCATGATTTGAAAACCAAGTTTGGCATCGCGCAGCCGCAGATTTATGTTTGCGGGCTTAACCCGCATGCTGGCGAAGGCGGCCATATGGGCCGTGAAGAGCTGGACGTGATCATTCCGGCGCTGACCGCGCTGCGTGCTCGTGGCATCGCGCTGACCGGCCCGCTGCCGGCCGATACGCTGTTCCAGCCAAAGTATCTGCAACATGCAGACGCGGTGCTGGCGATGTATCACGATCAGGGTCTGCCAGTGCTAAAATACCAAGGGTTCGGCCGCGCCGGTGAATATCACGCTCGGCTTACCTTTTATCCGTACCTCGGTGGATCACGGTACCGCGCTGGAACTGGCCGGCACCGGCACCGCCGACGTGGGCAGTTTCAAAACGGCGTTAAATCTCGCCATTAAAATGATAAATAATTGTAATGAATAATAGAGTCCACCAAGGGCATTTTGCCCGCAAACGCTTTGGACAGAACTTTTTAACCGATCAGTTTGTCATCGATAGCATCGTTTCCGCCATTCACCCGCAGCCGGGCGAAGCCGTGGTTGAAATCGGCCCAGGGCTTGGCGCATTGACCGAACCGGTCGGCGCTCGCATGGATCGCATGACGGTGATTGAGCTGGACCGCGATCTGGCGGCTCGCCTTGCCAGTCCACCCACAGCTGAAAGACAAACTGACCATTCACCAGCAAGATGCCATGACGGTCAATTTCTCCGAAATGGCCGAACAGGCTGGCCAACCGCTGCGCGTGTTTGGTAACCTGCCGTATAATATTTCGACACCGCTGATGTTCCACCTTTTCAGCTATACTCAGGCTATTCGCGACATGCATTTTATGTTGCAGAAAGAAGTGGTTAATCGCCTGGTTGCCGGTCCGAACAGCAAGGCCTACGGCCGTTTATCGGTAATGGCGCAATATTATTGCAACGTTATTCCGGTGCTGGAAGTTCCGCCTACCGCTTTCGCGCCACCGCCAAAAGTGGACTCTGCCGTGGTACGTCTGGTTCCGCATGTGCTCATGCCGCATACCGTCAGCGATGTTCGCATGCTGAGCCGCATAACCACCCAGGCTTTCAATCAGCGTCGTAAAACCGTGCGTAATAGCCTTGGCGATTTGTTCACACCGGAACAACTGAGCGAGCTCGGCGTCGATCCTACGCTCAGAGCAGAAAATATTTCTGTGGCGCAATACTGTCAGCTGGCAAACTGGCTATCAGCCAAACCGGCGCCGCAGCAATAAGGAGTCGAGACCATGATTGATTCACCCCGTGTGTGTGTTCAGGTACAAAGCGTATATGTGGAATCACAGTCGCAGCCGGAAGACGATCGCTATGTCTTCGCCTATACCATCACTATCCGCAATCTGGGGCGTTTCAACGTGCAATTGCTGGGCCGTTACTGGTTGATTACCAACAGCAACGGTCGGCAAACTGAAGTTCAGGGCGAAGGCGTGGTTGGCGAACAGCCAATCATTCAGCCCGGCAGTGAATTCCAATATACCAGCGGCGCGATCCTCGAAACGCCGCTGGGCACCATGGAAGGCCACTACGAGATGGTTGATCATCTGGGTCAGTCGTTCCGCACCGCTATTCCCGTCTTCCGACTCGCTATCCCAACGCTGATCCACTAACTATGTCGACATATCTTATCGGCGACGTTCATGGTTGTTTCGATGAACTCAAGTCGCTATTAGCTCAGGTTTCTTTTGATCCGCAGCAGGATACGCTGTGGTTGACCGGCGATCTGGTGGCCCGAGGGCCGGGATCGCTGGAAGTGTTGCGTTTTGTGCGCTCGCTCGGCCCGGCAGTGCGCATGGTGTTGGGCAATCACGATCTGCATTTGCTGGCGGTGTACGCCGGCATTAGCCGCAATAAGCCCAAGGATCGCATTACTCCGTTGCTGGAAGCACCTGACGCCGACGAACTGATCAACTGGCTGCGTCGCCAACCGGTATTGCAGGTGGATGAGCAACAACAGCTGATCATGGCGCACGCCGGCATCACGCCGCAGTGGGACATCGAAACCGCCAAAATCTGCGCGCGCGAAGTGGAAGCGGTGCTCAGCAGCGACAGCTACCCGCTGTTCCTCGATGCGATGTACGGCGACATGCCGAACAACTGGAGTCCCGAGCTCAGCGGTCTGGCACGTTTGCGTTTTAGCACCAATGCCCTGACGCGCATGCGCTACTGCTTCCCGAATGGTCAACTGGACATGATCAGCAAAGACGCGCCGGGCACCGCGCCCGCGCCGCTAAAACCCTGGTTTGCCCTGCCGCGTCTGGTGGATCCGCAGTACACCATCATCTTCGGCCATTGGGCGTCGCTGGAGGGCAAGGGCACCCCTGACGGGATTATCGCGCTCGATACCGGCTGCTGCTGGGGTGGAGAGCTGACGATGTTGCGCTGGGAGGATAAACGCTACTTTACCCAGCCATCCAACCGGCGGGAGATGTTGGACGGCAGTGATACGCTGGCGGCGTCATAACCGACTCAGCGTAAAATCAACAAGGGCGCCATTGGCGCCCTTGTTGATTAAGCCTGGTCAGGCGGATCAGGCGCCAATCACCCCGCCATCTTTGCGGGTGATCATCAATACCGAAGAGCGTGGACGCGGACTGTTATTCGGGAAGTGAGAATCCCCTTCCTCTCCAGGGTGCTGAACGTTAACAAACATCGTTTTGTAATCTGGCGTGAAGGTAATACCGGTCAGTTCGCATGACTTCGGTCCGACCATAAAGCGGCGGATCTCGCCGCTTTGCGGATCGCCCACCAGCATCTGGTTGTTACCCTGCCCCTGAAAATCGCCTTTATTACTGTACTTGCCATCGGTCAGGATCCACAGACGCCCTGCCTTATCGAACCCCAGGCCATCCGGGCTGTTAAACGTATTTTCAGCCGTGATGTTTGGCGTGCCACGGTTGACCCCTTCCGGATAGGCGATCGGGTTGCCACACAGCACATAAATGTCCCATGAGAACGTTGCTGCCGTCGCGTCACCGCCTTCGTCCCAGCGGATAATCTGGCCGTAAACGTTCTTTGGACGCGGGTTGGCGGCATTCAACGGCATGCCTTCTTCGCCGCGCTTGCTGTTGTTGGTCAAGGTGCAGTAGGCGCGCCCGTCATGCGGGTTGACGGCGATCCATTCCGGGCGATCCATTTTAGTGGCGCCAACCTGCGCGGCAGCCTTGCGGGCAAAGATCAGCACTTCTGCCGCATCACGGAAGCCGTTTTCCGGCGTCAGGCCGTTTTTGCCAAACTCCAGCGCTATCCAGCGCCCTTTGCCTTTGAGCGGCGTGCCGTTGGCGTCACCGTCAAACTGCGCCACGTACAGCGTGCCGTCATCCAGCAGGCCGCGGTTATTCGCCGGGTTGGCGACGTCAACCTTACCTTTGGAAACGTATTTATAGATATGCTCGCCGCGTTCATCGTCGCCCATATACACCACCAGACGCCCATCCCTGGCCACGGTTACCGCGGCATTTTCATGTTTAAAACGCCCCAGCGCGGTGTGTTTTATCGGCGTCGAGGTCGGATTCATCGGGTCGATTTCCACAATCCAACCGTGGCGGTTAAATTCGTTCGGGTTCTTCGCCACGTCGAAACGGTCGTCAAAATCCGGCCAGTTACGTTCTGGCTCGCTGACGTTGAGCGTGTAGCGCTGCTGTTCCGGCGTGGTTTTATAATCGGCCTGTTTGGTGCCGAAATAGGTATCGAAGTTCTCTTCGCAGGTCAGATAGGTGCCCCACGGCGTTTTGCCGTTGGCGCAGTTGCCAAAGGTGCCCAGCACCTTACGGCCGGACGGGTCGGCTGCGGTTTGCAGCAACGGGTGGCCGGCTGCCGGGCCACTGAATTGCATTTCGCTATTGGCGGTAATGCGGCGGTTGTAGCGCGAAGGGCGCTCGACTTCCCAGCGCTGCGTGTCGCCAATGCGTTTCACCGCCACAATCGAGACGCCGTGCCCGGCCTGAGACTTGCGCACCTCTTCCAGACTGGTGGCCTTGCTGCCGCCATGGGCGAACAGGTACTGCTCGTTAACGTATTCGTTATTGATCGCCATCACCCCGTGACGATCGTCGATCGGGAAGAAGCTCATGCCATCGTTGTTATCGCCGAATTGTTTTTCCTGATCGGCCGCGCTATTACCGCCATTGGCATCAAACGCCGCTGCGCCGTCAACCAACGGCTCCCCCCAGGAGATCAGCACTTCAGCCTGGTATCCCGGTGCGATCGCCACCTCATCGGCGCTAGAAGCAGCAATCCCTTTAAAGCCCAGCAGCTTGTTGGCCGGCAGATCCTCGGCCAACGCTTCGGCCGATACGCTCAAAATACCGCCGCCGAGGAAACCGGCCAGGCCAACGGCGCCGGCGCTGCCCAGCAGCAATTTACGACGGGTGGGATCGATCAGGCGATCGGCATTTAATTGCTCAATTTTATTGGTCATGATTTTAGCTTCCTGGTAGACGGCGCCACGATCAAAGGTCACCAGAGTTGCCGAGGCGCTCAAGGTTGGGCTTCATACTAATCAGGAAGTGTGACGAAAATGTTACAGAGGTCAGGCAGGGACACAATTTGCCGGCAAAAGCAAAATAGCTCGCTAAAACAAAGCGCTCAAAATTCCCTGGCGCGCCTGATAATGCTCAGTCAACCGTCTGGCGCGTTGATGTGCCGCGCGCTAAGTCGCTCGGTAGCGTATAGCGTTCAACCTGTGGGGCTGAGGAAGGCCTCCGCAGGGACACAATCACTTTGTTCCCTGCGGGTGTTTTACGGCTTACGCTGCGTGACTCGTCGATTAACGACGTTCGAGAATTTCAAAACAATAGCTGTGCGAGTTCTGCTCGTCTGCGTCATGGAATTCGCTAAACGAGGTTTCCCATTCGTCTGGTTCGTAATCCGGGAAATGCGTATCGCCACCGACTTCGGCGTCGATGTGTGTCAGATACATGCGGTTGGCACGCGCCAGGAACTGGCTATAGATACGCCCGCCGCCCATCACCATCACTTCTTCCACGTCGCCCGCGGCAGCCAGTGCTTCATCCAGCGAGGTTGCCCAGGTCACGCCGGTTTCAACGCCCGCTCGGCTGCTCAACACGATATTATGGCGCCCCGGCAATGGGCGGCCAATCGACTCAAACGTCTTGCGGCCCATAATGACCGGCTTATTTAACGTGTTACGTTTAAACCACGCCAAATCGGCTGGCAGATGCCATGGCATGGCGTTTTCCATACCAATTACGCGATCCGCCGCCAAGGCAGCGATCAGGCTGATAATCATTGTTAAACCCTGTATAGGCAGCAAAATTGCTCACACTATACGTAAAGCCCCATCGGCCGTCGATAGGGCAAACAAGCAATGTGAATATATAAGATAGCTCTTATCAGAATAGCTAATAATTACCGGCACTAAGCTATACCCCCGGGCGTTTGCGATACAACCATAATCCCGGTAACGACAGGCCGATCGACAACGCGCCGACGATAAAACAGGCTTTGAGAAAATGCGTCACCATCACCGCCATCAGCGCCTCGCTATAGCCAAGGTGTGAGATCTCCACCAGCGTAATCATAGCGGTATAGGCTGGGATGCCAGGGAACATCGGGATAACCGCCGCCACGGTGAATACTTTCGGATGCGCCAGCAACCAGCGCGACCAATATATACCGATAATGCCAATCAGCACCGCCGCCAGAAACGACGCCCATTCGATATTGATGCCCCCCGCCATCAGCAGCATGCGCGAGCCGTGCCCCAACGCACCAAGCAAGGCGCAATAGCGCAGCGCGCGCAGCGGCACGTTGAACACCATGGCAAACCCCAGCGCCGGCACCGCCGCCAGCAGCATATCGCGCCCCAGCGCCCATAACAGCATCATGACCACCCCCGCAAACCCCACAGCGACATCGCCATTATTACGCCAATGCAGGTGGCGAGGGTTAACAGGCTGGCCATTGCCCAGCGCGCCAGGCCGGTATTGACATGCCCCTTGAACATATCCGCCACCGCATTGATCAGCGGAAAGCCCGGCACCAGCAGCAATACGCTGGCGGCCATCGCCACGCTGGCCGTCTGATTAAACCACGGCAGACGCAGCAGCAAGCCGGATGCCGACGTGGCGACAAACGCCGTCAGGCAGAAGTTGATCAGCGGGTTCATCTGCCGAGCGGTCAACATCTGCCGTACCCACATCGCCAGACCACTGGCGATAAAGGTCACGGCGAACGCATCGCTACCGCCGCCGTTAAGCATGCTGAAGCAACCGCAGGAGAGTGCCACCATCAATACCACCAGACCGCGTGGGTAACGCAGCGGGCGGATCTTGTCGAGGCGCTTTGCCACCTCGCCGACGTCCGCCAGCCGATGTTCCGCCAGAATCACCACGTGCTGCACCTCGGTGACCATCTGCATGTTGATACCGCGATCGATGTTCTTGCGCGTCGTGGTCAGACAGGCTCCGTTGCTGATGGTCGTCAGCACCACCGCGTTGGCGGAAATCGAGCTTTCTACGCTGTCCATGCCCAACGCCAGCCCGAGGCGGGTGGAGAGTTGTTCAACCACCATGCTTTCGGCACCGTGCTGCAACAGCATCAGTGCGCATTGGATGCACAGTCGGGTGATGTCTCGTTGTTGCCGGTTAGGCTCCGGCATGCTGATGATGGCTTGCTGCTTCATACTGCCCCGTGATTCACGCTGAATGAATGTTCATCATATTGCTTATTCTGCCCACAATGGGTTGATGCGCGTCAGGGTGCTCAGCGTTATTATCAATGCAATGACATTTTTTACCGAGACTGTGACCATGCTTGAAACCACACTGTTCGTCGCCGGGATCGCCACGCTGGGCATGTTGTCGCCGGGGCCGGATTTTTTCCTGGTGATCAAGAACGCCGCACGTTATCCACGGCTGGCGGCGATGATGACCGCCTGCGGCGTGATTTTCGGCGTCGCGACCCATATGTCGTACTGCGTCGCCGGGCTGGCGGTGGTGATTACCACCACGCCGTGGCTGTTTAACCTGCTGAAATATGCCGGTGCGGCCTACCTTATCTGGGTTGGCATCCAGGCGTTGCTGTCACGCGGCGGCGGTAAAATGAACGTCAGTAATCTGCCACAGCAGCAGGTCAGCCTGAAAAATGCCTTTATGCAGGGTTATCTGTGCAATCTGCTGAACCCAAAGGCTACGCTGTTCTTCCTGGCGGTGTTCACCCAGGTGTTGCAGATCGACTCCGGCATCGGTGAAAAATTGTGGTATGCGGGGATAATCCTTGGCCTGTCGGCGCTGTGGTGGCCGCTGCTGGTATATCTGATTCAAAGCGGGCCGGTACGCCGCGGGTTGGAAAAAGTGCAGAAGGTGGTCGATAAACTGCTGGGCGGCATGTTGATTGCGCTTGGGATTAAGGTCGCACTGAGCTAAGCCGCTAAAAACGCGCTCTCCAGCGGAGAGCGCATCTGACTTACCCTTTGGCTTCCACCACCTCGTCTTCCGGCGCCTTGCCGTCGATGCTGCCGCGCCAGCCGGTTTGCTGAACCCGTACCAGACGCGACCGATCCTGTTCGATGGCGGTACTGAGCATCTCCTTCGCCCGCTGCAAGGTGGCGATGCGGAATTCGGTATCTTCGTAATTCTCCATCATCGCTTCCAGCATTTGCAGATTGTAACGGCGGAAAGTGTCCGCTTTCTCACGCGCCTCGTAGGCATCCAGCCCCAGCAATTCCAGGGTTTCGCGGCCAATGCGCAGCGAGCTTTCGAACGTCTCGCGTTCCGGGTTTTCCACGCCCAACTGTCGCAGCTGATACCAGTGGTCGACGTCGCGCGCGCGCGCCACCACCTTCAAGTGCGGGAAATGGCGTTTGGCCAGCTCGGTCAGTTGCAGGTTGGCCTCCACGTCATCGATGGCGTTAATCAGCACTTTGGCGTGCTCTGCGCCAGCGGCCTCCAGCAGATCGGCGCGCGTGGCATCGCCATAAAACACTTTGGTGCCGAACTTGCGCAGCGTTTCGATATGATCCGGATCGTGATCCAGTACCACGGTGTGTACCCCGTTGGCCAACAGCAAGCGACCGGCGATCTGGCCAAACCGGCCAAAACCGGCGATGATGACGCTGGCGTTCTCTTCATCGATCACATCCGCCGGACGATCGTCCTTCGGCGCATTGTTCTCCCGTCGGGCGGCGATAACCAGCAGCAGTGGCGTTGCCGCCATTGACAGTGCCACCGCCAGCGTCAGCGCTTTCGCCCACTCCACCGGCAGCACGCCGGCCATTTGCGCTGCGCCGAAAATCACAAAGGCAAATTCACTGCCCTGGCCAAGCAGAATGGCGAACAGCCCGCGCTGACGCTTCGGCACGCCCAGCAGCGGCGCAATCAGCCACAGCATGGCGGCCTTCAGCAACATAAAACCCAACAGCAGCGTGGCGATCAACAGCGGATGACTGAACAGCGTGCCAAAGTCGATCGACATGCCCACGCCGATAAAGAACAGGCCAAGCAGCAGGCCTTTGAACGGCTGAATGTCGCTTTCTAGCGCATGGCGGTATTCCGAGCTTGCCAGCAGTACCCCGGCAAGGAACGCCCCCATCGCCATCGATAAACCGGCCATTTCCAGCAAAATGCCGAAGCCGAAAACCAGGAACAACGCCACGGCGCTGAACACTTCACGCATGCCGGAACGTGCGACAAAATGCAGCAGCGGCCGCGTCACATAACGGCCCAGCAACACTACCAGCGCCAGCGCTCCGACCACCTTTGCCGCTGACAGCGCAAAGGCTTCCAGCGTGGTAGCCGCGCCGCTATTGGCCAACAGCGGGATCATCGCCACCAGCGGAATTGCCGCGATGTCCTGGAACAACAGCACCGCAAAAGCACCGCGGCCAATCGGCGACGGCGTCAGGTTACGTTCGCTCATCGCCTGCATGGCAATGGCGGTAGAAGACAGCGCCAGCGCCAGGCCAATCAGCAGCGCCACTTTCCAGTCCAGTCCCAAGAAATAACAGAATGCACTGAGCACCAGCCCGCAGCCGGCCATCTGTAATCCGCCACCGCCAAACACCGACGCGCGCAGCGTCCATAACCGTTTCGGATCCAGCTCCAATCCGATAATGAACAGCATCAGCACCACGCCGATTTCCGCAAAGGTCAGGATCGATTCGGCATCTGATACCAGCTTCAGCCCCCATGGGCCGATGATACAGCCGGCAATCAGGTACCCCAGTACCGATCCCAATCCCAGTCGCACCGCGATCGGCACCAACAGACCTGCCGATCCCAGATAGATCAGCCCTTCAAGCATCATGCCGTGATTATCCATTTTCGGCTCCCAGTGCCAGCGGTTGTTGACGATCCAGCAGATATTGCATCAAACGCTGGCGGTAAGCCTCACCGGCGGATATCAACGCCGGCTCGTTGCAGGTGAAAGTGTTATGTACGGCAAAGTACGGCTGCCAGTGCATGCCGCAATATATCGCCGTTGCCTGCAACGGTTGCCCCAGCACCGCAAAGTTGGGGTAGTCACCCAGTTCGAAGTGGTGTTCATCGCCGCCGCTGGTCACCGCCCACAGACAGTCTTTACCCACCAGCGCATTGCCTTCATGACCATAGGCCCAGCCGTGTTCCAGCACTTTGTCGATCCACAGTTTCAGTAACGGCGGCAGGCTGTACCACTGGATCGGATGCTGTAACACCACCAGATCGGCACGCTGCAGCGCCTGCTGTTCGGCGTTGATATCAATATTAAAATCAGGATAAAGCTCATACAGCGAACGGACTTCCACGTCGGGAATGTCCTTTACCGCCTGCAATAAGCGCTGATTGGCATGGGAATGCCGGGGATACGGGTGTGCGTAAATGATTAGAATCATGCTGTTCTCGTCGTTCCTTGCCAATACATCAAGCATATATACCAATCACACAGCCTGACAGGTTGTTGTTTGATTGATAGCGGAAATTTTTAACGCGAGCCAACAAATTTGCTGAATGAATTTAACCAGCAGATGAAAAAACCGTCGGAGCGGTTGCAGGAGCCTGCAAAGCAGGCTCCCGTCTGGCATCAGAACTGATAATTGGCAGTGACAGAAACGCTGCGTGGCGCACCGTAGACCGCATAACTGCCGAGGTAGTCGTAATACTCTTTATCGAGCAGGTTATTCACGTTGGCCTGTAGCGAAAACTGCTGGTTAACCTGATAACGCGCCAACAGGTTAACTAACGCATAGCTGCCCTGTTCAGGACGCGATGCCCCCGCCGGGCCGGCGTCGTCACGCCAGGTATGGTTTTGCCAGTTGACACCGCCGCCGATGGTCAGCGCCTGTAGTGCCGGCACTCGGTAGCTGGAAAACAGCTTCAGCGTGGTGCGCGGCATAAACGGGTTCACCGCCTCGCCATCCTTGTCTTCGGCGACAAAACGCGACGCGCCGAAGGTCATCTGCCAGTTGTCGGTCAACGCGCCATTGACTTCAAACTCAACCCCGCGGCTCACCGTACCGCTGATCGATTCATACGCCATTTCGGCAGTGCCGGGAATATAGGCACCGGTGCTGACACCCAGGTTGTCCTGCTCGGTACGGAACACCGACAGTGAGGCCGTCAGGCGACTGTTATGCCAATCGCCCTTAATCCCCGCTTCGTAGTTCTTGCCGGTGGTCGGGTCAAGATAGTTGCGGTTGGCATCGCGAACCGTTTGCGGCTGGAAGATTTCGGTGTAGCTGATATAGGCCGAATAGGTGTCGTTAATGTCGTAGATCAGCCCGGCATAGGGCGTCACCGCGTCTTTGCTGCTGGTGGCGGTGGTACCGTTGGCGCGCCAGTCGGTATAACGCGCGCCAACAATCAGCGACAGCGGATCGGCCAGCGAGAAACGCACCGCACCGTAGAATGACTTTTGTCGCAGCGTATCATCGGCGTACACCACCCACGGTGACCAACTGCCCTGCGTGACGTTGCCGTCCCAGTTGTTATAGTTGCCGACGTCGGCCGTGGACAGCATCGACTGTGAGTTGAAGTAATAGTTGTTCTGCTTGCTGTAGCTGCCGCCGGCCACCAATTCATGCTGGCGGCCGAACAGCTCAAACGGTCCGCTGGCATAAGCGTCCAGCGAGTCGAGTTTGCGCGTGCCCTTGTTCCAGCCACCGTAGGCCATCACCCCGTCGCCGGTGATTTTATCCGGGTAACCCGAGGCATACATCAGTTTGGAATCAAAGGTGGTTTTGGCGTGGGTTGCATTCACGCGCGCCTGCCAGCCGTTGTCAAAACGCTGCGTCAGATCGGCAAAAATCTTGTTCGACTCCTTGTCCGAATACGCCCAGTCCGGCGCCGGGTTGAAACTGCGATCGTAGTGAGTCCGGCTGCCGTCGCTGTACCAGGTCGGTAAACCGCCCCAGGTCGGGTTGCTGGTGTGGCTCTGCTGGTATTCCCATCCCAGCGATAATTTGGTCGAGTCGGTCAGATCGGCATCCAGTACGGTATACAGAAATTTTTTGCGGTTGCCGTAACGGTCCAGCCAACCATCGCCATCCTGATAACCAGCCACCGCCCGCCCACGCACGCTACCGTCGGCGTTGAGCGGCGTGCTGACGTCACCGACGTAACGCTGCTTGTTCCAGCGACCGTAGCTGGCGGACAGATTGCCGGTCAGCTCACGGCTGTCGGCATGTTTGCGCACCATATTAATCGCCGCAGACGGGTTGCCCGAGCCGGTCATCAGGCCGTTGGCGCCACGCACCACCTCGATGCGCTGATAAATTGCCGTATCACCGGCGGCGTCGCCAAAGTTCCACACTTCATCGACGGTGGTCGGAATATCGTCGTACAGATAATTGTTGATAAAGAAGCCGCGCGAAAAATAGGTCGAGCGATCGGAATCGATATTGTTGGCGCTGATGCCGGTGGTGTTGCTCAGCACGTCGCCGATGGTTTGCAGATCCTGATCCTGCATGCGCTGCTGAGTGATCACGCTGACTGATTGTGGAATATCGCGTGGCGTCAGCGCCATTTTGGTACCGGCGCGAGTTACCGGCACCGCATAGTCCTGCTCCGGCAGCATACTGCCGTTGGCTGTAGCGTCGACGGTAATGGTGTCTTCACTTTCCGCTGCCATGACTACCGGCGTGGAACAACACGCTGCCACCAGTAACGCCAGACTGGAACGTGTAAAACCGCCGACGGCAGACGGCCGGAAGCCGCAGGCATGGTTTCCCCTGAGACGAGAAGCAACGAAGGACATGATGATTCCTCAATATAGTTTTTATTGTGCCAAGGTGCTCGCACCCCAGGCAGGCCACGAATACGTTTATTTGACGGCGCAGACATGCAAAAACAAATGAGAACTATACGCATTAGCTTTAATGGGGTAAACCGCTGTTTCAAAAAGTTCCAAGAAATTTCTTAATTGAGCGTGGGTCAAGGCGGGAGAAGGTAACGGCAGATGACGAAAAGGCGGAAAAAAAGGCGGAGATGACCGAGCGGCACTCTCCGCCAGCGTTCGCCAGGCAATCCCCCGGCGAACGCTAGTGCGGTATTTACTTGATACGGGCGTGCATTTCCTGCACCGAGGTCACCTGCTCGGTTGGATCGGCCTTCAGCGCCATGGCGGTGGCAAAACCGCCGTTCAGCGTGGTGTCGTAATGCACTTTATATTGCAGGGCGCTGCGGCGGATCAGTTTGGAATCCTCAATCGCCTGGCGGCCTGCGGTGGTGTTGACGATATAGGTGTACTCGCCATTCTTGATGCGATCCTGAATGTGCGGACGGCCCTCATGCACCTTGTTGACCAGGCGCGGGTTAATCCCCGCCTCACCCAACACCACCGCGGTGCCGTGGGTCGCATCCAGCTCAAAGCCCTGCTTCAGCAGGCTGGCGGCCAGATCGACCACTCGCGCCTTGTCGCCTTCGCGCACTGACAGCAGCGCACGGCCCTGTTTTTTCATGCCGGAGTTGCTGCCAAGCATCGCTTTGGAAAACGCTTCTGCAAAGGTGCGGCCAACGCCCATGACTTCGCCGGTGGAGCGCATTTCCGGCCCGAGAATCGGGTCAACGCCTGGGAATTTGTTGAACGGCAGCACCACTTCCTTCACCGAGTAGTACGGCGGGATCACTTCTTCCGTCACGCCCTGTTCGGCCAGGGTTTTGCCAGCCATCACGCGCGCCGCCACTTTCGCCAACGGCACGCCGGTGGCTTTCGAGACGAATGGCACGGTACGCGCCGCTCGCGGGTTGACTTCAATCAGGTAGACTTCATTATCCTTGACCGCAAACTGCACGTTCATCAAACCACGCACCTGCAGTTCAAACGCCAGTTTTTCCACCTGTTGGCGCATCACGTCCTGGATTTCCTTGCTCAGCGTATAGGCCGGCAGTGAACAGGCCGAGTCGCCGGAGTGAACGCCCGCCTGCTCGATGTGCTCCATAATACCGCCAATCAGCACGCGTTCGCCGTCGCAGATGGCGTCGACGTCCACTTCCACCGCGTCGTCCAGGAAACGGTCCAGCAATACCGGCGCGTCGTTGGAGACGCTGACCGCATTCTGGAAGTAGCGACGCAGATCGACCTCGTCGTAGACGATTTCCATCGCGCGGCCGCCCAGAACATAGGAAGGGCGCACCACCAGCGGATAGCCGATGCCGGCCGCCTTTTCTACCGCCTGGTCGATAGCGGTAACGGTGGCGTTGGCCGGCTGTTTCAGACCGAGACGGTTTACCGCCTGCTGGAAACGCTCGCGGTCTTCGGCGCGGTCAATCGCGTCCGGACTGGTACCGATAATCGGTACGCCGGCCGCTTCCAGCTCACGCGCCAGCTTCAGCGGAGTCTGGCCGCCGTATTGCACGATAACGCCCTTCGGCTGCTCGATGCGCACGATTTCCAGCACGTCTTCCAGCGTGACCGGCTCGAAGTACAGGCGGTCGGACGTGTCGTAATCGGTGGAAACGGTTTCCGGGTTACAGTTGACCATAATGGTTTCGTAACCGTCTTCGCGCAGCGCCAGCGAGGCGTGCACGCAGCAGTAATCGAATTCGATGCCCTGACCGATGCGGTTCGGGCCACCGCCCAGCACCATCACCTTCGGTCGGTCATGGGTCGGGTTGGATTCGCACTCTTCTTCATAGGTGGAATACATGTAAGCTGTGTCGGTAGAAAACTCCGCCGCACAGGTATCCACGCGCTTGTAAACCGGGTGCAGACCGTAACCATGACGCAGTTTGCGCACGGCGCTCTCCGCTACGCCGGCCAGTTTGGCCAGGCGCGCATCGGCGAAGCCCTTACGCTTCAGGGTGCGCAGGAACTCCGGCGTCAGCCGTTGATGCCGGACGCTGCCACCTGCTCTTCCAGACGTACCAGCTCTTCAATCTGCACCAGGAACCAACGGTCGATGTTGGTCAGGTTGAACACGCCATCGACAGACAGGCCTGCGCGGAAGGCATCGGCGATGTACCAGATGCGCTCGGCGCCGGCGTCTTTCAGTTCGCGGCGTATTTTGGTCAGCGCTTCCGGATCGTCCAGGCTGACTTTCGGATCGAAACCGGTAGCACCCACTTCCAGCCCGCGCAGCGCCTTCTGCAATGATTCCTGCTGGGTACGGCCAATCGCCATGACTTCGCCGACCGACTTCATCTGGGTGGTCAAGCGGTCGTTGGCGCCGGCGAATTTTTCGAAGTTGAAACGTGGGATTTTGGTGACCACGTAGTCGATCGACGGCTCAAAGGAGGCCGGAGTGCGACCACCGGTGATGTCGTTCATCAGCTCGTCGAGGGTGTAACCCACCGCCAGCTTGGCGGCGATTTTGGCAATCGGGAAACCGGTCGCCTTCGACGCCAGCGCCGAGGAGCGTGACACACGCGGGTTCATTTCGATCACGATCAGGCGTCCGGTCTTCGGGTTCACCGAGAACTGCACGTTGGAACCGCCGGTTTCCACGCCGATTTCACGCAGTACCGCCATCGAGGCGTTACGCATGATCTGGTATTCTTTGTCGGTCAGGGTTTGCGCCGGCGCGACGGTGATCGAGTCGCCGGTGTGGATGCCCATGGCGTCGAAGTTTTCGATAGAACAGACGATGATGCAGTTGTCATTCTTGTCGCGCACCACTTCCATTTCATACTCTTTCCAACCGATCAGCGACTCATCGATCAGCAACTCTTTGGTCGGCGACAGATCCAGGCCGCGTTCGCAGATTTCCTCGAATTCCTCGCGGTTGTAGGCAATGCCGCCGCCGGTGCCGCCCATGGTGAAGGACGGACGAATAATGCACGGGAAGCCGACGTCGGCGGCCACTGCCAGCGCTTCTTCCATGGTATGGGCAATACCGGAACGCGCGGTGTCCAGGCCGATTTTCTTCATTGCCACGTCAAAGCGGCGACGGTCTTCGGCCTTGTCGATAGCATCGGCGGTGGCGCCAATCATGGTCACGCCAAATTCCGCCAGCACGCCCTGACGCTCCAGTTCCAGCGCGCAGTTCAGCGCCGTCTGGCCGCCCATGGTCGGCAGTACTGCGTCCGGACGCTCTTTTTCGATGATTTTACGTACCACCTCCCAGTGGATCGGCTCAATGTAGGTCGCATCGGCCATTTCCGGGTCGGTCATGATGGTGGCCGGGTTGGAGTTAACCAGAATAACGCGGTAACCCTCTTCACGCAGCGCCTTGCAGGCCTGAGCGCCCGAATAGTCGAATTCGCACGCCTGGCCGATAACGATCGGGCCAGCGCCGAGGATCAGGATGCTTTTTATATCAGTACGTTTTGGCATTTTATCAAGGCTCCTGATTATTTGGCGTTGGAACGGTAAGTCTCAATCAGTTCGATGAAGTGATCGAACAGCGGGGCGGCATCGTGCGGGCCCGGGCTGGCTTCCGGGTGCCCCTGGAAGCTGAACGCCGCTTTGTCGGTACGATGAATGCCCTGCACGGTGTGGTCGAACAGCGATTTGTGCGTCACGCGCAGATTGGCTGGCAGGTTGTTCTCGTCAACCGCAAAGCCGTGGTTCTGCGCGGTGATCATCACCGTATGGTTATCCAGATCTTTCACCGGATGGTTGCCGCCGTGGTGGCCGAGTTTCATCTTCACCGTTTGCGCACCGCTGGCCAGCGCCAGCAACTGGTGGCCAAGGCAGATGCCGAACACCGGGATGTCGGTGTCGAGGAATTGCTTGATGGCGTCGATGGCGTAATCACATGGTTCCGGATCGCCCGGACCGTTAGAGAGGAAAATGCCGTCTGGCGCCATTTTCAGCACCTCTGCCGCCGGGGTCTGCGCTGGCACTACCGTCAGGCGGCAGCCGCGATCCACCAGCATGCGCAGGATATTGCGCTTGACGCCGTAGTCATAGGCCACCACGTGGAACGGCAGCGCGGCCGCGTCTTTGGCTTCCGGCAGCTCGCCCTCAAGCGTCCAACTGCCCTGTTGCCAGGCGTAAGCTTCCTGGGTGGTCACTTCTTTTGCCAGATCCATTCCTTTCAGCCCTGGGAAGGCCTTGGCCTTTTCCAGCGCCAGCGCTGCGTCCGGCGCGTCGCCGGCAATGATGCAGCCGTTTTGCGCCCCCTTTTCACGCAGCAGACGCGTCAACTTGCGGGTATCGATATCGGCAATCGCCACAATGTTGTTGCGCTTCAGGTATTCCGACAGCCCTTCTTCACAGCGGTAGTTGCTGGCAATCAACGGGAGGTCGCGAATAACAAGGCCTTGAGCGTGAACAGCGGAGGATTCTGCGTCGGAAGCATTGGTGCCGACATTGCCGATATGGGGATAAGTAAGAGTAACGATCTGGCGGGAGTAGGAAGGATCGGTGAGGATTTCTTGATAGCCGGTCATCGACGTATTGAAGACCACTTCCCCCACTGCCGTACCTTCTGCCCCGATGGCCCGACCGTGGAATTGGGTTCCGTCTTCCAGAACCAATAGCGCTGACTTAATCAAAACACCCTCCGAGGAATAATCAATCACAATATTTTGCATATTAATTCAGATATCGCGATCTAAATCAATGCAAAAACCGGCCTCAAGGCTAATTTTTGGCAAATTGGGCGCATTTTAATGATGGGTGCTCGGTTTGTCTACTCCAAGTGGCATTTTTCTAGTTATTTTTGCATATTTCACGCATTTCTTGCTATCTCAGCCATAAAAACACATGGAAACCCGCAATGGGTAAACGGTTGCGAGCCACAATGACAGAAAATCCGGCGCATCGCCACCTGACGGACGATAACCGGGCGTCAAAAAGGTTAACAAGCCAATAAAAATCCGAGTTAACCATTAAAAACACAAAAAAAATCAACCTATCGCGTCGAAATCGCTATTTTTCATGTTAAAAAAAAGGACAATAAAAATATTGTCCTATTATCATATCGTTATGATTAACTCACACACATCACGATGATGTTCGATAAATTATAACTGGTGCAAACCCAGCACGTCACGCATATCAAATAGACCATTTTGCCGATCTGACAGCCAACTTGCCGCACGAACCGCACCATTGGCAAATGTCATGCGACTGGAAGCCTTATGGGTAATTTCTACCCGTTCCCCGATGTCGGCAAAACATGGCAGTGTGCTCACCGACGATATCCCCGGCGCGAATAGTGGCAAAACCGATGCTGTGCGGATCGCGTTCGCCGGTATGCCCTTCACGGGCGTACACCGCACAGTCTTTCAGATCGCGGCCCAGCGCATCGGCGATGGCTTCGCCCATCGCCAGGGCGGTGCCCGAGGGTGCATCCACCTTATGGCGGTGATGTGCTTCAACAATTTCGATGTCGGTATAGTCGCCCATTACTTTGGCGGCCTTCTCGAGCAGTTTCAGCACCACATTGACGCCGACGCTGAAGTTGGCGGCAAACACGATGCCAATCTGCTGCGCGGCATCGCGAATAGCCGCTTTGCCAGCATCGTCAAAACCGGTGGTGCCAATCACCATCGCCTTGCGATGCTCGACGCAAAACGCCAGATGCGCCAGCGTGCCTTCCGGGCGGGTGAAATCGATCAGAATGTCGAAGTCATCCGCCACCTTTTGCAAACTCTCGCTCACGGTCACGCCCAGCGCGCCGATACCGGCCAGTTCGCCAGCATCGGTGCCCAGCAGGCTGGAGCCTGGACGCTCCAATGCCGCCCCCAGCACCACACCCTGTGCCTGCTGTACGGCCTGGATCAATTGACGTCCCATCCGGCCACCGGAACCCGCAATCGCAATGCGAATCTGTGAATCAGTCATGCTTTATCTCTCTTTTTGATTTGATGCCTATTCCATAGGCTATCGATTCAGGGTAACCGCCCCACCTTACCACTGCCAGAGGATTTAAATCATGATTAGAAAATTATGTTATCCCCGGTTTTTTATCAGTAACGCTATCAATGGCTGATAACTCAGCTCGCACGGCGTCAACCGCTGATTGTACATAATCATGCAATTTTGTCGCAGGGCATCACGCACCGATCCTCAGGGGGCCGGCGTGGCCAGACGGCTTTTGTCGGCAAAGGCTGCCGGCGCTTTGCCACTGAGCGTAAAAGCCGAAATACAGGTGAACAACAGCGCAATGCAGCCCAGGATCAGATAGGCCGTCTTAAAGCCATACGCCGCATACATCATACCGGCCGCGTATGACATGACGATCGCCGAAAGCTGCTTGAAAAAACAGAAACCGAACAGGTAGATCGAGGCCGACAGCTTGACGTCGAATTGCGTGGTGATGTACTTGAAAATACCGACCAGCAAAAACGGCACTTCAAACATATGCAAGGTTTTCAGCACGATCACTGCCGGCACCGAATCCGCAAAGGACGATCCGATGATCCGTAGCGACATGATGACTCCAGCGATCAACAAGGCATTCTTGCCGCCAATGCGGTTGATAATCAGCGGTGCGAAAAACATGATGAAGGCGTTGAGAAACTCCCCGAGGGTGGTGACATAGCCAAACGCCTGGGTGCCGGCATGACGATCCGCGAAGAACGAGGTGAAGAAGTTGGCGAACTGCTGATCGAATACGTCATAGACGCAGGCCACGCCAACGATATACAGCACCAGATACCAAAACTTGCGCATCTTCAGCAACTGCAAAGCGGATCGCAGGCTGACCGGGTTCTTGTTCAACGCCAACTGGTCTGCCACCGTCACGGTATGGCTTTTTTCTGGCCGGAACAGAAACAGCAGCAGCGCCAGGATCAGCGTGCAGCCCGACGCCAGCCAAAACGAAAATTGGTTATTGATGGTAAACATGTAGCCGACGATGGAAGCGCAAATCGCCCAGCCGATACAGCCAAACAGCCGCACCCGGCCATATTCGAAATGGCTGCGGCGGCTGACTTTTTCAACATAGGCTTCGATCGCCGGCGAACCGCCGCTGGCAACCAGTCCTAAATAGAGGCCGCACAGCAATGCGCCAAGCCAAAAATGCGTTTGCAGCAGTGGTGATATCACATAGATAAACAACGGTGCCAAAAACATCAGCAATATGATAATCATCCACAACAGATGTTTTTTCAGTCCAAATTTATCGGTGATCACGCCAAATACCGGTTGGCAAACCAGGGCAAAGAACGCAGTGATCGAAAACACCAGGCCGGTTTGCTGTTGGTCAAGATGATTGACGTCATGCAACCAGATGGGAAAGAAGGGCAGAATCGAACCAAGAATGAAAAAGTAGAAGAAGCAAAAACCGCTGAATATCCAGAAATTCTTGTTTTTTAGATAGAACATAGCTCGCCATCCCTTTTTGCAGGCGCGGGATCCGCGCCTGTGATGTTATTGGAGGAAGTGATGCGCAGGAGAGAACGGTTAGTGGTATGCCGGCAGCCAGTCGCCGTGAGCTTCGATCAAGGCATCGCACAGCTTGCGAATGTCATCGATGGATAATTCGGCCGAAGTATGTGGATCAAGCAACGCGGCATGGTAAATCGCCTCGCGTTTCTGGCTAACCGCCGCTTCGATGGTCAGCAATTGCGTATTGATGTTGGTGCGGTTAAGCGCCGCCAGTTGCTCCGGCAAGTTACCGACGTGACACGGTGTGACACCCTGCCCATCCACCAGGCAAGGCACCTCCACGCAGGCCTCATTGGGCAGGTTGGTGATCACCCCGCTATTGAGCACGTTGCCGCCGATCTTGTACGGCCGATCGGTTTCCATCGCCTCGATGATGTATGAGGCGTATTCATGGGTCCGCGTGTGGCTAAGGTGGCTATCATGGGTCAATGCCTGCTTTTGCTGCTCCCATTGGGCAATTTGCTCGACGCAGCGACGCGGATATTCATCCAGCGGAATATTGAACCGCTCTATCAGTTCCGGGTAGTTGCGCTTGATCCAGTAAGGCATATATTCGGCGTTATGTTCGGAAGACTCGGTCACGTAATAACCGAAGGTTTTCATGATCTCATGCCGCACCATATCATCGTGCTTGCCGTGCAGCGCGGCGGCGCGACGCTTGATTTCCGGATAGAGATCCTGACCGTGGCGACGGATATCCAACAGCCAGGCCATGTGGTTGATGCCCGCGATATGGAACTGCACGTCATCGCTCGGCATATCAACACTTTTCAACAGCGTCTCTGCGCATACCTGGACGCTGTGACACAGCCCTACGGTTTTCACGCCGGTATAACGCAGCATCGCGCCGGTCAGCGAGGCCATCGGATTGGTGTAGTTCAGCAACCAGGCGTCCGGGCAAACCTCTTCCATATCGCGCGCAAAGGAGAACAGCACCGGGATGGTGCGCAGGGCACGGAAGATGCCGCCAATGCCCAGCGTATCGGCGATGGTCTGGCGCAGGCCAAATCGGTTCGCCACCTCAAAGTCGGTGATGGTACAGGGATCGTAGCCGCCGACCTGGATGGCGTTTACCACGTAATCGGCATTTTTCAGCGCCGCACGGCGCTGCTCGACGCCGAGGTAAGGCGTGATGATCGCTTTACCGCCGTTGACGTTTTGATTGATGTTGTTGAGCATGGTCAGCGATTCATTCAAGCGGCCGCTATCGATATCGTACAGCGCGATTTCCACTTCCTGTAACACCGGGGTGCACATGATATCCCCCAACACATTCTTGGCGAAAATAGTGCTACCCGCGCCCATAAACGTCACTTTAATCATCTCATTTCTCCACTGTTGCGAGGCGAATTACCGTTGGTGTGTGTTGAAAGTAGTGGTCAAGCGAAGGGTTGTATATGGAGGAAAGTGACCTGATTATGGGTAAAAATGACGCCAGGAAAAAAGTGTGAGCTGAGTCTTGCTGTACTTAACCAACAACATACGTCATGACAACAAGCTGCTACCGTTAATGTCACAGCGTGCCGATAGCAAGGGAGCAATTGATGCATAAGAGTTTTGTCCTGGCAAACACCTCGAACATCGAACTGAACGTGTTCCAGTTTGGCGTCGAGGATTGCGCGCCAGGCCACTGTTTTGGTCCAGCGGTGCGCCAGCATTACCTATTTCATTATGTGATATCCGGCACCGGCACCCTGCATACCGACCATGGCGCTTTTAGCGTGCATCCCGGCGAGGGCTTTCTGATTTACCCGCACGATGTCACCACCTACAGCGCCGACCAACAGCACCCCTGGCACTACATGTGGATCGAAGTTGACGGACTGATGGCGGCCAATATCTTTCAACAATGTCGCCTCAGCCGCCAAATGCCGATTTATCGCCCGCAACGTTATACGCCGGACGCTGCTGAGCGAGGTTATCTGACAGAGATCGTCGCGCATCAACAAAACGAAGCCTGGCTGAAGATTATCGGCTTGAGTTACCTGTTTTTTTCCGCGCTGATTGCCAATGCGCATGCGCAACCAAAAGAAAAACCGCCGGAAAAGCAGCGTCACCTGGCAAAAGCGATAAAATATATCGAGAGTCGTTACCACGAGAATATCTCTATCGCCCAGTTGGCCAATTATTGCAGTATTAATCGCAGTTATATGAGCCGACTGTTCAAGGCCGAGTTTGGCCTCGGGCCAAAAGAATATCTGTTGCAGTATCGTATGAACATCGCCGCCGGCCTGCTGCGCCACGGCAGTGCGGCCATCAAGGTGGTGGCTCTGTCGGTGGGTTACGCCAACCAACTGCATTTCTCCAAGGCGTTCAAGCAGGTACATGGCCTGACGCCGAGCGCCTGGCGCCACGGCGCAGACAGCCAGAGCCTTGATGCGCGCATCGCACCTCGGCTGATTGCACCGACGCTGTAACGCAAAACGGGGAGCCGAAGCTCCCCGTTATTTTATCGTTATTGGCTCAATCGACCTGCTTGATGTCTACCCGCAGCTCTTTCGGCACCTCGAACACGATATTCTCTTCACGGCCGGTGATTTCATGCACCTCCTTGCCGCCCAGCGCCTTCAGGCGACCGATCACATCCTGCACCAGCACGTCCGGCGCAGAAGCGCCGGCGGTAACGCCGATGTTGCTGGCGTTTTTCAGCCATTGCTCCTGAATATCTGCCGCCGAATCAATCAGATATGCTGGTTTACCCACCCGCTGCGCCAGCTCGGCCAGGCGGTTGGAGTTGGAGGAGTTCTTTGAGCCAACCACCAGCACCACGTCCGCGTCGCCCGCCAGATTGCGTACCGCTTCCTGCCGGTTGGTGGTCGCGTAGCAGATATCGTCCTTGCGCGGACCGATGATTTTCGGGAAGCGTTGACGCAAGGCGTCAATCACGTCCGAGGTATCATCGACCGACAACGTGGTCTGCGTCATAAAGCACAGGTTGTCTTCGTTCTTCACCTGCAGTTTCCAGACGTCTTGCGGCGACTCAACCAGGTACATGCCTCCTTGCGGATTGCTGTATTGGCCCATGGTGCCTTCAACTTCCGGATGACCGGCGTGACCAATCAGGATCGCCTCGGTGCCCTTGCGGCTGGCGCGCGCCACCTCCATATGCACTTTGGTCACCAGCGGACAGGTAGCGTCGAACAGCATAGTCAGATCGCGCGCTTTGGCTTCGGCGCGCACCGCCTGCGAAACGCCGTGTGCCGAGAAGATCAGAATCGAGCCGTCCGGCACTTCGGCAATCTCTTCAATAAACACCGCCCCACGTGCGCGCAGGCTGTCCACCACGTAGCGGTTGTGCACCACTTCGTGACGCACGTAGATCGGCGCGCCGTAAAGCTCCAGCGCGCGTTCCACGATGCTGATCGCACGATCAACCCCGGCACAAAAGCCGCGGGGGTTAGCCAGCAATATTTGCATGCGTCTCCTCCTGCTGCGGATCGATTTCCAGTACCTCGATATCGAAGGTCACCGGGTGTCCCGCCAGCGGATGGTTAAAATCAACGGTCACCGAGTCTTCTGCGACTTCACGCACCACGCCCGGCATTTCGCTGCCGTCGATGGCGGTGAACAGCATAATGGTGCCCACCTCCGGTACGCCGGTTTGCGCAAAGTCACGGCGCAAGAAGAACTGAATCAGATCCGGGTTATTGTCGCCAAACGCGTCTTCCGGTTGTAGCGTGAACGCGCATTTGTCGCCGGCACGCAGGCCAACCAGTTGCTGCTCCAACGGCGCCGACAAACTGCCGTCGCCCAGTCGAAACAGCGCCGGCTTACCGTTACCGCGCGTGGATTCCGCAGTGGAGCCGTCTTCCAGTTTCAGCGTAAAGTGCACCAGCACCGCGCTGTCGGATTGTACTTGGGCCGTCATGTTACTCACCTTGTTGCTTGTTCTGGCTGTCGCTTGCGCGCTTGCTGGCCGGCAAGAAACCTTCCAGTACGATCATCGCTGCCCCTACGCAGATGAAACTGTCTGCCAGGTTAAAGGTCGGGTAATGCCAGTTGCCGACGTAAAAATCGATAAAGTCGACCACGAAGCCGTGCCACAGACGATCGAACAAATTACCCAGCGCGCCACCGATAATAAAAGCGTAGGCGATATTGTTCAGCTTCTGCGTCGCCTGGCTGCGATACATCATCACCAGCAATACCACCACAATGGCGATGGCAATGCCGGCAAAGAACCAGCGCTGCCAACCGCCATGGTCAGCCAGGAAGCTGAACGCCGCGCCGTAGTTGCGTGCATAGTACAGGTTAAACGAAGGGATCAAGGGCTGGGACTGGCCCAGCACAAAATGGCTCAGGATCCACTGCTTGCTGGCGAAATCCAGCACCAGCACTACCAACACCAGCCACAGCCAACGCAGGCCGGTCGTACAGATCGGTTTTCTCATCAGGCGCTTGTTCATTAGGCAAAGTTACGCTTTTCGCCGTCGCCGGCAACGTTGGTTACACAGCGGCCGCAGAGATCTGCGTGCTCCGCCACCTTGCCGATGTCGGTGGTGAAATGCCAGCAGCGCGGGCACTTCTCACCTTCAGCGGTACCGAAGGCGATTTTCAGGCCTTTCAGCAATTCGCTCTGCTGGGCATCCGCCGGAGCGTCCGTCAGCGGCGCAACGCGCGCAGCGGAAGTCAGCAGCACAAAGCGCAGCTCATCCTGCAGGCTGTTCAAGCGGGCTGCCAGCGCGTCATCGGCATACAACGTCACCGCTGCCTCCAATGAACCGCCGAGGCGTTTGTCCGCCCGCGCCTGTTCCAGCACCTTGTTCACTTCGCCACGTACCTTCAGCAGCTCGGCCCAAAAGGCGTCGTTCATGCTTTCGCCCTCGGCCAGGCCGAACAGACCGTCATACCACTCTTCGGTAAAGACGTATTGCGCACGTTTACCCGGCAGGAAGCCCCAGATTTCGTCTGCGGTAAAGGACATGATCGGCGCCATCCAGCGCACCAGCGCCTCCGCAATATGGAACAGTGCGGTCTGGCAACTGCGGCGAGCGACGCTGTCGCTCTTCGCGGTGTACTGGCGATCCTTGATAATATCCAGATAGAACGACCCCATCTCGACCGAACAGAACTGCATCAGACGCTGTACCACTTCGTGGAAATCGTAATTGGCGTATGCCTGCTCGATATCCAGCTGTGCCGCCTGTGCACGACCGACTGCCCAGCGATCCAGTACCACCATCTCGTCCGGCGCCACACAGTCGCGGCTCGGATCGAAACCATTGAGGTTGGCCAGCAGGAAGCGCGCGGTGTTGCGGATACGGCGATAGGAATCCGCTGCACGTTTCAGGATTTCGTCAGACACCGCGATCTCGCCGGTATAATCGGTCGAGGCGACCCACAGACGCAGAATATCGCCGCCCAGCTTGTTCATCACGTCCTGCGGACTGATGGTATTGCCGATCGACTTGGACATTTTGCGGCCCTGACCGTCGACGGTGAAGCCGTGGGTCAGCACTTCTTTATAAGGCGCCTTGCCCTTCATGGCGGTGGAGATCATCAACGATGACATAAACCAGCCGCGATGTTGGTCGGAGCCTTCCAGATACATGTCCGCACCATGGCCATGGAATTCGGGACGCACGTCAACCACCGACGCGTGGGTCGAACCGGAGTCGAACCAGACGTCCAGCGTATCCGGCACCTTGACGTAGTCGGCCGCTTCCGCACCGAGGATATCGGCCGGTTGCAGATCCCACCATGCCTGGATGCCGTCCTGCTCTACGCGTTTGGCAACCTCTTCCATCAGCTCGACGCTGCGCGGATGCAGCTGTTCGGTGTCTTTATGCACGAACAGCGACATCGGCACGCCCCAGGTACGCTGACGCGAGATACACCAGTCCGGGCGGTTCGCCACCATCATTTCAATGCGCGCCTGGCCCCAGTCAGGGATCCATTGCACGCCCTTGATCTCTTCCAGCGACTGCTGACGCAGGCCTTTTTGATCCATGCTGATGAACCATTGTGGCGTGGCACGGAAGATGATCGGCGTTTTGTGACGCCAGCAGCATGGGTAGCTGTGCACCAGTTTTTCAACGTGCAGCAACGCGCCCGCGTCACGCAGCATCTCAACGATCAGATCGTTGGCCTTGAAGACAAATTTACCGTCCAGCAGCGGATGAGTGCCGGTCAGGTAACAGCCGTTCGGCCCTACCGGATTGGCGATTTCCAGGCCGTATTTCTGGCTGATCACAAAGTCGTCCGGGCCGTGGCCGCCGGCGGTATGCACCGCACCGGTACCGGCGTCCAGCGTAACGTGCTCGCCCATGATCGCCGGCACGTCGAAGCCCATGAACGGATGCTGGAAGCGCAGCAGCTCCAGATCGGCGCCCTTGCAGCTGCCCAGTACCTGCCAATCGGCGATGCCGGCGCGTTTCATCACGCTCTCCACCAGCTCCGCCGCCAGGATCAGGCATTGGCCGTCAATCTGTACCAGCTGATAGGCGAACTCAGGGTGCAACGAGATGGCACGGTTAGCCGGCAGAGTCCACGGCGTGGTGGTCCAGATAACCAGCGAAACCGGGCCGTTGACGTTACTGACGCCGAATTTGGCAGCCACCGCAGCCGGATCGACCGCGTGGAACGCCACGTCGATCGACGGCGAGGTCTTGTCGTAATATTCCACTTCCGCTTCAGCCAGCGACGAGCCACAATCAGTACACCAGTGCACCGGCTTGGCGCCTTTCAGCAGATGGCCGTTGCTGATGATTTTACCCAGCGCGCGGATGATATTGGCTTCGGTTTTGAAGTCCATGGTCAGGTACGGGCGATCCCAGTCGCCCAGCACGCCCAGACGGATGAAGTCTTTTTTCTGGCCTTCAACCTGCTCGGCGGCATACTCGCGGCATTTCTGGCGGAATTCCGCCGCCGAGAGCTTTTCGCCCGGCTTGCCGTACAGCTGTTCCACTTTCAGTTCGATCGGCAGACCATGGCAGTCCCAGCCCGGCACGTACGGCGAGTCGAAGCCGGACATCCCTTTCGACTTGATAATAATGTCTTTGAGAATTTTGTTAACCGAGTGACCAATGTGAATGCTGCCGTTCGCATACGGAGGGCCGTCATGCAGAATGAAGGATTTTTTGCCCTTTTTGGCAGCACGAATAATCCCGTACAAATCCTGTTCATACCAACGTTGCAGCATGCCAGGTTCGCGCTTGGCGAGATCGCCGCGCATCGGGAACCCTGTTTCCGGCAAGTTCAGGGTGTTCTTGTAGTCACTCATTAGATTCTCGATCTCGTTTCGGTTTGTGAGATTAAACCGGTGTCTTTAGCCCGAAGAAACTCCGGGCCGTCACCACATCATTGGCGATTTGCTGCTTCAGCGCATCGAGCGAAGCAAAACGCTGTTCGTTGCGCAATTTTGCGCGGAGCACCACGTCAAGGTGGCGCCCATAAAGATCCATTGTGACATCCAGCAGATGCACTTCCAGCTGCTGACGCACGCCGGCAACGGTCGGGCGGGTGCCGATATTGGCCACGCCCGGCAGCGGCTGCGGCCCCAGGCCGTACACCTCTACCGCGTAAACCCCTTTTACCGGAGCAACCAGACGCTTGAGCGGCAGGTTGGCGGTGGGAAAACCGATGGTGCGCCCCAGTTCGTCGCCGTGCACCACGCGCCCGGAGATGCTGTACGGATGCCCGAGCAGCTTTTCCGCCAGCGGCAGGTCGTCATCACGCAGCGCATTGCGAATCGCCGTGCTGCTGATGCGCCGGTCGCCTTCACGGAAGGTGGGCGTGCTAACCACCTCAAAGCCGTATTCCTCGCCGGCTTTTTGCAACAGCGGGAAATCGCCAATGCGATTGGCACCGAAGCGGAAGTCATCTCCCACCATCAGGAACCTGACGCCCAGTTTCTCCACCAGCAGCTCGGCAATGAACGCCTGCGCGGTATTGGCGGCAAAACGGGGATCGAACTTGACGCACAGCAGGGTATCTACCCCGGCCTGCGCCAGATATTTGGCCTTGTCACGCAGGCGCGTAAGCCGGGCCGGCGCCTTGTCCGCTGCGAACAGTTCCAGCGGTTGCGGCTCAAAAATCATGACTATCACCGGCAGCCCAAGGCGTTTGCCCTCTTGCTCCAGCTGCTCCAGCAGCGCCTTGTGACCGCGATGAACGCCGTCAAAGTTGCCGATGGTGAGCACGCAACCACGGTGGCGTGCCCGGATATTGTGAATGCCGCGAATTAGCTCCATAGCTGGCTCAAAACAGTGGAAATCGGCGGATTATACCTTGTACAGCGGTTAAGGTTAACCCGCGATTGCTTCCTTGAATGTAATAGTCACACCATACCGGAGATACGCGGCCGGAGAAACGCCTAAACCACAGTTTCTCCGACGGCGAATGCCGGTTTTACGCTCGGCGGCAATGGCTTGGCATCATCATGCAGTAAACAGTGGCGAATTTTCTCGCGAAACACTGTATTCCCATGGCCGAAGCTGGTAAAATCCTGCGCCATCACAACGTAGCAAGTGCCGCCCGTACAAACGGCGCTTATTTGCACAAATCCATTGACAAACGAAGGCTAAAAGGGCATATTCCTCGGCCTTTGAATTGTCCTCAATAGAATATATTTGGGAGTTGGACCTTGGCTAATATCAAATCAGCTAAGAAACGCGCCGTACAGTCTGAGAAACGCCGCAAGCATAACGCTAGCCGTCGCTCAATGGTGCGTACCTTCATCAAGAAGGTAGACGCAGCTATCGCAGCTGGCGATAAAGAAGCAGCACAAAACGCATTCACCGTAATGCAACCACTTGTGGATCGCCAGGCAGCTAAAGGCCTGATCCACAAAAACAAAGCAGCGCGTCATAAGTCAAACTTGTCCGCGCGCATCAACGCAATGCAATAAGCATTACGTTGTCTGCTTGTTAAAAAAACCGGCCTTGGCCGGTTTTTTTACGCCTGTCGTCAGCGTCAGAAGTTGAACAACGCCGAAAAATCCTTGTTACACACCCGCTGCACCGCCGGATGCTGGATCATTCGCTCGGCAAAGATGATGTAATATTCTTCCTGCACGTTATCGATACGGCCGATCTCCACCACCGCGTCATCATTATAGGTATCTTGCGCATACAGCGTTGGCGCCACGAAGATGGCATTGTGATACATGCCGAACGCCTTCATCAGTGCCGCATCGTCAAACTCGCCAAGAATTTCCACCTGAATGCCCTGAGTATTGAACCAGTTGAGCAGTTGGCGCCCGAGCATGGAACGACGACCGGGAATCAACAGTTTACGCTGCTCCAGACAGGCGGGGAACGGCAGATCCGGTACCGGCTGACGACAGAAGAAACTGATGCCGCATTCGCCCAGCTTCAACGAAAACAGCCCTTCCTGCTGGCTGGAGTCCACCGGGCAGTCTGAAATAATCATGTCCAGTTTGTGCTGGCTTAGCTGTTCCAGCAGCATCTCGTGCGTCGATTCAAAGCAGCGCAGGTGAATCTGTTCGTGATCGACCACGGCGGTTTCCAGCACCTGGCTAACCAGCCGTTTGGACAGGGCATCTGCCACGCCAACGTCGAACAGCAGATTGGACTCTTTACGGTAGTTGACGATATCCAGCATTTCCTGGCTGAGCATAAACATCTTGTCCGCGTAGCGGAATACCAACTGACCTAGTTCGGAAGGCACCAGCCCCCGCCCCTGGCGTTTGAACAACTTGCCATCCAGCCGCTCTTCCAGCGCCTTGATCTGGCCGGTGATGGTCTGCGGTGTCAGGAACAGCGCTTCAGCAGCGCCAACCACCGATCCTTCTTTGCAAACCTGCCAGAAGTAATAGAGATGATTAAAGTTGATATGCGACATTCTCACGCGGTGTTCTCCTTACGTTTCGCTGCGGCAAACGGTCTGCCGGGTTAAGCGACAAACTCCTTTTGTTATTCGGACCACGAATTACAACGCTTGCTCCAAACAACGTGGCCGAAGCTACAGGAAAAATCCCCTACAGCTCCGACCAGATAGTGTAGTGCATCGAATAGATGAATGGATAACCTAATCGAACTACCTTACTTTTGGCAACGAAAGGCGCAGCAGACTATAGCCAACTATCGCCGCCGTCGTCGACCCCAACAGGATACCCAGACGTGAATAGGTGCTCAGAGTAACCATGGTTTCGCTGAAGGCCAGCGAAGCGATAAAGATCGACATGGTGAAACCAATACCGCACAGCACCGAAACGGCAAATACCTGTTTAAATCCGATCCCCTCCGGCAGACGCGCGATACCCATCTTCACCGCCAGCCAGCTGAAGAGGAAGATGCCCAACGGCTTGCCGATAAACAACCCGGCGGCAATGCCTACTGGCAGCAACGAGGTCAGCCCGTCGAGCGTGACGCCTTGCAGTGATACGCCGGCATTGGCAAAGGCAAACAATGGCAGGATCAGAAACGCCACCCACGGATGCAGCTCATGCTCGAGGGTCTCCGAAGGCGACGGGCCCTTCTTGACGTTCAACGGGATCATAAAGCCGACAATAACACCGGCCAGGGTTGCATGCACTCCAGACTTCAGGATCGCCACCCATAGCACCAGCCCGACAATCATATAAATGGAGGTTTTGCCCACCCCGCGCCAGTTCATGATCGCCAACAGCGCTACCGCCGCCGCTGCCACTCCCAGTGCCGTCATCGACACCTCATGGGTATAGAACAGCGCAATAATGATAATGACGCCCAGGTCGTCAATGATGGCAAGCGCCAGCAAAAAGACTTTCAGACTGGTCGGCACGCGGTTGCCCAGCAGCGCCATCACGCCAAGCGCAAAGGCAATGTCCGTCGCCGCCGGGATCGCCCAGCCCTGACGCGTCACTTCATCGGCGCCGTTGAACAGCAGGTAAATCAGCGCCGGCGCCAGCATGCCGCCCAACGCGGCAATGGCCGGGAAAACGGCTTTATCCCGCCCGGCCAGCGAGCCTTGCATCAGCTCGCGTTTGACTTCCAGCCCGACCACCAGGAAGAAGATCGCCATCAGGCCATCGTTGATCCACAGCAGCAGCGGCTTGGCAATTTCCAGCGAGGAAATCTTCACCATCACCGGTAAATTCAGGAAGGCCTGATAAATCCCCTGGGCCGGCGTGTTGGCCATGATCAATGCAATAATGGCCGCCACGATCAGTATTACGCCGCCAGCGGCTTCCTGACGTAAAAATTGACGAATAATATTGGTCACTCGGTTTACTCCCGGTATCAGCATCGCGTTTCCGCTTCGCTTTCCAAACGATAAACTGAGTATAGCCCGCATAATGATTCGAAAAAATAAGTTTATTAATGCTGTAAAGATCGTAATTTCCGATCAATGAAGGCCTTAAGTCACACTTTTTAATAGGGTTATCGCAGATCTTGCGGCAAATAAAAACCCCGGCTAAACCGGGGTTTTTCATAGAAGAATAACGGCAACGCTTAACGTGTCAGATCGTCAAAGAACTTTTTCACCCCATCGAAGAAGCTCTTCGAACGCGGGCTGTTCTTGTCACCTGACGGGCCACCCAGGCTCTCTTCCAGCTCTTTGAGCAGCTGTTTCTGCCGATCGTTGAGTTTGACCGGGGTTTCCACCACTACGCGGCACAGCAGATCGCCCTGGCTGCCGCCACGTACGGATTTAACCCCTTTGCCGCGCATGCGGAACAGCTTGCCGGTCTGAGTTTCCGCTGGCACCTTCAGGTTGACGCGTCCATCGAGCGTCGGCACTTCAATTTCACCGCCTAACGCTGCCATGGCAAAGTTGATCGGCACTTCGCAATACAGGTTGTTGCCTTCACGTTCGAAGATCGGGTGAGCCTTCACCTGAACCTGAACGTACAGGTCGCCAGCTGGCGCACCATGTTCGCCAGCTTCGCCCTCGCCCGCCAGACGGATTCGGTCACCGGTATCCACGCCGGCAGGAATTTTCACCGACAGCGTTTTGGATTTTTCCACCCGGCCGTGACCGTGGCATTTATTGCAAGGATCTTTAATGATCTGGCCGCGGCCATGGCAATGTGGACATGCCTGCTGCACGGTGAAGAAGCCCTGGCGCATTTGCACCTGGCCCTGGCCGTGACAGGTTGGACAGGTCACCGGTGAACTGCCCGGCTTGGCGCCGCTGCCATGGCAGACGTCACACTCTTCCAGCGTTGGAATACGGATCTCTTTGGTTACGCCACGCACCGCCTCTTCGAGGGTCAGTTCCATGTTGTAACGCAGATCGGAACCGCGGCTGGCGCGCTGACGGCGACCGCCGCCAAAGATATCGCCAAACACGTCGCCGAAAATATCGCTAAAGTCGGCACCGCCGCCAAAACCGCCGGCGCCACCGCCCATCCCGCCCTGCTCAAACGCGGCGTGACCGTATTGGTCATAAGCGGCACGTTTTTGGTCGTCGGTCAGGATCTCGTACGCTTCCTTGATCTCTTTAAACTTGGCTTCGGCGTCTGTTTCCTGGTTACGGTCCGGATGGTATTTCATCGCCAGGCGCTTGTAGGCCTTTTTGATTTCGCGCTCATCCGCCGTTTTGGCGACGCCAAGAACCTCGTAATAGTCTCTTTTCGCCATTATTTTGCAAACCCTTAACATGCGTGCACGGGCGTAGAGTTGCCTCGACGCCCGTGCTGGTTTCCGGTAACGCCACCGTCGGCGTTACCGTGCCCGCTTAAGGGCGATTATTTTTTATCTTTAACTTCTTCAAACTCGGCATCGACCACGTCGTCGTCTTTCTTCGCCGCGTTGTCTGCACCGGCGTCAGCACCCTGTGCCTGCGCCTGAGCCTGTGCCATTTCCAGCAGTTTGCCGGAAACCTGCACCAGCGCCTGGGTTTTCGCTTCGATGTCGGCTTTGTCTTCGCCCTTCGCTGCGGCTTCCAGATCTTTCCAGTGCGCTTTCGATAGCCGTTTTGTCTTCAGCCGGCAATTGCTCACCTGCTTCTTCCAGTTGCTTACGAGTGCCGTGGATCAGGTGATCCGCCTGGTTACGCGTTTGTACCAGCTCTTCGAACTTACGGTCAGACTCGGCGTTGGCTTCGGCATCACGCACCATTTTCTGGATTTCTTCTTCGTTCAGACCAGAAGAAGCCTTGATGGTTATTTTCTGCTCGCGACCGGTGTTCTTGTCTTTGGCAGAAACGTGCAGAATGCCGTCGGCATCAATGTCGAAAGTCACTTCGATCTGCGCCATGCCACGCGGTGCAGCCTGAATGCCGTCCAGGTTGAACTGACCCAGCGACTTGTTATCGTTGGCGCGTTTACGCTCACCCTGCAGCACATGGATGGTAACTGCAGACTGGTTGTCTTCAGCGGTCGAGAATACCTGGCTGTGCTTGGTCGGGATGGTGGTGTTTTTGGTGATCAGTGGCGTCATCACACCGCCCATGGTTTCGATACCCAGCGACAGCGGGGTAACGTCCAGCAGCAGCACGTCCTTCACATCACCGGCCAACACGCCGCCCTGTACCGCAGCACCGATTGCTACCGCTTCGTCCGGGTTAACGTCTTTACGCGGCTCTTTACCGAAGAAATCGGCAACTTTCTTCTGTACCATTGGCATGCGGGTCTGGCCGCCCACCAGGATCACGTCCTGAATGTCGGAAACCGACAGGCCGGCGTCCTTCAGCGCAACTTTCAGCGGTTCAATCGAGCGTGCAACCAGATCTTCTACCAGTGACTCCAGTTTTGCACGGGTCACTTTGATGTTCATGTGTTTAGGACCGGTGGCGTCTGCCGTCACGTACGGCAGGTTTACGTCGGTCTGCTGAGCAGAAGACAGTTCGATCTTCGCTTTTTCCGCCGCTTCCTTCAAACGCTGCATCGCCAGCGGATCGTTACGCAGATCGATGCCCTGGTCTTTCTTGAATTCATCAACCAGATAGTTGATCAGACGGCTGTCGAAGTCTTCGCCGCCCAGGTGGGTATCACCGTTGGTCGCCAGCACTTCAAACGTTTTTTCGCCGTCAACGTCGTCGATTTCGATGATCGAAATATCGAAGGTACCGCCACCCCAGGTCATAAACCGCGATGGTGCGGTTGCCGACTTCTTTATCCAGGCCATAGGCCAGAGCCGCTGCGGTTGGTTCGTTGATGATACGTTTTACTTCCAGGCCCGCGATACGGCCGGCGTCTTTGGTCGCCTGACGCTGCGCATCGTTGAAGTAGGCCGGAACGGTAATAACCGCTTCAGTTACCGGTTCACCCAGGTAATCTTCCGCCGTCTTTTCATTTTCTTCAGCACTTCGGCAGAGATCTGCGGCGGCGCCATTTTCTGGCCTTTCACTTCCAGCCATGCGTCGCCGTTATCAGCCCCGATGATTTTGTACGGCATGATGTCTTTGTCACGCTGTGCTTCTTCGTCCTGGAAGCGACGGCCAATCAGGCGCTTGATCGCAAACAGGGTATTCTGCGGGTTAGTAACAGCCTGACGCTTAGCCGGCTGGCCAACCAGAGTTTCACCATCCCTGGGTATATGCAATGATCGAAGGAGTTGTGCGGTCGCCCTCGGCGTTTTCCAGCACGCGTGCCTTGTTGCCATCCATAATTGCTACACAAGAGTTGGTAGTACCCAGGTCGATACCAATAATTTTGCCCATCTAAACGTCTCCACTAATAAAATTCATGTTCGGTCAGGTTGCTAACCAATATGCGGGCGTTTTTTTGCTTTTCAACTGCCCGAAAGTTCACGCCTCAAACGCGGTTAGCAACTGCGGTTGAGAATAAGATGGGGTCATCCAGAGCGGCATCAAGGGGCAAGGCGAAAAAAAATTCTTTTTTATGCCCTGTCAGATCATTGTTTCCTGCTCGGCGGATCATTATGATGCCGCGCGCTCTGATGGAAATTAGCCTTTTTTCCGCCACTCAGGCCATTTCTTTTTTAAATAAGCTGTTTTCATTAATTTTCTGTTATTACAGAGGACATATGCACACCAACAAGTTGGCGAATCCTGGCCCTTTGGGTCTGATGGGCTTCGGGATGACCACCGTCTTGCTGAACCTGCACAATGCGGGCTTTTTTCCACTGACGTCCGTTATTCTCAGCATGGGGATTTTCTTCGGCGGGCTGGCACAGATTCTCGCCGGGCTGCTCGAATACAAGAAAGGCAATACCTTTGGCTTGACCGCCTTCACCGCCTACGGCAGTTTCTGGCTGAGCCTGGTCGGCATGCTGCTGCTACCACGCCTGGGGCTGGCTGAGCCAACCGACGCCCCCTTCCTCGGCGTCTATCTGGCCCTGTGGGGCATTTTCACGCTGTTCATGTACTTCGGCACGCTGCGCGCCAACCGGGCATTACAGTTGGTGTTCGCCAGTCTGACGCTGCTGTTTGCCTTGCTGGCGATCGGCAACATCACCGGCAACGCGGCTATTTTGCGCTTTGCCGGTTACGAAGGGATGCTGTGCGGCGCCAGCGCCATTTATCTGGCTATGGCAGAAGTGCTTAACGAACAGTTGGGCCGCAAGGTGCTGCCGATCGGCGAAGTCAAGCCGACGGCAGAAGCCAGGCTGGCAACACAAGCATAAACTGTATCAATATCAGGCCCTGCGGGTTAAACGCAGGGCTTTTTTCATACCAGCGATCCGCTACGCTGTGCCTGATGTTCACTGTTCAGGTCGCGATGCAGGTAAATCCCCAACGCCAGCCCAATCGCCGACAGCGCCAACACATAGTAAGCGGGTGCTAACGGGGTTAACTTCATGATCAAGGTCACAAATATTGGGGTTAAACCACCAAAAATGGCGTACGCAACGTTATATGAAAACGAAATGCCGCTAAATCGCACTTCCGCAGGGAAAGCACGCACCATCACATAAGGTACCGCTCCCACCACGCCCACGCTAAACCCCACCAGCGCGTAGCAGGCAAACAGCATTTCAGGGCGAACGCCCACCGTCTGATAGAACCACCAGCTGCATGCCGCCAACAGCACGCTCCCCACCATAAAGGTTTTACTGGCGCCAAAACGATCCGCCGCCAGCCCGGCGCTGATACAACCGAAAATCAGCATGATGGTGGCAATACTGTTGGCCTGCAAGGTTAGCGCCGGTGCGATACCGAACTGTTTTTGCAGGTAGGTGGGCGTCATCAGAATCACCACCACGATACCGGCCGACAACAGCCAGGTCAGCAGCATCGACACCACCACTTCTTTCTTATGGTTTACCACCACCGATTTTAGCGGCAACTCTTCCGCCAGCGCCTTGCGCGCCTGCATTTCGATAAAGATCGGCGTTTCCCGCAACCAGCGGCGCAGATACATGGCTACCAAACCAAACACACCGCCCAGCAGGAACGGAATACGCCAACCGCCGGCGACAATGCTTGCCGGGCTGAGCGTGGTATTGATAATGGTCGCCACCAACGACCCCAGCAAGATGCCGACGGTAAGCCCGGCGGTCAGGGTCCCGCAGGCGAAGCCAATGCGCTGGCGCGGTACGTGTTCGGCCACAAAGACCCAGGCGCCCGGCACCTCGCCGCCGATCGCGGCACCTTGCAGCATGCGCAACAACAGCAGCAATAACGGCGCAGCGATGCCAATATTGGCGTAGGTGGGCAACAGGCCCATACCCAGCGTCGGCAACGCCATCAATAAAATGCTCAAACTGAACATCTTTTTACGGCCCACCAGATCGCCAAAATGCGCCATGATGATGCCGCCCAGCGGCCGGGCCAGATAGCCGGCGGCAAAGATACCGAAGGTCTGCACCAGGCGCAGCCATTCAGGCATGTCTGCCGGGAAGAACAGTTCACCCATGACTGCGGCGAAGAAAACGAAGATGATGAAATCGTAAAACTCCAACGCCCCGCCCAGCGCCGCCAACGTCAGAGTTTTATAGTCTTGCCGGTTCAACCGGCGATTATTATCGTCATGCATAGGGTACCGTCAGAG
The DNA here is from genome assembly GCF_900635445.1 of Serratia odorifera. Classification (NCBI taxonomy): domain Bacteria; kingdom Pseudomonadati; phylum Pseudomonadota; class Gammaproteobacteria; order Enterobacterales; family Yersiniaceae; genus Serratia; species Serratia odorifera. The sequence continues at coordinate 764,171 of NZ_LR134117.1, forward strand.
GAAGCAGATGGAATCGCGCGTATCCGCAGACACGCTGTAAACGTATGCTTACTATAACGGCAAAATATTTTCACACCACCCTACTCTTTACCTTTTGCCGCCGCCGTTATCAGTTGGATTCCCGGCGCGCGTTTTTAGGGCGAAAAGCGGCGACCACCGTATCATGGGTTTCCACGTACGGGCCTTCCAGCAGTTGGATACAGTACGGCACGCTGGCGAAAATGCCATGCACCACCACGCCGCCCTGCGGATCCTTGACGCCTTCCAGCGTTTCCTTGATCGACTTCGGCTGCCCCGGCAGGTTGATGATCAACGCCTGCTTACGGATCACCCCCACCTGGCGTGAAAGAATTGCCGTCGGCACATAGTGTAGGCTGATTTGCCGCATTTGCTCACCGAACCCCGGCATCACGCGATCGGCAATCGCCAGCGTGGCGTCCGGGGTCACATCGCGTCGCGCCGGGCCGGTACCGCCGGTAGTCAGCACCAGATGGCAACCCATCTCGTCCACCAGCTCACACAGCGTGTGTTCAATCAGCGTCTGTTCATCGGGGATCAGACGGGTTTCCAGTTTGAACGGCGTCGCCAGCGCGCCAGCCAGCCATTCGGTCAACGCCGGAATGCCTTTGTCCTGATAAACGCCGCCGGAAGCGCGGTCAGAAATTGAAACCAAACCAATGCGTAATGTATCCATGCTTAACCTCTACTGCCTGATGGAGTCGGACGGGTTGTTTCCCCTCCTGTTATCAATGCGCAGAGTATACGGCGTCTGGCCGTCGGCGGGAGCCGCGCACATAAAAAAAGGCGGCCTAAGCCACCTTTTTCCAGGTTGTCTGCGGTTATTACAGCAGATCGGCGATCATTTTTTCCAGTTTGCCCTGGTCTACGGCAAACTTGCGGATACCGTCGGTCAGTTTTTCAACTGCCATTGGGTCCTGGTTGTGCTGCCAGTAGAATTCAGGCTCGGTCAGCGGCGCCGGACGCGCTTTGACTTCACCGGTGTAGGACAGTTTGCGCTCCAGCGCGCCTTCGCTTTCTGCCAGCTCTTTCAGCAACGCAGGCGCGATGGTCAGACGGTCACAACCGGCCAGCTCGATGATTTCACCAACGTTACGGAAGCTGGCGCCCATCACGACGGTGTCGTAGCCGTGCTGTTTGTAATACTGGTAAATCTCGGTAACCGAAACCACGCCCGGATCTTCGTGTGGCGCGAACTCTTTCTTGTCGCCGTTCGCCTTGTACCAGTCGAGGATACGGCCAACAAACGGAGAAATCAGGTAGACGCCGGCTTCGGCGCAGGCGCGAGCCTGAGCGAAGGAGAACAGCAGCGTCAGGTTACAGTTGATGCCGTCTTTTTCCAGACGCTCCGCCGCACGGATCCCCTGCCAGGTCGAAGCCAGTTTGATCAGAATGCGATCGTTGCTGATGCCGGCTTCGTTATACAGTGTGATCAGACGCTTGGCCTTGGCAACGCTGGCTTCGGTGTCATAAGACAGACGCGCGTCCACTTCGGTAGAGATGCGACCTGGCACCAGCTTCAGGATTTCCAGACCAATGTTAACCGCCAGTTTGTCGGCGGCGTCGGCGATTTGCTGCTCGCGATCGCTGCTCTGCTCACGCGCCCAGGCAATGGCTTCGTCGATCAGTTTGCGGTATTCAGGAATTTGGGCTGCATTGAGGATCAGCGAAGGGTTGGTTGTGGCGTCTTGCGGTTGATACAGCTTCATTGCAGCAATATCACCCGTGTCCGCAACCACCGTAGTGAGCTGACGTAGGGAAGTCAATTTATCGGTCATGTTGGCATTATCTCATCGTTTGTGCATGAACTTTTGGCATCGTTCAACCATGCCCTTTCCTGATAATAACATGCGCGAGGCCCGGCGCAAGGCTGGAAAATCGTGGCCAGACAGCAGGTGTTTTATCCTTGGGCGAGCAACCGTTTACGCCGATATCTTTCGCCATTTCCTACAGGTTTAAAAGACAATAACGTGCTTTGGGTTGAAAAAATTATGTTAAATTTCCAAAATTGTGTGCAATTGACAGAAAAACCTGAGAAAAACCTCGGCTCGCCAAAACGCGCCCGCTTTCGGCTGAACGCGAGTAAAAAAACCAGACCCATGCATTTTCACCCCCGGTGAATGCCGCGCTGTGCGCCTTACGTCGCTAACAAGGAGGGATCCGTGACGGATCTGATTAATTTCATTAACAATATCTTATGGGGTTCGGTACTGATCTATCTGCTGCTTGGTACCGGCATTTACTTCACCCTGCGCACCCGTTTTATTCAGTTACGCCACTTCGGCCACATGTTCTCGGTGCTAAAGAACAGCAATAAAAGCGACAGTTCAGGGATCTCTTCCTTTCAGGCGCTGTGTACTACGCTGGCCGCTCGCGTTGGCACCGGCAACCTGACCGGCGTTGCCATTGCCCTGACCGCCGGCGGCCCGGGTGCCATCTTCTGGATGTGGGTGGTGGCCTTCATCGGCATGGGCACCTCGTTCATTGAAAGCACCCTGGCCCAGCTGTATAAAACCCGCGACGATCGCGGCAACTACCGTGGCGGCCCGGCGTATTACATGGAAAAGGGCCTTGGAATGCGCTGGATGGGGGTGCTGTTTTCCATCTTCCTGATCATCGCCTTCGGTCTGGTATTCAACGCGGTTCAGGCCAACTCCATTGCCCAGGCCAGCGCAGTCGCCTTCGACTTTAACCCACTGTATGTCGGTATCGGTCTGGTGATACTCAGTGGCATCGTGATCTTCGGCGGCATTCGCTCCATCGCCCGCGTGGCGGAACTGGTGGTGCCGATCATGGCTATCGCCTATCTGCTGCTGGCCTTTTGGATTATTGCCCAGCATATCGAGCAAATCCCGGCCATTTTCACCCTGGTGGTCAAAAGCGCCTTCGGTCTGCAAGAAGCCGCGGCCGGGGCGGTGGGCTACGGGATTTCTCAGGCCATGACCCACGGCGTACAGCGCGGCCTGTTCTCCAACGAGGCCGGCATGGGGTCGGCGCCGAATGCCGCGGCATCTGCAGCGCCCTATCCGCCGCACCCCGCTTCGCAAGGTTACGTACAAATGCTCGGGGTATTTATCGACACCATCGTCATCTGTAGCGCCACCGCGGCGATTATTCTGGCTTCCGGCGCGCTGGATAACCCGACCGCCGGCATCAGCGGTATCGAACTGACGCAGCGTGCGTTGTCCAGCGCGGTCGGCAGTTGGGGATCGCCGTTTGTCGCCATCGCCATCTTCTTTTTTGCCTTTACGTCGATTATTGCCAACTACGCCTATGCCGAAAACAATCTGATCTTCCTGGAGCACAATCACCCCGCGCGCTTGCTGGTCTTCCGCTGCGTGGCCCTGGGAATGGTGATGTTCGGCGCGTTGGCGGAGCTGCCGATGGTGTGGAAAATGGCCGATACCGCGATGGCGCTGATGGCGATCACCAACCTGACGGCAATCCTGCTGCTTTCCCGCGTGGCATTGAAGCTGGCGCGCGATTACAACCAACAGCGCGCACAGGGCAAATTGCCGACCTTCGATCCGCAGCATTATCCGGAGCTGAAATCCCAACTGGAGCCCGGCGTCTGGGATAATGACAAGCCGCAGTAACCAGCAACGATTCAGGGCGCACCTAAAGTGCGCCCTATCAGACCAATTGCCCCTTTTCCCCGCGCTTTTTGCTACAGTATCCACACTTTGATAAACAGGATGTGGCCATGCTCGTTATTATTTCCCCTGCTAAAACCCTCGACTACCAAAGCCCGCTGGCAACTGAACGCTTCACGCAACCTGAACTGCTGGATAAATCCCGGCAGCTTATCAAGATCTGTCGTGAACTGACGCCGGCGCAAATTTCCAGCCTGATGGGCATTAGCGACAAGCTGGCCGGGCTGAACGCCGCACGTTTTAGCGACTGGCAACCGAGCTTTACCCCGGACAACGCCCGCCAGGCGCTGCTGGCGTTCAAGGGCGACGTTTATACCGGCTTGCAGGCGCACGACTTCAGCGAGCAGGACTTTGACTTTGCACAACGGCATTTGCGCATGCTGTCCGGCCTGTACGGCGTATTGCGTCCGCTGGATCTGATGATGCCGTACCGTCTGGAGATGGGCATCCGGCTGGAAAACCCCAAGGGCAAGGATCTGTACAGTTTCTGGGGTGAGCACATCACCAAAAAGCTGAACGAAGCGCTGGAGCAGCAAGGCGATAACGTAGTGGTGAACCTGGCGTCAGACGAATACTTCAAGTCGGTCAAAACCGCCAAGCTGCACGCCACGCTGATCAAACCGGTGTTCCTCGACGAGAAGAACGGCAAGTACAAGGTCATCAGCTTCTATGCCAAGAAGGCCCGTGGCCTGATGAGCCGCTTTATCATCAAAAATCGTCTGACCAACGCCGAACAGCTGGCCGATTTTAATCTGGAAGGCTACGCCTTCGATCGGGCGGCATCCAGCGGTAACGAACTGGTGTTCAAGCGCCCGGAACAGTAAAAAAAGCCGTCAGATGACGGCTTTTCAACGCTGGTTGCGCGACCGTCAGGCCGGCAATGCCATCAGGAACTTGCGCAATTCGGCAAAGTCGGCGCTCAGCGAATGCGACAGCAGCGGCAGTTCGGCACGCAGCGCCAGCGCCTTGGGCAACGCCAGTTGCTGCTCCAGGATCGCTTCAACGCTCTCCTTGAACTTGGCCGGATGCGCGGTACCCAGGAACAGCCCGAACTCCCCTTCCTTCAGTTGGTCGCGCAGCAGTCGATAGGCAATCGCCGCATGCGGCTCGGAAATGTAGCCCAGCGCCGCCAGCTCCTTCATGGTTTCTTTGGTGGTTTCATCACTCACCGCGCCATAGCCCAGATCCTTCAACTGCCAGATTTTGCGACGGAACAGCTCTTCCACCCGCGGCCAGTTGTTTGGCTGGCTGACGTCCATGGCGTTGGACAGGGTAGCAACGGTGGCATTAGGCTGCCATTGACCGTTCACCAGGAAACGCGGCACCGTGTCGTTGGCATTGGTGGCGGCGATAAAACGCTTCACCGGCAGGCCGAGCGACTTGGCCAGCAAACCCGCCGTCAAATCACCAAAGTTGCCGCTGGGCACCGAAACCACCAGCTGGTTACGGGCTTCCTGTGGCAGTTGCGCCACCGCTTCGAAGTAATAGCAAATCTGCGCCAGCAGGCGGCTGATGTTGATCGAGTTGGCGGAATTGAGATGCAGCGCCTGTTTCAACTCCCGATCGTCAAACGCCTGTTTTACCAGAGCCTGACAGGCGTCGAAATCACCGTCGACAGCCACGGTATGGATATTGCCGCCCAGCGTGCAGAACAGTTTTTCCTGCAGCGGGCTGATCTTGCCCTGCGGATACAGGATCACCACGCGCACGTTTTTCAGGCCATAGAACGCATGCGCCACCGCGGCACCAGTATCACCGGAGGTGGCGGTGAGAATGGTCACCGGTTCATCGCCAGCCACTTCCGCCAGCATCTGCGCCATAAAACGGCCGCCGAAATCCTTGAACGCCAGCGTCGGGCCGTGGAACAGCTCCAGACAGGCGATGTCATCTTGCACCTGCTTCACCGGTGCCGGGAACTCGAACGCCGCCTTGACCCGCTTGTGCAGCGCTTCTTCGCTGACTTCCTCACCGATAAAGGCAGACAGAATACGCGTGCTGCGAGTAACGAAATCCAACTCCAGCAGATGATCGATCTCGGTCAGTTCGAACTCCGGCAGTTCCAGCGGGAAGAACAGCCCCTGCTGCTTGCCCAGGCCCTGTTTGATCGCCTGTGCGAAGCTGACCTGTTCGTTGTGATCCTTAAGATTGTACAGTTTCATGCGTTATCCCAATAGTCGTGCGCCTGCGGTATCCAGACGGCAAATATGAACAAAACCTTCGTCGTTTTGCAGATAGTGATTCTTCAGCCAGTCGGCCATGCGCTGTGCGGTTGCGCCGTCGTCACAAACGGCAAACAGCGTGGGGCCGGAACCCGAAATACCGCAAGCCAACGCACCGATATCCTGCGCGGCCTTGCGCGCTTCGGCGAATCCTGGCAACAGACGGGTGCGATACGGCTCGGCAATCACGTCCTGCATCAGTTTGGCCGCCAGTTTCGGCTGCTGGGTGTGGCAGGCATGAATAAAGCCTGCCAGATAACGCCCGTGGCTGATGCAATCCTGGCGGCGGTACTGAGCCGGCAAGATAGCGCGCGCTTCGGCGGTGGATACCTTGATGCCCGGATACGCCATCACCCACAGCCAGTCGTTAAAGCATGGCACTTGCTGGCTGATGAAGCCTTCTTCTTCCAGCATCAGCTGCAGGCCGCCGAGATAGCAGGGGGCGACGTTGTCGTAATGCACGCTGCCGGAAATACGCCCTTCCAATTCGCCCATCAGCGCCAGTAACTGCATTTCATTGAGCGGACGATGGCAGAATTCGTTCATCGCCATCAGCCCGGCGACCACCGAGCAAGCGCTGGAGCCGAGGCCGGAACCGATCGGCATGTTTTTTTCCAGCCGCATCGCCACCGGAACCTCGCGACCGATTTCCTGACAAAAACGCTGCCAACACTGATAAACGATGTTGTCTTGCGGATCGGCAGGCAGCTTGCTGACGAAACGCCCGGCATTTTCCAGGCTGAACGCGTCGGCTGCCTCAACGCTGACGCAATCCCCCAGCAATGTGCCGTCGATCGGTGAAACGGCCGCGCCGAGCACGTCAAAACCGACGCTGACGTTACCGATTGAAGCCGGTGCATACACCTTAACCATATTAAACTCCCAACTTCCATGACAGTGTGCGCAACAGATCGGCAAATACCCCCGCCGCGGTCACATCATTGCCAGCGCCATAACCGCGTAACACCAACGGCAATGGCTGATAATAGCGACTGTAAAAAAGCCAGCGCGTTTTCGCCGTTTTTGACTTTATATAATGGATCGTTGCCATCAACAGCATCAATACGCACCTGACAGCGCCCCTCTTCGATAACGCCAACATAGCGCAGCACTTTGCCCTGTTCTGTGGCATCGGCCACGCGACGGGTGAATGCCTCGTCCAGCGCCGGTAAACGCGCCAGGAAGGTGTCTACATCGCCGCTGGCATCAAAGCCTGGCGGCAGCACCGATTCCACCTCGATGTCGGCCAACTCCAATTTGTAACCGGCTTCGCGTGCCAAAATCAACAGTTTGCGCGCCACGTCCATACCGGACAGGTCGTCGCGCGGATCCGGCTCGGTATAGCCGTTGGCCTTGGCCTGCAGGGTGGCGGCGGACAGCGACATGCCTTCATCCAGTTTGCCGAAGATAAATGACAGCGAACCGGACAGGATGCCGGAAAAACGGGTCAGTTCGTCGCCGGCGTTCAGCAGGTTCTGCAGGTTTTCGATCACCGGCAAGCCGGCGCCGACGTTGGTATCGTAAAGGAATTTGCGTCGCGATCCGGCAGCGGCTGCGCGCAGCTGTTGGTAGAAATTCATCGACGAGGTATTGGCTTTTTTATTCGGCGTGACCACATGGAAGCCGTCGGCCAGGAAGTCGACATATTGATCCGCCACCGCCTGGCTGGAGGTACAGTCGACGATCACCGGATTCAACAGATGGTACTCTTTCACCAGGCGAATCAGACGCCCCAGATTGAACGGCTCTTGCGCACCGGCCAGCGCCTCGCTCCAGCTGTCCAGCGCGATGCCATGGACGTCGGTCAGCATGGCACGGGAATTGGCAATGCCGCACACCCGTAAATCGATGTGTTTTTGCTTGAGCCACGGCTGCTGACGATAAATCTGTTCGATCAGCGCGCCGCCAACGCCGCCGACGCCAATCACGAACACCTCAATCACCTGATCGGTGTTGAACAGCATCTGGTGACACACCCGCACGCCGGTAGTGGCGTCTTCGTTACTGACCACCACCGAGATCGAACGTTCGGAGGAGCCCTGCGCAATCGCCACGATATTGATATTGGCGCGGGCCAGCGCGGTAAAGAAGCGCGCCGAAATACCGCGCAGCGTGCGCATGCCATCGCCAACCACCGAAATGATCGCCAGATTTTCGACCACGTCCAGCGGCTCCAGCAGGCCATCCTTCAGTTCCAGATAGAACTCATCGCCCAGCGCGCGGCGAGCGCGTTGCAGCTCGTTTTGCGGTACGCAGAAACTGATGCTGTATTCGGAAGAGGACTGGGTGATCAGCACCACCGAAATGCCGGCGCGCGACATCACGGCAAACACCCGCGCCGCCATGCCAACCATGCCTTTCATGCCTGGGCCGGAAACGTTGATCATCGCCATGTTGTTCAGGTTGGTAATGCCTTTGACCGGCGTATCGTCAACCACGCTTTCACCGCCGATCAGGGTGCCTGGCGCTTGCGGATTGGCAGTATTTTTAATCAGGCAGGGGATCTGGAATTGAGCAATCGGCGTGATGGTGCGGGGGTGAAGTACCTTGGCGCCGAAATAGGACAGTTCCATCGCTTCCTGATAGGACATCGACTTCAGCAGCCTGGCATCCGGTACGGTGCGCGGATCGCAGGTGTACACCCCATCGACGTCGGTCCAGATCTCGCAGCAGTCGGCACGCAGGCAGGCGGCCAGCACCGCGGCGGAATAGTCGGAGCCGTTACGCCCCAGCACCACCAGCTCGCCCTTGTCGTTGCCGGCGGTAAAGCCGGCCATCAGGATGATATGGTCGGCCGGGATCGCTGCCGAAGCAATGCGCAGCGTGGACTCGGCAATATCGACGGTAGACTCCAGATAGTGCCCCTGCGCCAGCAGTTTTTCCACCGGATTGATCACCGTCACCGGGAAGCCTCTGGCCTTGAACACCTCTTCCATGATGGCGATCGACAGTTTTTCGCCGCGGCAGATGATCGAGGCATTAACGCTGTCCGGGCACTGGCCGAGCAGCGCTACGCCATGCAGTACCTGTTTTCAACTGCGCGAACTCCTGATCGACTACGCTTTTCAGCCGAGGGGAGTCAAAGTTCGGCAGCGATTGTGCCAATCCGCTCAACAGATCGGCAAAAATACGTTCCGCGTCGCTCATATTGGGCAGAATGTCTTGCCCCGCTACCGTTTTTTCAATCATCGCCACCAGATGGTTGGTGATTTTAGCCGGCGCGGACAACACTGTGGCCACCTGTCCCTGACCTGCGTTACTTTCCATGATATCGGCAACGCGTAAAAAACGTTCCGCGTTCGCCACCGAGGTTCCGCCAAATTTCAGCACTCGCATTTCTGTTATCTCCCGAATTTACGCCGAAAAAAAAGCCCGCACTGGTTAGGTGCGGGCTTTTTTCTTCTTGTTTCCTGTACGCGTCAGCCCGCCCCGTTACCTGTGGTATCGGTGGTGGTAATAATTGTGGTGTTCAGGCTGATGGTTCGCATTTTGTCTGTCTGTCTCATTAGAATCTCTGTCCCCTCTATTGGTTAAAGCAATCGCGATCCCAAGTCAAATTATTTCTTGTTTTTGCGTATTTACTGTCCAATGACCAGGTTGCGCAATGAGACCAGCACAAAAGCCATAAATCAGAACATAAAACGGCCATACGACAATATTGCAGTCAATCACACCACAGATTCCCTGTGGCGTATCGTCATCACTTGGTCAGTTTTTTTTCTATGTCGTGCAACAAAGTATGTAACATCACGGTATCGCGTTGCGGCAGTGAGCCCAACCGTTGATGTAGCCAATCACGCAATTTCTGGTCGTCACCCACCTCCAGATTTTGCAATAACCGATCGGCACGCTGACGCAGCGCCTGCAACTGACCGCCATCGGCGGTCGGCGATGGCGGTGCCGCCACGCTCATCAACGCAGACAGCTGGTAGCAGTAGACCATTACCGCTTGACCGAGGTTGAGCGACGGGTAATCCGCCTGCATTGGCACGCCGGTCAGCAGATCGGCCAGCTCCAGCTCTTCGTTGGTCAGCCCCGAATCCTCGCGACCAAACACCAGCGCCGCCTGCGACATCCACTGGCTGCGTTCACTTAATTGTTCCAGCAGCGCCTGCGGCGTGCAGTAATAGTGGAAGCGGGCGCGGCTGCGGGGCGGTGGTGGCAACGGTGAAGTCGACGTCTGCCAGCGCCTGTTCCAGGGTGGGAAAGGTCTGAACCGCATCGAGGATCTCACCGGCGCCATGCGCAACCCAACGTGCCGCCGGCTGCAAATGCGCGTCACTGTCGACGATGCGCAGCGAACTGAATCCCATGGTTTTCATCGCCCGCGCTGCTGCGCCGACGTTTTCCGGCCGAGCCGGCGCCACTAAACAATATGTAACTGCATCGATGCTCCATTACTGCGCGCTGGCTTTTGACTGTTCAGCGATGACTGATTATATTTACAAATGCGTAACAAAAACTCACTAGTATGATGAATGAATAACAAAACAAGCGGTTGATGCATCAATTTGCGCCAAAACAACCATAAATATAAGTTACGTTTTTTATTTTTTATTCATCAACCAGTTAGACAACAGAGTTTGGCACTCCATCGAGAATTGTAACGCATTAATCCCGTTAATGCTGAATCGTTAATACTTTTTGTGGTTCCAAGACATAAACCGGCAGCCCGGTAAGTGTTTTTCACAAATCTGTTAACGTGCTACAATTGAATTTGATATATGTCAACAAACCGTAGTTTTGTTGGGTGATGAATTCGGCACGCACTGTTATATTGCTGTTAATAGGGTTAGGATATGCGCCGTTTTGGCACCTTTGGGGTTGTAGGGAATAGCATCCCCACCAAGCTAGCGATCTTGTTGACATGAGATGGAAAGTGCATCAAGAACGAGTTTACGTACTTTAGTCATTTGGTAATGAGGGAACGTGAGCAATATCTCTGCCCTCGTCTAACAAAACAAAGACTTCTGTACTTCCTATTTTCTATTTTGTTGGCAATTTTAGGTAGCAAATATGCAGACCCCGCACATTCTGATTGTCGAAGACGAGTTAGTCACTCGTAACACCCTGAAGAGCATTTTCGAGGCGGAAGGCTACGTTGTTCATGAAGCCAATGATGGTGCAGAGATGCACAACATTCTGTCTGAAAATGATATCAACCTGGTTATCATGGATATCAACCTGCCGGGCAAAAACGGCCTGCTGTTGGCACGCGAACTGCGTGAACAGGCCAGCGTAGCACTGATGTTCCTGACCGGCCGCGATAATGAGGTAGATAAAATCCTCGGCCTGGAAATCGGTGCCGATGACTACATCACCAAGCCGTTCAACCCGCGTGAGCTGACTATCCGCGCGCGCAATCTGCTGTCTCGCACCATGAATCTGGGCAGCATCGGCGAAGAGCGCAAGCTGGTGGAAAGCTACAAGTTCAACGGTTGGGAGCTGGACATCAATAGCCGTTCACTGATCAGCCCTGCTGGCGAACAGTACAAGCTGCCGCGTAGCGAATTCCGCGCCATGCTGCACTTCTGCGAAAACCCGGGCAAGATCCAGTCCCGCGGAGAACTGCTGAAGAAAATGACCGGCCGCGAACTGAAGCCGCATGACCGCACCGTTGATGTGACCATCCGCCGTATTCGCAAGCACTTCGAATCCACGCCGGACACGCCGGAAATCATTGCCACCATCCACGGCGAAGGTTACCGCTTCTGTGGCGAGCTGGAAGAGTAATCTTCCGCCTCGGCGATTAAAAAGGGTTCAGCACGCTGAACCCTTTTGCATTAGCGAGCGCCGTTCCATGGGATGATCGGCACCGCGCTCAAGGCGTTCTTCGGTGAACCGTCTACCACTTTGTCCGAATAGGTCAGGTACACCAGCGCGTTGCGCTTGGCGTCGTAGAACGTACCACCTGCAGTTTCTTGAACACCAACGAGGTGCGTTTCTGGAACACCACGCTGCCCTTGTCCTTGCCGTTCCTGATTTTGTCGCTCAGATCAATCGGCCCGACCTGCGAACAGGAAATCGCCGCATCCGCAGTGTCTTCCGCCAGCCCCAGGCCGCCTTTGATACCGCCGGTTTTAGCGCGACTGATATAACAAGTTACATTTTTAACATCCGGATCGTCGAAGGCTTCGACCACAATTTTATGATCCGGACCAAACAGTTTAAATACGGTATCTACCGAGCCTACCTGTTCCGCCTGCGCGCTGGTAACCGTGGCGCAAACTAATCCCAACAAAAATATCCATCCTTTTTTCATTCACTTAACTCCAGCTAAAAGTGCGCGGTAATACCGAGGTTTATTATTAATCTTATTAATGCTTTTAGGCATAAAATAGTGACCTCCCTGACCCATGGCGTTCTTTTTAGCACAGCGAGTGAAAAAAATCTTTGGAAGTCTCAAACGAAAAAAATTGCTATCATGCGGCGGCGTTATTTCTTTGCGCCTGAAGGAAGAATTGCCCCTTCACACGTTGGCCATGCAGGCATCAGGTGGCAAAGAGTGCAACGCAGAACCGCTTGGGACAAGCGTTCGTGACAGGCACCCGCGCATTGAATAAACAGTTCGGGTTCCGACCCCAAAAGCTCTACGAGGAAGATCTATGGATCAAGCCGGTATCATTCGTGATCTGCTTAGCTGGCTGGAAAGCCATTTGGACCAACCTTTGTCACTGGATAACGTGGCGGCAAAAGCGGGCTACTCAAAATGGCATCTGCAACGGATGTTCAAAGATATTACCGGTCATGCCATCGGCGCATACATCCGGGCCAGACGACTATCCAAAGCGGCGGTGGCGCTGCGTTTGACCAGCCGACCGATTCTGGATATCGCTCTGCAGTACCGCTTTGACTCACAGCAGACCTTCACGCGCGCATTCAAAAAACAGTTTGCGCAGACGCCGGCATTGTATCGTCGTTCCGAGGACTGGAGCGCATTCGGTATCTGCCCGCCGATCCGTCTGGGGGCGTTTACCCTGCCGCAACCGGAGTTCATTAGCTTGCCGGAACAGCAGCTGATTGGCCTGACGCAAAGCTATTCCTGCACGCTGGAACAGATCTCCAACTTCCGCACCGAACTGCGCGCGCAATTCTGGCGACAATATCTCGGCGACAGCGATACGCTGCCACCGGTGCTGTACGGCCTGCACCACTCGCGCCCAAGCCAGGAAAAAGACGACGAGCAGGAAGTGCTGTACACCACCGCGCTCGAACCGCATCACGTGCCGGACAACGTGTCGGAAGGCCAGCCTATCATGCTACAAGGCGGCGAATACGCGCTGTTCCGCTACGAAGGACCGAGCTCGGGCCTGCAGGACTTTATCCTGACGCTGTACGGCACCTGTTTGCCGGCGCTAAAGCTGACGCGTCGCAAAGGCCACGATGTCGAACGCTTCTACCCCAAGGGGAGTCGCCGACCACCGCAGCCACCAACCGAGATCAGTTGCGAATACCTGATCCCGATTCGCCGTTAACGCTGTAATTCGTCCAGCGCGGGCATGTCGAGATGCGACACATCGCCCGCGGTTTCGACGATCCAGCCCGACGCCAGCCACGGCTCTGCTGGTGATCGATCCGTGACAATGAGCAGTTACGCAGGCGCAGACGGCGTTCGGCATACGGCGGTAAACCCAGTACCGTACTGATAAGGCAGCCCAGCGCAATACCGTGGCTGACAATCAGCGGCTTGCTGCCTTCCGGCAACATCAGGCAGCTTTCCAGCGCACCACGCATGCGTTCCGCCAGTTCGATCATCGATTCACCTTGAGGGATACGGCCGTCGGCAGTACCATCGACCATCTGCTTGCGCCACTGCTCTTCCTGCGGCGTCAGGCTGTCGATCAGACGTTCTTCCAGAACGCCCATGTGCAGCTCACGCAGGCGAGGCTCGTCGATCACCTCGCAACCGCAGGCCTGTGCGATGATTTGCGCGGTGCGGCGGGTTCGACCCAGGTCGCTGGTGATCACGTGCGTGATACCTTCACCACTGACACGTTTGGCAACCAGATGGGCCTGGTGTTCGCCGGTGGCGGTTAACGGGCTGTCAGATTGGCCCTGGATGCGGCGAGCCGCGTTCCATTCCGTTTCGCCGTGGCGAACGAGGTATACCTGTAACATTTTTCTTTTCCGTTATACTGCGTGAAACTTGAGTTTATCTTCCGAGGTCAAGCGCATGCGCCCGTGCCCGGTATTCAGGATAGGCTCTTAGCTTAAGGATGCTAAACCCGTTATGTACCATGTTGTTGCTGCTACCACCAACCCGGCAAAGATCAAGGCTATTCAATTGGCCTTTGACGATACCTTCGGTGCCGGCCAATGCCGCATCGAACCCCTTGACGTCGCAAGCGGCGTCTCACTGCAACCCATCGGCAATGCCGAAACCCGCACCGGCGCGCGCCAGCGCGTGATGGAAGCGCGGCAGGTACGGCCGGAAGCCGACTTCTGGGTCGGCGTCGAGGCTGGCATTGAAGATAATATGACATTCGCCTGGATGACCATCGAGAATCCACACACCCGTGGCGAGTCGCGCTCAGCCAGCCTGATGCTGCCGGAAACGATTTTACAGGGGATCCGTGCAGGGCGCGAACTGGGGAGCGAAATGGCGGATATTTCCGGTAATGCCGAGGTGAAGCGCCAGGGCGGGGCTATCGGCTTCTTCACCGACGGGCGTTTAAGCCGCACCAGCGTCTATCAACAGGCGTTAATGCTGGCGCTGGTGCCTTTCATTAATCCGATTTACCAAAACCACATCGCCAGTTCCCCGAATCAGTAAACCGCCTGGGCGCGGCGCTACTGTGCTTCGCCCAGCAGTTGCTGTTCCAGCCATTGCTTGAGCGCCGGCGGTGCCGCCTTCAGGCTGTTGGAGCCACGGGTTATCGTGGCAATCCCGGCCCCCCAGCTCGTTCTTCAGTTCACGCTGGCTCATCTCGCCGCGCATCAGTTCCTGAATAATACGCACGCGCGTACCCAACGCGGTGCGCTCGTCCGGCGTCAGCAGCAGTTGCATCAACGGCTGGTGCAGATCCTGGTCAAAGGCGTTCTGCAACAGCGCGACGAAGCGCAGCCAATCTTCATTGCCTTGTTCTGAAAGAGCGGGATCGTTAAGTGATAATTGCGTCATGGCCAGCCACCATACTATTTAACTAGTACAGCAGCATACCATAACGAAACTGAAATCAGTAACGCCTCTGCCATTCGGCATCGGTTAACACTTTTGCCTGCTGGTGCATGAAGTAGCGATAAAACGCGTCATAGGCCAGCACGTTCTTCACGTAGCCGCGGGTTTCCGAAAATGGAATGCTTTCGACAAATGCGATCGCGTCGATGCGGCCATCGCTGCTGCCTAGCCAGGTATTGACCCGCGACGGTCCCGCGTTATACGCCGCCGAAGCCAGAATACGGTTGCGGCCAAACTGCTGATAGACCGACTCCAGATACTGGGTACCAATGGTAATGTTGGTTTGCGGATCAAACAGCTGGCTCTGGCTTGAATAGCCAGGAATGCCGAACTTCTGCACCGTGTGCTGGGCGGTGCGTGGCATCACCTGCATCAGGCCGGCGGCCCCCACCGGCGATTGCGCTTTCGGGTTCCAGGCGCTTTCCTGGCGTGCGATCGCCATCGCATAACCTCGGGGTAATACCTTTGTCATCGGTGGCGCGGCGGAATTCGTCCGGCCAGGCCATCCGGGAAACGCTCCTCCAGATGATCCCACATTTTACCGACGATGGTCGCCTGAACGCTCAGGTTGGCCCATTTCTGATCGAAGGCGTAACGCGCCAGCGCTTTCCTGTTCCGGACGGCTGCGGCTGGCCACAAAGGAGCTCCACTCCGCTGCGCGCCAGGTTATCCATATTCCAGTACATCAGTTCCCGCACTCGGGCTACTTCCGGCCGCTGACCAGTGGGTGCGCGGCGTAGCGGCCACTGCCACCATCACCGGGTAAGTGACGTTCAGTTTCTGCGCCGCCACCATCGGGTAGAAACCGCGATCGTTCATCAGGTTACGCAGCATCTCTTCGCCTTGGCTGCGCTGACCTTGATCGATCAATACGCTGGCGCGCCAGTAGCGCCATTCATCTTTATTGCGCGACGCCTCCGGCAACCCGTGCCAGCCAGGTTTTCAGCCCCGGTCTTATCGCCAGCGCCCAGTGCCATACGCACCCGACGCTCCAGCAGCGACGGCGACTGGCTGCGCAGGATCACCCGGCGTCGCGCCACTGCGCCTGTTCATCGCTGGCGTCGTTGCCCATCAGACGCCAGGCGACCGATTCCTCCAGCTCCAGTCCGTTCGCTTTCGCTCATCTTTTGCAAACGGGCCAGGGTCGGGATCATCAGACGGGCATTTTCGGCATCCTGTCTCGCCAAACGGGCAAAGGCGATGCCGGTTGCCGCACGGGTGAAATCGGTCGGCCGACGCTGCGGGCAAACGCTTCGACGCTGGCCGGATCGTTTTGCAAGCTGACCCAGCGCATCACCCATGGTTTGGTAATCCGACGGCAATTGCCGCGCCAGATGGTTCACCAGCCCGCTGTTACCCTCTTTCAATGCCAGCTTCATGCGTTCCCAACGTGATCAGCGGCGTTTGCCTGCCGGCGGCCTGCCAGACGCTGAACAGCTTGTCGCAAGCGCCCGGCAACGACTTGCCAGACAGCCAGATCTCTTCCGTGCCGGCCCAGGCGGCCTGGCGATCGCCGGTTGCCCCATTTGGCATAGTAATAATTACAGCGGGCGGCGACCGGTTTTGGCGCCTGTGGACTGAACGTCAGCAGCGTTCGCCAGTCTTCGCGACGCGCCAGTTCGTTGACAAAACGGGAGGAGAGCGACTTGGCCGGCGGTAACGTCGGGTGCTGCTGAATAAACGTACTGACCTGCGAATAGCCGACGCTGCCAAGATCCTGCGTTAGCTGACGGTACTCCAGATACGGATAAAGCGGATAATCACGCAGCGTTGGCATCAATTGCGCCACCACATCCATTTGCTGATTGTCCCAGGCCTGCTTGATTTGCTGGTAGCGCTGGCGTTGAGCATCCAGCGAATCCGCCGCAGCCATCCCCGAAAAGGCCGTCAGGCAAAGACCCACCGCCAGAAACCGCCATTTGTCCACCTTGACCATACTGATTCTATCCTCGCTGATTGTGGTGCCTGGAGCCGACGCCCCGTTGCCGCGCCGCGCCAGCAGTCAACGAGCCGTGATGTTCACTCCCACGAGTGTCTCACGCCCTGCCGTGGGATACCACGCCAGAACAAATAGGTTGCGCCAGAAGTGACGCTTTATCATAGACAGCACAAAAGCCTATCCATTCATTACTGTAGATGAAAAACAGCGGAAAAATGCACAACGCGTCGCGTACACGCTGAATTACAGTGCGAACGTCAAATAAAAAGCCGGGTAAAACCGGTTTGTCGTTTTTTTTAGTGCAAAAACAGGTAGGATAATTCCGAGAAAACGGCACATAAAGCGCACATCAGCTAAGGCTTATAATACAATCCGCGCAAATTGTGGGTTATAAAATGTTCATTAAATTGTGCAGTTGATAGATTTCAGCAATATCTCTTCCCCTTCATCCGGGCCAGATTATTTATTATTTCGCTGCCGTCGCGGGGCTGCAAGCATGGGCGGAATCGGCAGATGACAATGTTGCAACTTGCCAACAAAGTGGCCAAAGGTTCGCAAGGTTCATTGATGAGCCTGATTGCCGCACGTCCCTATCTTGTGGCTCTGTTACTGCTGATGGCATGCAGCAGCCATGCGCGCCCCAACGCGGTCGATCCGCTACAGACACGCACCCATGCCGTTACCACCATAGTGGTCGGTATCATCAGCTATGCGCGTTGGCCGAGCGAGCCCAACCCCATTCGCCTGTGTGTCACTGCCCCCACGCGTTATGCCGCCGGGCTGTTCGACCCGGTGCTGCTCGGCGCGCCGCACCCGATAAAAACCCTCAGTCTGCCGTTTGACAGCCCGGCGCTAAGCAGCAGTTGCGATGTGATCTACCTTGGCGATGTCAGCCACGCACAACGGCAGGACTTTATTCACCGTATCGCCGGCCACTCGATTCTCAGCATCAGCGAAAACGACGTCGAGTGTTCCGCCGGCAGCGCTTTCTGTCTGCAAAACATGGACAGCGATCGAGTCGGGTTTAAAGTCAATCTGGACGCATTGGCGCGCAGCGGCGTGCGCGTGCATCCGAACGTATTACAACTGGCGCGCAAACAGGAGCCATCGCCATGAACCTGTTGCGCAAAAACCGTTCGGGTCAGTCACGCCCGACGCTAGGCCGGGTATTGCAGCGCATGAACCTGGGATTGGCGCTGATTGCCGTTGGCACCGCCGGGGTATTTCTGACGCTGGTGGCGCTGATTGCGCTGCGCGCCTATGCCGATCATAACCTGCACCTGATCGCCCGTTCGATAAGCTATACCGTCGAGGCCGCAGTGGTGTTCGAGGACCGCACCGCGGTGCGCGATACGCTGATGATGATCGCCTCCCAATGAAGAAGTGTCGGAAGCGCGTATCACCGACAGCCACAATAAAGTGCTGGCCAGTTGGCATCACCCCAAAGACGGGCCGTTGCATGGCCTTGAGCAGATGGTCGCCCGCTGGGCGCTGCCAGAAGCCGTGGTGCTGCCGATCGTGCACGGCGGCAAACAGGTCGGCACCGTGTGGCTGAGCGGCCACGGCGGCAGCCTGCTGCGCTTTTTGTTACGCGGCCTGATCGGCATGCTCGCCTGCCTGGCGCTCAGCACCCTGTGCGCCCTGGTGCTGTCGCGGCGCATGCTGCGCGGCATCGTCAGCTCGCTGGACGATATTGCCAATGTGGCGCATGCGGTGCGGCGCGATCGTACCTTTGGCCTGCGCGTACCCTCGGCGCCGATTGCTGAACTACACGAATTGAGCAGTGATTTCAATGGCTTGCTTGATGAGCTGGAAGCCTGGCAGGCGCACCTCAAACAGGAGAACGACTCCCTCACCCATCGCGCCACGCACGACAGCCTGACCGGCTTGCCCAACCGCGCCTTTTTCGAAGGTCGGCTGAGCCGCGCAGTGAGCGACAGCGACGCCACAACAAAACTGGCGGTGCTGTTTATTGACGGCGACCGCTTTAAGGAGGTGAACGACAGTTACGGACATGCGGCAGGCGACGCGGTACTGACCACTATCGCCGGACGCATCCGCGCACAGCTGCGCGATGGCGATCTGGTGGCACGCCTGGGTGGCGATGAATTCGCGGTGCTGTTGGCTCCGGTTCACGGCACCGAGGACGTCACGCGGATAGCCGACAATATTAATCGACTGCATGACACAGCCGGTAACGCTGCCGAACGAGCAGCAGATGGTGCTCTCGCTCAGCATTGGTATTGCCCTTTATCCTGAGCATGCGGCAACGCCTCAGGGTTTATTGCATGAAGCCGACGATGCGATGTATCAGGCAAAGCATCGTTACAATGGAGGCTGGCGGCTCGCGATCCACAAATAAAGCGCCGCAGCCAAATAATTAAAATCAGGGAAAAATTATGAAACAGCAATTGTCTAAAACACCTTTCGCACTGTTGGCCATGATGTTCATTGCCGTGCTGGCTCTGGCGGGCTGCCAGAGCAAACCACAGGGACTGACGGCGGAGCAGGTGGCACTGCTGCAGGCGCAAGGGTTCAAGTTGACCGATAACGGCTGGGAATTCGGCATGTCGGACAAGGTGCTGTTTGGCAATAATATCGGCAAGCTGAACCCTGCCAGCACCGAAACGGTGCAGAAAATGGGCCGCGCCCTGCTCAGCGTCGATATCGTCAAATTCCGCCTGGACGGCCACACCGATAACTACGGCGAAGACAGCTATAACGATCGGCTATCGCTGCGCCGCGCCAATGCGGTGGCCGATCTGCTGGCCAGCGTCGGCATTCCGCGCGCCAACATCGAAACCCGTGGCCGCGGCAAACGCGATCCGGTGGCTGACAACCGCACCGCCAGCGGCCGCGCCGAAAACCGCCGCGTTTCCATTATCGTCACCCCATAAATCACCGCAAAATGCGCCTGCAAAGGCGCATTTCCCGTTATACTTGGCGATCGTCACCTGATGGCTGGGATCAAACGGCAAAACGGGCTACACTCCCGCCCCAGACATCCTATAAAACTGATATAGCGAGGCTCGAGCACCGTGGCTCAATACGTCTATACCATGCATCGCGTCGGCAAGATTGTCCCGCCGAAGCGTCATATTTTGAAAAACATCTCCCTCAGCTTCTTCCCCGGCGCCAAAATCGGCGTGCTGGGCCTGAACGGTGCGGGTAAATCCACCCTGCTGCGCATTATGGCCGGCATCGATACCGACATCGAAGGGGAAGCGCGCCCGCAGCCTGGCATCAAGATCGGCTATCTGCCGCAGGAACCGCAGCTGAATCTGGAACACACCGTTCGCGAATCGGTGGAAGAAGCGCTGGCAGAAGTAGTAGGCGCGCTGAAACGCCTGGATGAAGTGTATGCGCTGTATGCCGAAGAAGGCGCCGATTTTGACCAAGCTGGCCGCGGAACAGGGCCGACTGGAAGAGATCATTCAGGCTCACGACGGCCATAACCTCAACACCCAGCTAGAGCGTGCCGCCGATGCGCTGCGCCTGCCGGAATGGGATGCCAAAATCGCCAACCTCTCCGGTGGTGAACGCCGCCGCGTCGCGCTGTGCCGCCTGCTGCTGGAAAAACCGGACATGCTGCTGCTCGACGAACCGACCAACCACCTGGATGCCGAATCCGTGGCCTGGCTGGAGCGTTTCCTGCATGACTTCGAAGGCACCGTGGTGGCGATTACCCACGACCGTTACTTCCTGGATAACGTCGCCGGCTGGATCCTCGAACTGGACCGCGGCGAAGGCATCCCGTGGGAAGGCAACTATTCGTCCTGGCTAGAGCAGAAGGATGCGCGTCTGGCGCAGGAAGCCTCTGCCGAAGCGGCGCGTCGCAAATCCATCGAAAAAGAGCTGGAGTGGGTGCGTCAAGGTGCCAAAGGTCGTCAGTCCAAAGGCAAGGCCCGTTTGGCTCGCTTTGAAGAACTGAACAGCACCGAATACCAAAAAACGCAACGAAACTAACGAACTGTTTATTCCGCCTGGCGCACGCCTCGGCGACAAGGTGGTTGAAGTCAGCAACCTGCGCAAGTCTTATGGCGACCGCGTGCTGATTGACGATCTGTCGTTCTCGGTACCGAAAGGCGCCATCGTCGGCATTATCGGCCCGAACGGCGCGGGTAAATCCACCCTGTTCCGCATGATGTCGGGCCAGGAACAGCCTGATTCGGGCAGTATCGTGCTGGGCGATACCGTCAAGCTGGCCTCCGTCGATCAGTTCCGCGACAGCATGGACAATGGCAAGACGGTATGGGAAGAAGTGTCCGGCGGTCAGGACATCATGCGCATCGGCAACACCGAAATGCCAAGCCGCGCCTACGTCGGCCGCTTCAACTTCAAGGGTGTCGATCAGGGCAAGCGCGTAGGCGAACTGTCCGGCGGTGAACGTGGCCGTCTGCATCTGGCCAAGCTGCTGCAAGTGGGCGGCAACGTATTGCTGCTGGATGAACCGACCAACGACCTGGACATCGAAACCTTGCGCGCGCTGGAAAACGCCCTGTTGGAGTTCCCGGGCTGCGCGATGGTTATCTCGCACGACCGCTGGTTCCTTGACCGCATTGCCACCCACATTCTGGACTACCAGGATGAGGGCAAAGTGGAATTCTTTGAAGGTAACTTCACCGAATACGAAGAATACAAAAAGCGCACGCTGGGCGCCGAGGCGTTGGAACCGCACCGCATCAAGTACAAGAAGATCGCCAAATAAGCCGTCTTCTGCAGCAAAAAGCCCGCAACTTGGAGTGCGGGCTTTTTTATTGGCTTGCGTCGTGGCGTTAAGGCGACAGCGCCTGACCGTAATCGGCAAACGCCGGGTGCTGCATGACGACGTCGATAAAACAGGCCAGCGCCGGTGAGTTCAATTTACGACTCGGATACACCAGATACAGTTCATTGCCTTCCGCCCGCCATTGCGGCAACACCTCCACCAATCCCCGGCTGGCCACCACTTCGCGGCTGAGAAACGCCGGCAGCAAGGTAATACCGGCTCCGGCCAGCGGAAATACTCGTCCTCACGTCGCAATATCAACGCCGTCCAGGCGCGATGGGCAATGCAGCGATGCAGCGACAGCTGCTGGTGGATGCACGATCGGCGGGAACTGCGCCAGATACGCCGGTGACGCCAGCAGATAGCGTGGCGCATGGCCCAGTCGGCGGCCAATAAGCGAGGAATCCTGCGGCTTGCCGGTACGCAGCGCGACATCAAACCCCTCTTGCACCAGATCGACCATGGCGTCGGATACCGACACTTCCAGCGACACGTCCGGATATTGACGCTGAAAATCGGTCGCCAGCCACGGCAGCAAGGTTGCGCCAAGCCCGGCCGGGGTAGACACGCGCAAACGGCCGCTGGGATTATCCCGCAGCCGCTGCAAGGCCAGATCGGCGCGCTCGGCGGCGCTCAGCATCTCCTGACAATGCACCAGATAGCGTTCGCCGGCGAATGTCAGGTTCAGCTGGCGTGTGGTACGGTTGAGCAGCCGTAGCCCCAGCGTACTTTCCAGTTGGCTGATGCGCTGACTGACGCTGGATTTCGGCAGTCCGGCCCGCTTCGCCGCAGCGGTAAGGCTGCCGCACTCTGCCACCAGTGCAAATAACGCCATATCCTGCAATGGCTTAAACAATATTGTTCACCTGAGACGAACTCTGAGTTAGTTATTGTCCATATTATCATTCATCGGCCACGGGTCTACACTGTGGTTATTCATTCAACAGGAGACTTATCATGTCTGTTAAAGCAATTGCCGTCGATCCCGCCAACCCTGCCGACTTTATCGAAATCAGTACCGAGAAACCGGTTCCGGGTCAGTACGACCTGTTGGTGGCGGTGAAGGCCGCATCGGTTAATCCGGTAGATACCAAGGTGCATGCCGGCCTGCAAAAAAACGGTCTGCAACAGCCGCGCATTCTCGGCTGGGACGCCAGCGGCGTAGTGCTGGAGGTAGGCAGCAGCGTCAACGGATTCAAACCGGGCGATGAAGTGTGGTACGCCGGTGATATCACCCGCCCCGGCAGCAACGCCAGCCACCAGTTGGTTGATTCACGCATCAGCGCCCACAAGCCGCGCAGCCTGAACTGGGCCGAAGCCGCCGCAATACCGCTCACCGCGCTGACGGCCTGGGAAGCGCTGTTCGAACATTTGCAGATCCAGCACGCGCAAGCCGGTAAAACCTTGCTGATCGTCGGCGGCGCCGGCGGCGTCGGTTCGCTGGCGATCCCGCTGGCCGCGCTGCGCAGCAAGCTCAAGGTGATCGCCACCGCCTCCCGCCCGGAATCCGCCGCCTGGTGCCGTGAACGTGGTGCCGAACTGGTGGTGGATTATCACGATCTGCAAGGTAACCTGGCAAAAGAAGGCATTGAAAGCGTCGACTATATCCTGTGCCTGAACGATACCGACGGCCATTGGCAGGCGCTGAGCAAATTGATTGCGCCATTGGGACACATTTGCACGATCGTCGAAAATGAACGGCCGCTGGATCAAAACGCGCTGAAATTAAAAAGCGCGGCACTGCACTGGGAGTTCATGTTTACCCGCAGCATGTTCACCACGCCGGATATTGCCCGTCAGGGTGAGATCCTGCAACAGGTAGCCCAACTGCTGGATGAAGGCAAACTCAACGGCACGCTGAGCGAAACGCTGCAAGGGCTGACGGTGGCAACGCTGAATGCCGCACACCGTAAACTGCTGGAAGGCCACATGCAGGGCAAGTTGGTGATCGCCTACTGAGTGACGATGGCTGGTGCGGCGGCGTCAGCGCGGCTGCGGCCTGACAAATGCCACGCATAGCGTCTGCCGTTCAGCATGCGGATCGGCCTGGAACGGCAGCTCCTGCTGCCAGTCGATGCGCAGCTGCGGCCAGCTGTCCAGCGCGCCGTTAAAGCGACTCTGCGCGCAGCGCTCGCCCAATCGCCCCATCAACGCCACGCCATGCCGTGCAATCTGCGTGGCGCTGAGATCGGCGTTATAGATGTTCGGTCGCGTAGCAAGCGTCCAGCGCGTCACGATCTGCGGTCGGGAATCGGCATACACCGTCAGCCATTGGGACAGATAATCGCCGCCGACATAACGCAGCTCACTGTGATAGCGTTGTCGCCAGCGTTGCTCAACCTCGAGGCTGAACGCCTTGATACCCACCATCTTCTGCCCGGCGTTGCGCACGTTGGCCAGCATTACCGCCGCATAACCCAGATAGACCACCAGCGCGGCACAACCCAACCCCAGCATCGCCGCGCGCAATGAACCGCTTGGCGGTTGCCGCACGCAGCCAACCAGCAACGGCGGAGCCAGTATCAGCCAGGGTTGCAGCCATTCGGTCAAACGGCCGCCGACGTTAAACGAAAACCATACAATGATGGCGCAAAGCGGCAGCAGATAAATCCACAGCAGCGCCCGCATTGCCATCTCATCGGGCCAGGACAGAACCGCCCCCGCCCGCCGCAGCATCAGCCACAGGAGCGAAACGGGGTAAAACACCAGCGGCAGCGTCAGCAGGATACCAGGGTTAAGCTGGCGTTTTATCTGTGAATCCACCCACCTGAATGCCACCCAATCGTGCTGCCATAGCCACAGCGCATTCGGCAATACCAACGCCAGACCGATAGCCAACGCCAGGTAAAATGGCGGCTGGCGATAGCAGCGGCGGAGAGGCGCTACCCACAGCGTCGACAGCAGCATCCCGCCAACCAGAACAGCGGTAGAATATTTGGCCATCATCGCCAAACCGGCCACCACGGCCACCGCTGGCCACCAGTTGGCGGAGCGCGTGATCGCCTGGTAATAGCACAGCATTAGCCACGGCCACAGCATCACCAACAGGTAATTATCGTTATAGGGGATGATATCGATATTGATAATGCCAGAGACATTGAGCGTCAGCAGCGCCAGCCAGGCCAGTCGCCGACTGCCGCCAAGACGCAGCGCCAACAACCATACTCCCAGCATGCCAATGGCGATTGCCATAAAATGCACCGCATACCAATACAGCGGCACCGACAGCCACGGCAGCCGAACGACCGGCTGCATCATCGCCCCCACCAGCCACGGGTTTTTGGGTGAACCCCATTCGGCGTTGGTGCCCCAGTTTAACGCCTCGACGGCGTCATAAGGCACGGTGGGATCGAGTCGGTAGGTCAGCAGCGTCCATGCCGTCGCATAGCACAGCAGCCAGAGAATCAATGGGCGATACGTCATAGCATTACGATCTTGAGTTTGACGAAAAGCCCAACTTAATCAGTGCTTAATGAACCCTGGCTAAACAAGAAGACAAATATGCATGCGCCGTGGCGTTTCTGTTAGCCAGACGGCAACTTACGCTAACCCGCTACGCCCGGCGCGCGGCTAATAGGCCAGCAGGCGCTCGGCATCAGCGGCCAGCAGTTGTTGCACCAGCTCGACGCAACGCAGGAAACGTTCTTCGTAATCGCTGGATTCGACGTGCACATAGTCAATATTATTGGCGTGCAGCATCTCTTCGAGCAGATGCTGGAACGCCTTGCGGTCGGTCGGCGCCCCCAGACTGCGCAAGCCGTCGGCTACCCACGGCGTGTTGTTTTCCAACAGGATCACCAAATCGAAACGGTATTCGTCAATCAGCGCCTGAACAAACGGGTGCTCGCGCCCCTCGTATTTTTTGCAAAACGCCTGGGTAGTGACGAAATCGGTATCGATAAACGCCACTTTGTTGGCATATTTCACCGCAAAATCAACGTACTGAGCCTGGCCGAGCGCAATCTTGTCGTAGTCGGAGTATTGCAGCGCCATCTCATCGCCGCCCAGGTGGGAAAACACGTAATCGCGACCATACTCCCAGGCGCTGGTGGTATTGAAAATATTGGCCAACTTGTTGACCAGAGTCGATTTTCCGCTCGACTCGCCGCCGAGTATCGCCACGGTACGCACGAAAAACGGCTTCACCTCGGTCGGAATATATTCCCAATAGCGGAACGGATCCTGGCGAATCTGCCGGCCGCTGATGTTCATAAATGAGCGCTGAGGATCGATCAGAATGGTTTCGGTATCAAGATACTCGCGATAACGCGGTGCGTCCTGCGTTTCGCTGGAATAGATAAAACTCGGCACAATGCCCTGCTGATCCATAAACTGCTTCATACCGTTGCTCCACACGCCCCAGCCGTGCGGATACGGCTCGATGCCCTGTTCGTCAAACGCATGAATGCGGATGTTCTTTTGGTACTTGAAGGTTTGCAGCAGCCAGCGTAGTCGGTCGCTGACCGTCGGTTGCTGCGACATCGAACTGTTTTCGAACAGCTCGCGGTCGCGCGGTTCGTCGTAGCACAGAATGACGTGCAGCTCATCCACCTGGCTGCAGGCGCGCTGGATCAGGTAGATGTGACCGGTATGCAGTGGGGTAAAATTTACCAAACACCACGCCCACCGTTTTTACCCGACGTGGGAATTCCAGCCCCAGATAACGGTGCAACGCCTCCAGTTTCTGCGCGCTCGGGCTTTTGATTTTGTCGTTGAGCAATTGGCTTAGATAGCCTTTGGTCATGCTGCTGGCATCAGCCACCTGTTGCAGGGTGCAGCCTTTTTGCTTGATCGCTGCTTTCAGGTAATCAAATTGCGGCATACCGCCTCCCGTTTAATATGCTAAACAAAATAGCATAATTTCGCCGAACCATGGCAGATTAAAACTCGTCCAGCACCGCCAGCGCGTCCGCCAGTTTCTTCACGCCGAATACCTGCATATTCGGCGGCATTTTTTTCGGCACGTTGGCATGCGGCACGATGGCGCGCTTGAAACCGTGCTTGGGCCGCCTCGGAAATCCGCTCCTGGCCGCTCGGCACCGGGCGGATCTCACCGGCCAGTCCCACCTCGCCAAACACCACCAGATCCTGCGGCAACGGCCGATCGCGTAAACTGGACACCAGCGACATCAGCAACGCCAAATCGGCGCTGGTTTCCGTTACCTTCACGCCGCCGACCACGTTAACGAACACATCCTGATCCGCCATCTGCAACCCGCCGTGGCGGTGCAGCACCGCCAGCAGGATCGCCAGTCGGTTCTGTTCCAGCCCGACCGCCACCCGACGCGGGTTGGACATCATCGAATGATCCACCAGCGCCTGGATCTCCACCAGCAGCGGCCGGGTACCTTCCCACACCACCATCACCGAACTGCCGGAGGTGACTTCGCCACGGCTAAGGAAAATCGCCGACGGGTTGCTAACTTCGCGTAATCCCTGTTCGGTCATGGCAAACACACCAAGTTCGTTCACTGCGCCAAAACGGTTTTTGTGGCTGCGCAGCGTACGGAAGCGCGAATCGGCATCGCCATCGAGCAAAATCGAACAGTCGATGCAGTGTTCCAGCACCTTCGGCCCGGCCAGCGAGCCGTCTTTGGTGACGTGCCCCACCATCACGATGGCCACGCCGCGCGTCTTGGCGAAGCGCGTCAGGTAAGCCGCGGTTTCGCGCACCTGCGCCACGCTGCCCGGCGAAGACTGGATATCCGCCATGTGCATCACCTGGATGGAGTCAATCACCATCAGTCGTGGCTGTTCCTGTTCGGCGATCAGGCAAATCTGTTCGATGCTGGTTTCCGATAGCATATTCAGATTGTCGGTCGGCAAGGCCAGGCGATGCGCGCGCATCGCCACCTGCTGCAACGACTCTTCACCGGTGACATACAACGTTTTCATCTGTTCAGACAGTTTGCACAGCGTTTGCAGCAACAGCGTACTTTTCCCCGCGCCGGGGCTGCCGCCGATCAGAATGGCGCTGCCCGGCACCACGCCGCCGCCCAGTACCCGGTCAAATTCCAGAAAACCGGTCGAAAAACGCGGTAGCTCTTCCAGACTGATGTCGGACAGTCGCTGTACCTTGCTGACGCCGGTTTCACCGGCATAGCCGCTGAAACGCTCGGTGCGTGCCGAAGAAGACGCCGCAGCCAGACGAACTTCCGTAATGGTATTCCAGGCGTGACACGCGCTGCATTGCCCCTGCCAGCGTGGATAATCCGCACCGCACTCATTACATACGAACGCCCGTTTTGCTGCTTTTGCCACGTATTACCTCTTTGAGAATGCTGATTGCTGATGCTGCGCCGGCCCGTCGAGCGGCGCTGCTGCGGTTTAACGCACTTCGCGCTTCAAACTGCCGCTGAGCACGCATAATACGCCCATCAAATCGGCATGGCGAATCGCCACCTGGGCTTTGTCATACACTTTCGGCTTGGCGTGGTAGGCGATGCCCAGACCGGCCGCCTGCATCATTTTCACGTCGTTGGCACCGTCACCGATAGCCACGGTTTGCTGTAGCGGGATCTGCAGTTTTTCCGCCAACCGCAGCAAGGTATCCGCCTTGTGTTGCGCATCCACGATCGGCCCCAGCACTTCGCCGGTAAGCTTGCCGTCACGGATTTCCAGCTCGTTGGCCACCACCGCCGTCAGCTTCAGCTTGTCGCGCAGGTGTTCGGCATAATAGGTGAAGCCGCCAGAAGCAATGGCGACATGCCAGTCTAGCGCCTGCAATTTACGCACCAGACTGGTGAGGCCGGGCATCAGCGGCAACGTTTCCAGCACCTGTTTAAGAATATTGGCATCAGCACCCTTCAGCGTGCCAACGCGTTGGCGCAGACTGGCGGTGAAGTCCAGTTCACCGCGCATCGCGCGTTCGGTTAACGCCGAGACCTGCTCGCCCACGCCGGCCAGTTTGGCGATTTCATCGATACATTCAATCTCGATCGCCGTGGAGTCCATATCCATCACCAGCAGGCCCGGGGAACGCAGATGCGGTATCTTGCCGAGCGGCGCGACGTCGAGGCCGTTTTCCGCCGCCAGCGTTTTGGCGCGCGGCGTCAGGCTGCCCGCCAGACGTACCACCTGATAGTCCTCTACGCACCAGGCGGTGACAATGACCATTGCCGCGCCCAGCTTGCGCTGAAATTGGGTGATGCGATCCTTGTCCAGCTGTCTGCCATACAGTAGCCAACCGGTGTGGCCCGCCCGATAATCCAGCGGCATCACTTCGTCACCGCTCAGCGAAAGCGGAAGACCCGGCCATTGAGAGATCTCGGCCGGGAGATCGCAATAGGTCAGACTATTCGACATTATTAACTCCTGCAGGGGGCACCAGTAGAAAAACGACGCATCAAGCTATCCTATCGTAGTTGGTTCTGGCAACATAAAGTGTCCCTGATCCCAAGGAAGCCGCATGGCTAAAGCTAAACTTAAATTCCGCCTGCATCGCACGGCTATCATACTGATTTGCCTGGCGCTGCTGGTATTGTTGATGCAGGGTGCGTCCTATTTTAGCCTCAGTCATCAATTGGCGCGTTCAGAACAGGTGGAAGAGCTGGCGCAAACCCTGACCAAGCAGGTCGCCTTCAGCCTGGCACCGCTGCTCGACGACGACAGCGACGTCGACAACCAACGTATCGATGCGATACTGCAACAGCTGACCGATCACAGCCGTATCCTTGACGCCGGCGTTTATCAGTTAGACGGTTCGCTGGTGGCCCATGCCGGCGAAAACATCAGCGTGCGCGATCGGCTGTCGCTCGACGGCAAGCGCGCCGGCAGCTATTTCAACCATCAATTGGTCGCCATGATCCAGAGCAAGGATGGCCCGCTCGGCTTTCTGCGCGTCACGCTGGATACTCACGTGCTGGCCACCGAATCCAAACAGGTCGACAACACCACCAACCTGCTGCGGCTGATGATCCTGCTGGCACTGGCCATCGGCATTATTCTGGCGCGCACCCTGTTGCAAGGGCGACGCAGTCGTTGGCAGCAGTCGCCTTATCTGCTCACCGCCAACAACCCGCTGGAAGAAGGCAGCAGCGTAGAAGACGCGCCGGACGACAAGCCGAATAAAACCGACGGCGGATAACGCGGCGGTTCAGCAGCGATAGAATGCAAAAATGCCGCTCAGGATTAACTGACCGGCATTTTTCATGGCGGCGGTGTCGACCGCCGCTACGCCAACTTACGCTTTGTCGCCCAGCAGCACGGCTTCCAGCGCGATGACGATCATATCGTTAAAGGTAGTCTGGCGTTCCGCCGCGGTGGTCGCTTCGTGACGCAGGATATGGTCAGAAACGGTACAGATGGTCAGCGCCTTGCAACCAAACTCTTCATACAGCTCCGCCGCCACGCCGTAGATGCCGGCAGCTTCCATTTCCACGCCCAGAATGCCGTACTTCTTCATGACCTGGAACATATCGGCATCCGGGGTGTAGAACAGATCGGCCGAGAAGATGTTGCCCACGCGTGCCGGGATGCCCTGCGCCGCCGCCGCGTCTACCGCGTTGCGTACCATATCGAAATCGGCAATTGCCGCGTAGTCGTGATCCTTGAAGCGCATGCGGTTGACCTTGGAGTCGGTACAGGCCCCCATACCGATCACCACGTCACGCAGTTTGACATCGTCACGCACCGCGCCGCACGATCCCACGCGGATGATTTTCTTCACGCCGAATTCCGCGATCAGTTCACGCGCATAGATGGAGCAGGACGGGATCCCCATGCCATGGCCCATTACCGAGATTTTGCGGCCCTTGTAAGTGCCGGTGAAGCCCAGCATGCCACGCACGTTATTGACTTCCACCGCGCCTTCCAGGAAGGTTTCGGCGATATATTTCGCACGCAGTGGATCGCCCGGCATCAGTACTACGTCAGCGAAGTCACCCATCTCAGCGTTAATATGCGGCGTTGCCATAATTATTTTCCTTCAAATCATCGTCATGAATAAAAATGCGCCGGGCAGTCACCCGACGCCAACAGGTATTTAGAACATCGGTTTGCCGTATTCCATCGGCGACAGGCCAAAATAGTTGGCAACGGTCTGGCCGATATCGGCGAAGGTTGCGCGGTGGCCCAGCGAACCTGGCTGGATTTTCGGACCGTACACCAGCACCGGAATGTGTTCACGGGTGTGGTCGGTACCGCTCCAGGTCGGGTCACAGCCGTGATCGGCGGTGAAGATAATCATATCGTCATCTTTCACCAGCTTCAGCAGCTCCGGCAGGCGGCGATCGAACAGCTCCAGCGCGGCGGCATAGCCCGCCACGTCACGGCGGTGGCCGTAAGAAGAGTCGAAATCGACAAAGTTGGTAAACACAATGGTGTTGTCGCCGGCTTTTTCCATTTCGCTTACCGTGGCGTCAAACAGCGCATCGATGCCGGTGGCCTTCACTTTTTTGGTGATGCCGACGTTGGCGTAGATATCGGCAATTTTACCGATCGACACCACTTCCCCGCCTTTCTCATCCACCAGCTTTTTCAGCACGGTAGGCGCCGGCGGCTCGACCGCCAGATCGTGACGGTTGCCGGTACGCTGGAAGTTGCCCGGCTTATCGCCGATGAACGGCCGCGCGATCACCCGGCCAATATTGTAGCCGCCTTCGGTCAGTTCTTCGCGGGCGATCTCGCACAGCTGGTACAACCGCTCCAGGCCAAAGGTCTCTTCATGGCAGGCAATCTGGAACACCGAATCCGCCGAAGTATAGAAGATGGGCTTGCCGCTCTTCATGTGCTCTTCACCAAGCTGATCGAGGATCACCGTGCCGGACGAATGGCAGTTGCCAAGGTAACCTGGCAGATTGGCGCGTTCGACCAGTTTATCCAGCAGTTCCTGCGGGAAACTGTTGTGTTCGTCACTGAAATAACCCCAGTCGAACAGTACCGGCACGCCGGCAATTTCCCAGTGGCCTGACGGCGTGTCCTTACCGGAAGACAGTTCGCTGGCATAGCCGTAAGCACCGATGATATCGGCGTTTTCATCCAGCCCCTGCGGGAAGCTGCCGGTGGATTCCTGCGCCGCTTTGCCCAGGCCGAGACGGCTCAGGTTTGGCAGGGTCAACGGGCCATTACGGCCGGTATTGGCTTCACCGCGCGCACAGGCGGCGGCAATGTGGCCGAGCGTATCAGAGCCTTTGTCGCCAAAACGTTCAGCATCTTCGCTCGCGCCGATACCGAATGAATCCAAAACCATAATAAACGTACGTTTCATGCTGTTCTCCTGCGTGATACCCATTGTCTTTCGCGCTACGACGTTGTTGGCTGCGCGTTACTCGCCCCATCGCTGGGTCTTGCCCTTAGGTGGTCGCGGTGGCCGATTTGTCACCCCGGTCAGTTACCGAACAAGTTCCGTTGCTGCCCGCCCTTGCCCTCTAGCCGCGGTGCGAAATCCGTTGGGTATATCCAGCAACCACTAAGATGAGCGGTTGCCATCAATTCAATATAGAAAGCCGACGTCAGGCCGTAATGCGCTGGTATACCACCGGCGTGGTTTCTGCAGCCGTAGTACCCAGCGTCATCGCGCTGCGCACCGCGTCAGCCGCCTGCTGCCAGCTCTCTTCGTCGTTGGCATGGATCACCGCCAGCG
Source organism: Serratia odorifera (assembly GCF_900635445.1). NCBI lineage: Bacteria > Pseudomonadati > Pseudomonadota > Gammaproteobacteria > Enterobacterales > Yersiniaceae > Serratia > Serratia odorifera. The sequence goes on from NZ_LR134117.1 coordinate 796,528, forward strand.
GGCGCTGGGTATCGACGCTGTCGCCCAGACGCGCCATATCGGTCAGGCCAACGCTGTAATCGATGCTGTCGCTTGCCCGGCGACGCCCGCCGCCCAACGTCACTACCGCCATGCCCAGCGCACGCGTGTCCATGGCGGTAACGATACCCGGCTGGTCGGCATACACCGGCTTGCTCATCATGGCAACCGGCAGGTAGTGGTCGTAACGCTCGACGAAATCGCTCGGCCCCTGCTGCGCCGCGACCATGCGGCCGAAGATGTCTGCCGCTTTGCCGTTGTCCAGCACCGCGTGCAACTTGGCACGCGCATCGGCGTCGTCGCGCGCCAAACCGCCAGACAGCAGCATTTCCACGCACAGTGCCATCGTCACGTCCAGCAGGCGCGGATTACGGTATTCACCGGTCAGGAAGCGTACCGCCTCACGGACCTCAACCGCATTGCCAGCGCTGGAAGCCAGTACCTGATTCATGTCGGTCAGCAGCGCGGTGGTTTTGCAACCGGCGCCGTTGGCCACGCCAACGATCGCCTGCGCCAAATCCTCTGACAGCGCGTAGGTCGGCATAAAGGCGCCAGAGCCGACCTTGACGTCCATCACCAACGCGTCCAGACCTTCCGCCAGTTTCTTGGCGAGGATTGAGGCGGTAATCAGTGGAATCGAATCCACGGTGGCGGTGATGTCGCGGGTGGCATAGAACCGTTTATCCGCTGGAGCCAGCGAGCTGGTCTGGCCGATAATCGCCACACCGACGTCCTTAATGATTTTGCGAAACGCGTTGTCATCCGGGAAAATATTGAAACCGGGAATGGCTTCCAGTTTATCCAGGGTGCCGCCGGTATGACCGAGGCCGCGACCGGAAATCATCGGCACGTAGCCGCCGCAGGCCGCCACCATCGGACCGAGCATCAGCGACGTGACGTCGCCCACGCCGCCGGTGGAGTGTTTGTCGACGATCGGCCCGTTCAACGACAGGCTGTTCCAGTCCAGCACCGTGCCGGAATCGCGCATCGCCATGGTCAGCGCAACGCGCTCCGCCATGCTCATGTCGTGGAAATAGATGGTCATCGCCAACGCGGCGATTTGCCCTTCAGACACCGCGTTGTCACGAACGCCATTGATGAAGAAACGAATTTCCTCTTCGCTCAACGGTTGTCCATCGCGTTTTTTACGTATTATCTCTTGAGCCAGGAACACAGCATCCCCCTGCGTGAGTGTAGGGTCATCACAACCACCGCAGTCCTGCCACGGTGGAAAATGTCATCAGTAGCTGCCAGCGGAAACCTGGCCGTCATGGCCCAGCGTCGTCAGCAGGCTCGCCAGCAGGCTGGAGGCGCCGAAGCGGAAATGGCGCGCATCAGCCCAGTCTTTGCCCATGATACGCTCGGCAAGTTGCAGATAATGCAGCGCGTCTTGCGCGGTGCGCACCCCGCCGGCCGGTTTGAAACCGACCCGTGCGCCGACGCCCATGTCGCGGATCACCGACATCATCAGCTCGGCACTTTCCAGCGTGGCGTTGACCGGGACTTTGCCGGTCGAGGTTTTAATAAAATCGGCTCCGGCGTTGATGGCAATTTCGCTGGCCTGACGGATCAGCCCGGCGTCTTTCAGCTCGCCGGTTTCAATAATCACCTTCAACAGCACCTTTGCCTGCGCGCAGGCCTGCTTGCACTGCTTGACCAGATCAAACCCGACCTGGGCATTGCCGGCCATCAGCGCACGGTACGGGAACACCACGTCAACCTCATCGGCGCCATAGGCAATGGCCGCGCGGGTTTCCGCCAGCGCAATGTCGATGTCGTCATTGCCATGCGGGAAGTTGGTAACGGTGGCGATGCGAATGTCCGGCGTGCCTTGTTCGCGCAGCGTTTTGCGGGCAATCGGGATAAAGCGCGGATAGATGCATATGGCGGCGGTATGGCCGGCCGGGCTGTTGGCCTGACGACACAGCGCGATCACTTTCTCGTCGGTGTCATCATCGTTCAGCGTGGTTAAATCCATTAAATTCAGCGCACGTTGCGCTGCGGCGGTTAATTCGGTCATAAAACTCTCCAACTGAGTATCTTGCCGTTGGCGAGCGGACTTGGTTCCATGAAGATAGCGCGGGGCAATGATTCCCCTCGCGGCAACTGAGATCCTTCTCACCGCAGATGTAATAGCTATTTGAACACGCTCCCTGGGGGAAAATCGTGTTCGGATTCACATTCTATGAAATAACACTGTAACAGGCCGGAATTATATGTGAATAACATCACAAAAGAACGCGATATCGTTCACAAATTCGCTAAGGATTCGTGCCGGGATAACGGGCGCCCAATCGGACGCCCGTAACAGAGTTTAGCTTAAAGCGCCAGGAAGAACCCGGCGATGGTGGCGCTCATCAGGTTAGACAGCGTACCGGCCGCCACCGCTTTCAGACCAAAGCGCGCTATATCGTGGCGACGATTCGGCGCCATGCTGCCCAGACCACCCAACAGGATCGCCACCGAGGACAGGTTGGCAAAACCGCACAGCGCAAACGAGATGATCGCTTTGGTATGGGCAGAAAGCACCTGCAAGCCTTCGGCAGCCACCACGTCGTCCGGGCGCAGATAGGCGCCGAAGTTCATGTAAGCCACAAATTCGTTGACGATAATCTTCTGGCCGATAAACGAACCGGCGGTCATCGCCTCATGCCACGGCACGCCGATCAGGAAAGCAATCGGTGAGAAGATCCAGCCAAGAATCAGCTCCAGCGACAGTTGCGGATAGTCGAACCAGCCGCCGATACCGCCAAGGATGCCGTTCAGCAAGGCGATCAGCGCAATAAACGCCAGCAGCATGGCACCGACGTTCAACGCCAACTGCATACCGGACGCCGCACCGGACGCTGCCGCGTCAATGACGTTGGCCGGACGGTCGTCTTCAGCGATCAGCTTCATCGCATCGTCTTTATCGTGGGTTTTCTCGGTTTCCGGCACCATCAGCTTGGCGAACAGCAAGCCACCTGGCGCAGCCATAAACGAAGCGGCAATCAGGTATTCCAGCGGTACGCCCATCTGCGCATACCCCGCCAGCACCGAACCGGCCACCGAGGCCAGGCCGCCACACATGACGGTAAACAGTTCAGACTGGGTCATGGTGGCAATATACGGACGCACCACCAGCGGCGCTTCGGTCTGGCCAACAAAGATATTGGCGGTTGCCGACAGCGATTCGGTGCGCGAGGTGCCGAGCAGTTTTTGCAGGCCGCCGCCGAGCACGCGGATCACCAGTTGCATGATGCCCAGATAATACAGCACCGCAATCAGCGAGGAGAAGAACACGATCACCGGCAATACCCGCAGGGCGAAGACAAAGCCGCCGCCGCCGAACACCTCGAACATCTTGTCGGAAACCAGCCCGCCAAAAATAAAGGAAATGCCCTGATTGCCATAGGCGATCACGTTAGCCACGCCGGCCGACATGCCGCCGAGCACCGCGCGCCCCACCGGCACATACAGCACCAGCGCGCCGATGGCTATCTGAAGAACAAATGCCCAGGCAACGGTGCGCAGATTAATCGCGCGACGGTTGCTGGAGAGCAGTACCGCAATCGCGATCAGCGCCGCCATGCCGACCAGGCTCATGATGAGTTGCGTGTAAAGTATCCCTGTTGCGAATAAAGTAATGCATCCCTGCCAAAGAGGAACACAGGGTTGCTTATGAATGTTTTCGGGGTGTGATTATACGGAGCGGGACGATACCCGCACCGATTCATATCACAAAAATATACAACCAGACGCAATAGAAAACATCATTACGTGACATTCATCACGGTTTAATCCTTCCGCATAACGTCAACTCGCCAGCCCTGATTGGCTACAGCGCCTGGTCCTTGATGCGCTTGTGTTCATCGGGGACGATCTCCGGTTGCGACTTGATATAGTCCACCACCGCGGCTGTCGCACCGCTGCCGGGAAGCGTCCTGATATTCCGCCCTTCGGTAAAGGCGCTGAATCCATCTCCCCCGGTCGCCAGGAAAGAATTCACCACAATCGGATACCAGGCGTCATCCTTGAGCGGCTGCCCCTGCACCGTTAGCGAGACGATGCGCTGATTGAGCGGCTTGCGGCTATCGTATTCCATCTCGATACCTTTCGAGACCTGCAGAATGCCATTGGTCAGATTTGCCGCATGATTCATTAGCCAACGTAGCTGTTTGCCGTTGATTTCCATATAGCTTAAATCGTCCGGGAAAGGGAACATGGTGATGATATCACCCAACTTGATTTCCCCTTGAGCAAGCTCACTTCTCAAACCGCCGCTGTTGACAAAGGCAAGCTGCGCCCGTGGTTCCGCGGCCAAAAAGGCATCGCCAACCATATTGCCAGCGGCGGAAGACTCGCCATAAGAGCGCGTCAACTCTGCGCTGGCGCTGCCGATTTTCTGCTGGGTGATCTGCTTTAGCTTATCCGTCCATAGCGCGACCTTCGCCGCCGTTGCCGGGTCAGGCTCCACGTCACCATCGTAAATATTGATCAACTTGCCTTGATAGCCAGCGATCTTTTTAGTTTTATCGTCAATATTCAACACCAATTTGCCCAGATCGATACCATAGGCATCGGTGGAAACAATCAAGGTATTATTGACTTTGATCGGTTCCGGCGTGCCAACGTGCGCATGCCCGGTAATAAGAACGTCCAATCCCTGCACCTGCTTTGCCAGTTCAATATCCTTGCTTAACAACCGGGTTACGTCTGCCGAACCAAAACTGGATTGCCGCGCCGGTACGCCTTCATGGATTAATAATACGGTAACGTCCACCTTGTCGCGAATCTGCCCAAGATACTTATTGAGGTATTCCACTTCGTCGCGCATCTCTACGCCAGCGCGCATATTCTTATTTACCGTATCGTAGAAAGCGAATTTGCCATGCAGGCCAATCACGCCAACCTTGATGCCGGCTTTTTCCAAAATAACCCATGGTTTATCCCACACCGGTTTATCACTGTTCTCATAAAACAGATTACCTAATAGCACCGGAAAAGTGGCTTTGCTCAACTGCTCAATCATATTGGGTACGCCATGATCAAACTCATGATTACCGATGGACACGGCATCAAACGACATTTGATTCATTATATCAATGATGGCTTCCCCCTGCGTTAGCGTGCTGATATACGGCCCGGTAAAAAAATCTCCGGCATCAAACAAGAAGACGCCATCATCTTTGGCTTTGGCCTGTTTGACAATGCTGGCGATATTGGCGAACCCCCCGACTTTTTTATCTTTACTGACATAGGGGGCTTTAAAAGGAAGTACATTAGCGTGTAAGTCGTTAGTGTGATAAATAGTGATGTCGGCTGATAATACCGAACCGCTTGCTAAAAACAATCCCATTATTAATACACTAAAAGCTTTAATTCTTCTCATTGCATATCCTCCATGAATTATTAAACTTTAACTCTTAGCCACACTAGTCAATATCACCGTCGGTTTCTGTGAGCTACAGCCTGATTTATAAAATCACAGTGAGGGATATCGATAAATATTCCAGCGCCTGGTTGCGGATATTCCTGAAAATAATTCATTCGCTGATTGAAATTTAAATAAAGAATATTAGCGATGTAATTAAAGACCTGCTACCAACCAGTTCTTATAATTAAAATATTGGATATATTGACCGGTTTTTTTATTGAAAATATCCATATTGGCTAAACCCGTTCTCGCCGTTGCATTTCCGTCGCTGTGCCAGTCGGCGGGCAGTTTCTTGCTGCGGCAGCGGTCACAAGCGAGGAGTCGACATAGCCTTGCCGCCATGACCTAACGTTGCAACAATACCGGCTGATTGCTGAAATGGCCGGGATCGTAAAAAGTACACGCAACAATTGCCGGACTTCCCCCACATCCCCCTAGCCCCCAACCGCCCTTTCCCTACAATAAGGGATCTGTTGAGGCATAACGCAAGGAAAGACGGTGTCGAAAGCCAATCCCAATGCCACCATCGTGGACATCGCCCGCCGTGCCAGGGTGACCAATATCACCGTTTCCCGCGCCTTCAATAAGCCCGAGCTGGTCAAGCCGGAAACCCGTGAACGCATTCACGCCATCGCCAAAGAGCTGAACTACGTGCCCAATGCCTTCGCACAGGGGCTAAAGAGCAGCAGCAGCCAGATTATCGGCATCGTCACCAGCAGTATGTATAACCCGTTCTATTCCGGCCTGATCAAGACCGTGTCGCGCATCGCGCGCCAGCAGGGTTACCAGATCATGCTGTTCGACACCGACGGCAGCGAAGAGGCGGAAATGCGCGCCATTCAGGCGCTGTTCGGCTACAAGGCGCGCGGCATCCTGTTATCGGCGGTGCGCGATGACAAGCATTATCGTCCCGCCTATCTGGAACTGGCCGAGGTGTACGGCATCCCTCTGATTCTGCTCGATCGCGATCTCTACGATCAGCAACTGAGCGGGGTGTTCCTCGACAACCGCGAGATCGGCATCCTCGCCGGCCGCTATCTGGCGGAGCAACCGGAGAAAAAACTGCTGATTATCGGCGGCCCCGCCGACTCGGAGATCACGTTGACGCGTACCGCCGGCATCGTTGCGGCGCTGAAAGGGCGTGGCCGCGAACTACATATCATCAACGGCGACTACGATTTCATGTCGCAGGAAAGCGAGGTGCGCACCTATCTGGCCCAGCCGGAGAACCGCCCGGATTACATCATCGGCCTGAACGGCATCATCACGCTGGGCGCCATCGCCATCTGCCACGAAATGGGCCTCTATCAGCAGGTGAAGTTCTTCTCGATCGACGAACCGCCGCGCGCCGGCGCTTACGGCCTGCACATTCCCGGGGTGTATCACGATACGCAGAAACTGGGGGAGATCGCCGCGGAGCTGCTGTTTAGCGCAATCAACAGCCCGCGCGGAGAGCTGCCGGTGCGCAGAGAGTTCTTCACCGGCTCGCTGTTGAATCGCTGACGGGCGTTATTGCCCGTAGTAAGCGTGTTTGCCGTGCTTGCGCAGGAAATGTTTGTCCAGCAGCGCCGGCTGCATCGGGGCGATCGCCGGCACCAGTTGGCGCGTCGCCATCGCCATCGCGGCGACCTCCTCCAGCACCACCGCGTTGTGCACCGCATCCGCCGCGTCCTTGCCCCAGGCGAACGGCCCGTGGGAATAGACCAGCACCCCTGGCACCTGCTGCGGATCGCGCCCGCTCTGTTGGAAAGTTTCGACGATCACCTTGCCGGTTTCCTGCTCGTAATCACCGGCGATCTCCGCCTCGCGCATCGGCCGGGTGCAGGGAATATCGCCGTAAAAATAGTCGGCGTGGGTGGTGCCGAGCGCCGGGATCGGCTGCCCCCGCCTGCGCCCAGATGGTGGCGTTGCGGCTGTGGGTATGCACCACGCCACCGATATCGCCGAAGGCGCGGTATAACGCCAGATGGGTCGCAGTATCGGACGAGGGTTTGCAATGCCCTTCCCGCACCTTGCCGTCCAGATCCACCACCACCAGATCCTCCAGCGTCATCGCCTGATAGGCGATGCCCGAAGGCTTGATCACCACCAGCCCGCGTTGGCGATCGATCGCCGAAACGTTGCCCCAGGTAAAGGTCACCAGCCCATATTCCGGCAGGCTGAGATTGGCGGCCAGTACCTGCCGCTTGAGTTCGTTCAGCATGCGATTCCTCCGCTGATCATCTGTTGTTCAATCCAGGCCTTGGCCTGGGCGATGCGCTGCTTATCCTGTCCGTCTTCACGCGCCCACATCTCCAGCAGGTAGGGGCCACGATAGCCGAGCGTATTGAGTACCGAAAAGGCGTGGGCGAAATCCACGCACCCTTCGCCAAACGGCACGTCGCGAAACTGCCCGGCGCTGCCCGGCCCCACCGCAATCGTGTCTTTGAGGTGGATGGCGGTGATACTGCCAATGTCCAATGCCAGCTCGGCGGCGATATCGTTGCCCCAGGCGCTGAGGTTGCCAAGGTCGGGATACACCGTGAACCACGGGCTGTTGACGTGGCGCGCAATGTCGCGCCATTTGCTGATGCTGTTGATAAACGGCGTGTCCATCACTTCCACCGACAGCATCACCTGTGCTCTGCCAGCCTGCGCCACCGCCCACTGCATGCCCTCGATAAAGCGTGCACGGCTGTGACGGTCGGCGGGTTCGTAATAGACGTCGTAACCCGCCAGTTGGATGTTGCGAATGCCGAGATCCACCGCCAGATCCAGCGCCTTGATCAACAGCACCCGCGCCCGTTCACGGGTGGCCACGTCGGCGCTGCCGAACGGATCGCGCCGGTGTGCCGACAGACACAGGCTCGGTACCGTCACCCCGCTGTCGAGACGCGCCTGAATAAACGCCAGTCGCTGACTGCGATCCCAATCCAGACGCTGCTGGCGCGCCGGCTGTTCGTCGATCGACATCTCCACAAAATCAAACCCCAGCTCCGCGGCGATCGCCAGCCGCTGCGGCCAGCTCAGATTGGCGGGCAGCGCTTTTTCATACAATCCCAGACAGGCGACGTTAGTTGTTTGCATCATTGACCTCATTCAAAGCCTGGGCGACCGCCAGATAGCGCGCCTGCTGGGCGCGCAGACGCCGATGGGCGGCGGGCGCGGGATAAAAACAACGCAGCTTGGGCGGCGCGGCGGCGATCGCTTCGGCGAAGCCGGCATACTCCCGGCGCCTACTGCGGCACACAGCGCGGCGGCACGGCAGCCGCTCTGGCGGCTTGCCACCACGTCGAGCGGCAGATTGCCTGCGTCGGCGTACATCTGCATCCAGACGTCGGACTGCGTCGGCCCACCGGTCATGCGCACCCGCTCAATGCGCGGGTTCAGCCGCACCATGCGCTGCTGATGGATCAGGTGCGAAAACACGATGCCCTGATAGATAGCCTGCACCACGTCTGCCATCTCATGATGGGCGCTCAGGCCGATCAACCCGCCCGGCGTGTTGCCGCCAAGGTTGGAACCGTACAGATAGGGCAGGAACAGCAGCTCGCTGGGCCGTTCGCAGCGCTCGGCCACCCCAGGCGTTGAACTGGGCGTAGCGTTGCCGGTCGTCGGCGCAAAACTGGCGCAGGAACCAGGCCAGATTGCCGGCCGAGGTCGGGCTACCCTCGTGCACAAAATAGCGGCCGTCGATGCAGTAACGCCCCCAGGCATAGGGATAGTCGGCGGGGATCAGTCGCTCGGTCACGCAGGTGGCGATCGACCAGGTGCCCGCCACCGCGCTGAGCGTGCGATCGTCGGCCACGCCGGAGCTGAGCGCCGCGCCCACCACGTCGAACAGGCCGCCGTATACCGCCGTGCCCGCCCGCAGGCCGCACTGCGCCGCCGCCCCGGCCGTCACTCGCCCGGCCAGTTGCGCCGAGCCAATCACCGGCGCGGTCTTTTCCGCCGCCTCTTCAATGCCAAAAGCCGCCATCAGCGTCGGATCGTAAGCCCCACTGTGCTGGTTAAACAGGTTGCTGCCGGAGATATTGGTTACCTCGGCCGCCGCCTCGCCGGTCAGGCGAAAGCGCAGATAGTCATGTGCCATCAAAATGCGATCGACGGCGGCGTACTGCGCCGGTTGATGCTGCTTCAGCCAGCGCAGCAGCAGCGCCGGGTGACTGGGCCACAGCGGCTGCAGGCTACGCGGGTAGGTCTGCGCATCTACCCCGGCGCGCTGCAAGGCTGCGACCGTTTCCGCCGCGCGGTTGTCCGAAGAGAGAATGCCGTTGCCGACCGGCTTGCCGTACCGGTCAATGGCATACAGCCCTTTGCCGTGCGCCGAAAAGCCGACGCCGCGCACCTGACCGGCATCCAGCGCCGCTGCATGCAGCGTCTGGCGGATCGCGGCGCAGACGTCATCCCACAGCGCCTCCATATTGCGTTCGCTGAAACCTGGCCGGGCGGCGATCGTCGCACCGTCGCGTTCGGCGATCGCCAGTTCTTCACCGTCAGCCCGGTACAACCCGGCCTTGATCACCGTGCCGCCGACGTCTATGCCAAGAAAAATGCCCATTGCGCCCCCTACTTGCGCCGCACGGAACTGAGATAGATGGCGGCCAGGATGATGCCGCCCTTCACCACGTTCTGGATATACGGCGACACGCTCATCAGATTGAGGCCGTTGTTCAGCACCCCGAGCATCATTGCCCCCACCAACGTGCCGACAATGGCGCCACGCCCGCCGGAGATTGCCGCCCCGCCGAGCACGACCGCTGCAATGGCGTCCAGTTCAAAGCCTTCACCGGCGTTGGGCTGCCCGCTCATCAGGCGTGAGGTCAGCACCAGCCCGGCCAGCGCGGCGGTCAGACCGCTTATCACGTACACCAGCATCTTGTAGCGCGGCACGCGGATGCCGCTCAGGCGCGCCGCCTCTTCGTTGCCGCCCATCGCGTAGATGTAACGGCCGAACGGCAGCTGGTTCAGCATCAGCCAGGCCAGCAGGTACACGCCGAGCATGATCAGAATTGGCACCTGGATACCCAGCACCGTGCCGCGGCCGAAGAAGGCGAAGACGTCGGGCAGGCCGGAGATCGGGTAGCCGCCGGTGTACAGCAGCGCCAGACCGCGGGCGATCCCCATCGATGCCAGAGTGACGATGATCGGCGGCATGCGCAGATAGGCGATGCAAGCGCCGTTGGCCAGACCGAATAGCGCCCCGACCGCCAATGCCGCCACCATCGCCAACGGGATGGGGATCGCCGCCAGCATCAGCCCGGCGGCGACGGAGCCGGCCAGCGCCATCACCGGCCCGACCGAGAGATCGATACCGCCGGTGAGGATGGCGCAGGTCATGCCCACCGCGATGATGGCGTTGATTGACACCTGGCGCGCCACATTGGTCAGGTTGTTGACGCTGAGGAAGCTGTCGTTCAGCACGCTCATCAGCGCAAACAGGATCACGAAGCCGATAAACGGCAACACCGCCGGATGGTGTAGCAGTTTATCCCAGCGCTTGCCGAGGCTGGGGGCAGCGGCGCGGCGCGCCACGGCGGGTTGTTCAATTCCGATCATAATGCACTCCCGGTAGCGTGAAGCATGATGTGGTTGGATTCGATGTCGTCGCCGGTCAGCTCGGCAACGATGTGGCCGCCGCGAAACACCAGCACGCGGTCGCACACGCCGATGATCTCCGGCAGCTCGGAGGAAATCATGATGATGGAGATACCCTGCAGGGTCAGTTGCTGCATCAGCTGGTAGATCTCGGCCTTGGCGCCCACGTCGATACCGCGCGTCGGTTCGTCGAAGATCAAGATGTTGCAGTCGTTGTTGAGCCAGCGGGCGATCACCACTTTCTGCTGGTTACCGCCGCTCAGGGTACTGACGGCGGTATCCGCGCCCGGGGTTTTTACCCCGACCGCGTGGATCAACCGCTGCACCACGTCGCGATCCTTGCTGGCGCTGACGAAGATCTTGCCGCGCCGATGATGCCGGTTGAGGGTGATGTTCTGCGCCACCGAGAACGGCAGCACCAGGCCTTCGGTTTTGCGACTCTCCGGCAGCAGACCGATGCCCTGCGCCAGCGCCTGCGCCGGCGAATTCAGCGCCGCCGGCCGACCGCCGAGACTCACGCATTTGCGGTGGCAGCGACTGGCGCCGATCAGCGCCGACACGGTCTCGGTGCGTCCGGAGCCCACCAGTCCGGCAAAGCCGAGGATCTCGCCCTTATGCAGCCGAAATCGGTCCGTTGGGCCGTGCTTTTCGCGCTGGATCTCCGCCTCCAGCAACAGCGTCGAGGTGTCCACCGGGTGCTGTTTCAGCGGGAAGGCGTTTTCGATCTTGCGCCCGACCATCAGCCGTACCAGCTCTTCCACGTTGGTGTCGCCGGTGGCCAGCGTCTCGATATAGCTGCCGTCGCGCAGCACGGTGATGCGATCGCAAATGGTGAAGATCTCATCCAGGTGGTGCGAGATAAACACCATGCCAACGCCCAGCAGCCGCAGATCGTTCATCACGCTAAACAGATGCTCGGCCTCGCCCGGGGTCAGCGTGGCGGTCGGCTCGTCCAGTACCAGCACGCGCGCCTCCAGCGACAGCGCCTTGGCGATCTCCACGAACTGTTGCTGCGCCACGCTCAACTGCTCCACCGGACAGTCGAGATCGATTTCCACCGTCAAGCGTTTGAAGATAGCTTCGGCCTTGCGCCGCATCGCGCGTCGATCCAACAGGCCCCAACGATTTCTGATCTCCCGGTTGAGAAAGATGTTGTCGATGGCGCTCATGTAGGGAATCAACGAGAATTCCTGAAAAATAATGCCGACACCGGCCTCGATCGCCTGGCGATAGTTGCTAAAGCGGCACTGCTCACCGTCGATAAAAATGTCGCCCTCGTCCGGCTGATAAATGCCGCACATGATTTTCACCAGCGTCGATTTACCGGCGCCGTTTTCGCCCAGTAGGGCGTGCACCTCGCCGCGTTGAATGGCGAGATCGATGCCGTCCAGCGCCTTCACGCCGGGAAAGCTCTTTTTAATCCGCTTCAATTCCAATAAAGCTGTCACCGCAATACCCTCCGCGTCGAACGCCCCGCCGCAGCGGGGCGAACCTGGCCGCTGTTACCAGCTAAAGCCGGCCGCATTGCTGCGGTCGATCAGCTTCACCTTGACCGGTACGGTTTTCGGCACGGTGGCGCCCCAGTAGCGGGCCAGCGCGATGCCGAGCGCGATACGCAACTGGTCACGCGGGAACTGCGCCGAGGTGGCGATAAACGGTGAATTCGGTTTGAGGATCTCTTTGATGGCTTCCGGCTGGCCGTCAACGCTGACCAGTTTCACCTTGGCGCCGTTGCTTTCAATCGCCGCCAGGGCGCCGAGCGCGCCAACGTCATTAACGCTGAAGATGCCCGCCAGATCCGGCGCCGACTGCAGCATGTTTTCAGTCACCGTCAGCGCGGTATCGCGCTCCTGCTTGCCGTTTTGTTTGGTGACAATCTTGATGTCGGGGTATTTCTTCATCGCCGCTTCGAAGCCGCGCACCCGCTCCAGGATCGGCACCACCGGGATGCCGTCAAGGATCGCTACCTTGCCTTTACCACCCAGTGATTTCGCCAGGTACTCGCCCGCCTGGAAGCCGGCGTCGTAGTTTTCCGAACCGACGAACGAGTCCAGGGGTCCGTCAGCCTGCGCGTCAATCGCCACCACCACCGCACCGGCTTTATGGGCGGAAATCACCGCCGACTGCACCCCCACCGAATCGGTCGGGTTGATCAGCAGGATATCCACCTTCTTCTGCAGCATATCCTCCACGTCGCCGATCTGCTTGGCGACGTCGTGACGCGCATCGGCCACGTACACTTTGGCGCCGATATCGGCCGCCGCCTGATCCAGCGCCTGTTTCATGGTGACGAAATAGTCGTTGTTCATTTCCTGGAACGACATACCGATAGTGATCTGCTTGGCCAGCGCCACATGGCTGGCCGCCAACATTCCACCGGCGACGATAAAAGGTAAGGTCTTTTTGAAAAATGAAAACATAGCCAATTCTCCTGTAGGGATAGCGTTTTGTTGTGATTATCAGAGCAACAGCATGTCTTTACTTTTGGCCGACCAGTGCCTCATCCGTTACGAACGAGGCGGTGGTCGTTACTGCAACAGCGGTACGGCGGGAATCTCAGGGAACCAGGATCACCTTGATAGAGTCGGTCGAATCCGCCAGGGCGAAAGCCTGATCCCAGTCGTTCAATGAATAGCTGTGGGTGACCACGCCGCTGGAGGTCACCAGCCCGCGCTCGAACAGATCGATGGCGATTTCATAGCTGTAGGGCGCCAGGTGCGCGCCGCGAATGTCCAGCTCCTTGCGGTCACCGATGATCGACCAGTCGACGGTGGTTTCCTTGCCGAACACGCTGAACTCCACGAAGCGGCCCAGCTTGCGGATCATCTGCAACCCCTGGGTCACGCCGATCGGCGCGCCGGTGGCCTCGATATACACGTCGCAGCCGTAGCCGCCGGTCAGCGATTTGACGATGCCGTCGGCGTCTTCTTTCAGCGGGTTGATCACCACGTCGGCACCGAACGCTTTCGCCAGTGCCAGCCGCTCGTCGATGGCGTCGATGACGATCAGTTTCTTCGGCGTTTTCAGGCGCGCCACCTGCACCATGCACAGCCCGAGCGGCCCGGCGCCGGCCAGCACCACCACGTCATCCAGTTGAATGTCGCCGCGCGCCACGGTGTGAATGGCGCAGGCCATCGGTTCAATCAGTACCGCGTCTTCGTGGCTCAGGCTTTCCGGGATCTTGTGCACGATGGCATTCTCGGAAAAGCGCATATACTCCGCCATGCCGCCTTCCGCCACGTCTTTCTGGAAGCCGTAAATATTGTGCGTTTCACACATCCAGTAGCTGCCGGACTTGCAGTAGCGGCATTCCCAGCACGGTACGATCTGCTCGGCGATCACCCGTTCACCGACCTTATATTTGCCTTCAGCGCCCTCGCCCAACGCGGCAATACGCCCATAGAACTCATGCCCCGGCACTACCGGTGGTTTCACCCACGGGTTCTCCCCCCAGAACATCTGCGCGCCGTTTTTGCATTTGCAGTCGCCGGCACAGATGCCACAGCCTTCCACCTTGATCACCAGCTCGCGTGCCTTCGGCAACGGCGTAGGCACCTGTTCGAAACGATAATCCTGCGGGCCGTGGCAAACGACCGCGCGCATTTTTTCCGGCAACTGGCTCATTTATTCCTCCAATATATTTGTTAACAGCTTGAATTCTCTTAATGTTGACGTTGTCATTTTTTTCCAATAAAAAACAGACAAGGTTATAAATAGATATATTTCAATAAATTAATCACTACACATACCGAAAACTCAAAATGACAACGTGAACATAGAGCAACATATAACCAAAGCTGTAAAAATAATTATTTGAGCAAAATCACATATCGTTAACATTAAGCTTAAAAATGCTACAAATACGGATCGCGATCCCATTCTACGGCATCGTCGATCCACGCAGATCCACTGACCTCAGTCGGCGCAGGCAATGGCAAATCCGGCAATTTGCCGGCCGCAACGCGCGCGCATTCGGCCGCCGGGCAGCGTCTAACGAAAATGCAGGGGTTAACAGAAACGGAAACTCAGGTGGGGGGATAGATCGACCCTATTCAAGCCACTGGCATAAACAGGGTTTCAGCGTTATGTTGCAGCTGGGCGGCGATTTCATCCGCTGATTCGCAACGCAGCAGACACAGCGCCTCAAACACCTCGGCGGCGCGCTCTGGCCGGTTGGGCTGCCCCTGGTAACCGGCTAACGGCATATCCGGCGCGTCGGTTTCCAGCAACAGCGGAGGTCAGCGGCAATTGCGCCATCACCGCCCGGGTCTTTTGCGCCCGCTCATAGCTGATGGTACCGCCGACACCAATAGAGTAGCCCAGGCGGATAAACGCCTGCGCCTGCGACAAACTGCCGGCAAACCCGTGTACCACGCCACAACGCGGCACCTCGGTTCGGCGTAATAGCGCAGCCAGCGGATCGTGGCTGCGGCGCGAATGCAGGATCACCGGCAAATCATAGCGTGCTGCCAGTTTAAGCTGGGCAGTCAGTAGCTGCTGCTGTCGCTCGAACTGCGGCGCTGGCATGTACAGATCGAGGCCGATTTCGCCGACGGCCACCAGCTTGTCCGGTTTGCCAGCCAACAACGCCGCCAGCTGTTCCAACTGTTGGTCGTGGTGCTGCGCGATATACAGCGGATGCAGCCCGAGCGCGGCGTACAGCGGTGAATAATCCTTGGCCAATTGCAGTACGCGCGCAAAACGATCGGCGGTCACCGTCGGCACAATAATACGCTGCACCCCGGCTGCCGCAGCGCGTTGCAGGCTTCCTGCCTCGTTGCCGGCAAACGGCGGGAAGTCGAAGTGGCAATGGGTATCGGTAAAACAGCGGCTCATAGCGTCTCTCCACCGCTGGCCGACTGGCCGTGCGGCAAGACGATCTGCGGCTGAGCGTCCGGTTGGGTACCGCTGGCAGCAACGGGCGTACGCGCCACCTCGCTGACAATCGGCGACGGCATCGCTACGCTGTCCGGCTGAATTAAACGGCGCGACAGCGGCGTTTTCACCGCGATGCCGTCGGCTTTTTCCTGTTCCAGCAGCCAGTGGCCGACCGTAGCCAGGAAGTAACGCCCGCAGCGCCGCCCCAGATGATAATCGCGATTCAACGCCGAAACCTTGCTGCCCAGCGCATTACTGGCCAACGGTTTCGGCGGGAATATTTCGAAGATGCGCAAGTCACCCGGCGGCTTTTCAATAAACTGCTGAATACGATGGTAGCTCTGCTCATGGTGCTGCATCACCCGCACCATCTGTTGCAGGCTGCTTTCACCCAGCCACTGCTCCATGCGCTTCATCCACTGCGGCGTGTAATACA
Organism: Serratia odorifera; assembly: GCF_900635445.1. Classification (NCBI taxonomy): domain Bacteria; kingdom Pseudomonadati; phylum Pseudomonadota; class Gammaproteobacteria; order Enterobacterales; family Yersiniaceae; genus Serratia; species Serratia odorifera. The sequence goes on from NZ_LR134117.1 coordinate 812,853, forward strand.
TTTGCGATGGCACGGTGCGGATCACCACGATGGTATCGGCGCCGCGCCGATAGGCTTCTTCCACCGGGATGGCATCGCTGATGCCGCCATCCTGATAGCTGATGCCGTCCAGCTCTACGCCCAGACGGTAAAAACCGGGGATCGCGCTGGACGCCTTGATCGCCGGCAACCAGCTGTCACGCTGCGCCGGCAGATAGGTTGGCTCAAAGTTATCGCTGCGGCAGGCACACATCAGAAATTCCCGTCCGTCGATCAGCTGCTTTTCGGCAACGTCCATCGCCAGCGGCAATTGCTGCGAGGTAATGTCCACCAGCCAGTCGAGATCGATCAGATGCCCACCGCGCACAAAACGCAGCGGGTTAAAGAAATTTGCCGTAGTGGTGTAGCGGGTGATGACCCGACGCGCGTAGCCTAACTGGCCACAGACAAAGGCTGACAGGTTTTGCGCGCCAGCGGAGGTGCCGATCATCAGCTCGAAAGGGTTAAAGCGGGCCCGCTGGAATTCGTCCAGCACGCCGGCGGTGAAAATACCGCGCTGCCCGCCCCCTTCACAGACCAGCGCCATTTTACCGGGCCGGTATGGTTTATACGCCAGTGGCTCTATATTGCCGAGCGTGATGGGTATTCTGTATCCCAACCCGATATCCTCAATGTGGTGTTTTGACTGAGGATACCTCTTCTTGCCCTCTTCCGTAATCTTCTTGCAGTACACCAGACAGGCAGTCATTACTTCCCGCCAGCCATGCACAATCGCTGCCGGAGAACTCGGCCCAGGCCTGCCAGACCTGGCCTTTCAGCTGTTTCCAGCGTCCGAGAATGATGTCGCTGTTCATGACTTGCCTCCCTACTGCAAGAAAAGGGCTTAAGCTTTGTTACAATTTGAGAGCAGGCTAAGGACGTCGGCGACCGGTAAACAGGCTCACCAGGAACAGGATGATACCGACAACAAAGACGATTTTAGCCGCCCAGGCTGCGGTTCCCGCCAGCGTACCAAACCCCAGCGCGGCGGCAATCAGTGCGATGACTAAAAAGATAATGCCCCAACGAAACATAAGCCTCTCCTTACCATAGTGAAAAAACGCATCGCAGCCTGTCGGTTGCCCAAACAGGCAACGTAAAATCAGGCCGCGGGTTATTCTATTTTTGTGGTACTTCCCGGGCAGTGGCCCGGGAATTGATGCTTGCTGTTACGGGTATTGCCGATTACGGTTTGACCACCAGATCGTTCTTGACGCTCTTCACGCCATCAATCGCCTTGGCGATGCTTTCGGCACGATCGGACTGCGCCTGTGATTTCACTTCACCAGATAGCTGAACCACGCCTTCGGTGGTTTCTACTTTCACATTGCGTGAAGGCACGATATCGTCTGCCAGCAATTTGGCTTTCAGTTCGCTGGTGGTTGCAGTATCACCAGCGTACGACTTAACAGACTGTTTATCTTCATCTTTCACGTGCAGCTTGTCGCTGACGGATTTTACGCCTTCTACTTTACCGGCCACTTCAACCGCGTGCTCGGCCTGTGCCTGGCTGCCGACGAAACCGCTCAGCGTCACCACGCCCTGCTCCGTTTTTCACGGAAATATCGGTGCTTTTGATGCTGTCATCGTCTACCAGTGCACTTTTAACTTTAGCCGTTGTTGCGCTGTCATCCATGTAGCCGTCGACTTTTTTCATGGAGCTATCGATTTTGGCGCCAGTGCTGTCAGCTGCGCTGGTTGCTTTATTGAGCAGCGTATCTTCAGCCAGAGCACTACCACTAACCAGAACGGAACCCAACACGACAGCCATCAGCGAATGTGCAAACTTGGTCTTTTTCATCGATCTCTTCCTTTTGTTGTGAATCCAAACTACTGCGGATTCTTCCGCCACGACATGATGTGGCTCACTCATGAATACTTCACGATATCTATTCGATCGGTAGTTCATGCCAAGAGTATTGCAACCGCCGTGCCAATCCTTCAACCGCTATATAAATCAATAAGATAATTAAATGCGCTCAAAAAACACGCCGATTACTGTCGCTTATAAACGACAATTTTGGCTGACCACGGTGACAGTATCGATAACTTACTGATATTTAACAGTTCAAATTGTCTCTGATTGGCAACACTACCGAATAACACGCTACCGATCGCACAAATACCAGTGATTTTCGCTTTAAGCGAGGCAAATACACCCTGTTAAATATAGACCATTGGCCGAAGTTTGCCGGTAAAGGCGGAAGATTCTGAAGCAGCTAAAGCGCGGGAACTGATGAGGCGGGTTAACTAATAAAGCAAGGTAACGGCCTGGCTATTGCAAGAGCCAGGCCGTGGACGGTATTAATGCTCGCGCGTCTTGCGGAAGGTCACATCCGGGTAACGTTCCTGCGTCAGGTTGAGGTTAACCATGGTAGGTGCGATATACGACAGGTTGTCGCCGCCGTCCAAACGCCAGGTTCTGCTCGTTCTTGCGCTTGAATTCTTCGAACTTCTTCACGTCGGCGCATTCAACCCAGCGCGCGGTGGAGACGTTAACCGATTCGTACAGCGCTTCCACGTTGTATTCGGTCTTCAGACGCGCTACCACCACGTCGAACTGCAGTACGCCGACCGCACCCACGATCAGATCGTTGTTGGCTATCGGGCGGAATACCTGCACTGCGCCTTCCTCAGACAGCTGTACCAGCCCCTTCAGCAACTGTTTCTGCTTCAGCGGATCGCGCAGGCGAATACGACGGAACAGTTCCGGTGCAAAGTTCGGGATACCGGTAAACTTCATGTCTTCACCCTGGGTGAAGGTATCGCCGATTTGAATGGTGCCGTGGTTATGCAGGCCGATGATGTCGCCTGGATAGGCTTCTTCAACGTGCGAACGGTCACCCGCCATAAAGGTCAGCGCGTCGGAAATCACCACGTCTTTACCGGTACGCACCTGGCGCAACTTCATGCCTTTCTCGTAGCGGCCGGAAACCACGCGGCATGAACGCCACGCGGTCACGGTGTTTCGGATCCATATTGGGCCTGGATTTTAAACACGAAACCGGGTGAATTTCTCTTCGGCTGCTACCACCTCACGGGTGTCGGTTTTACGCGGCATCGGCGCTGGCGCCCAGGCCACCAGACCGTCGAGCATATGGTCAACGCCAAAGTTACCCAGCGCCGTACCAAAGAATACCGGCGTCCAGTTCACCGGCCAGGAACGCCTCCTGCTCGAACTCGTGCGAAGCGCCCTGTACCAGCTCCCAGTTCTTCGGCGCAGTTGAGCCGCCAGGTCTTCACCGACCGCCAGCGTCCAGATCCGGGTTGTTCAACCCTTTGATCATCCGCACTTCCTGAATGGTGTGGCCTTTACCGGTCTGATAAAGATAGGTTTCGTCTTTATACAGGTGGTAAACCCTTTAAACAGCTTGCCGCAGCCCGATAGGCCAGGTGATCGGCGAACAGGCGATCTTCAGCTCGCGTTCGACTTCGTCCATCACTTCCATTGGGTCGCGAATATCACGGTCGAGCTTGTTCATAAAGGTCAGGATCGGCGTATCGCGCAGACGGGTCACTTCCATCAGCTTGCGGGTACGATCCTCAACGCCTTTTGCTGCGTCGATCACCATCAGACAGCAGTCCACCGCGGTCAGGGTACGGTAGGTATCTTCCGAGAAGTCCTCGTGCCCCGGGGTGTCCAGCAGGTTGACCAGGCTATCGCGGTACGGGAACTGCATCACCGGAGGGTGGTGATCGAAATACCACGCTGCTTTTCCATTTCCATCCAGTCGGATTTGGCGTGCTGGCTGGAGCCGCGCCCCTTGACCGTACCGGCGGTCTGGATAGCCTGGTCCGAACAGCAGCACCTTTTCGGTAATGGTGGTTTTACCGGCATCGGGGTGCGAGATGATGGCGAAGGTTCTTCTTTTTGAGACTTCGCGGGCGAATTCACTAGGAGACATGTTTTTCACGTTTCTACGGTTAGTCCGCCCTGCATCATCGGAACGCGCCGATCGCGGCGCCAAGCAAAGCGGTGATAAAAAGATAATAGCCGGTTATTTTCGCTGATTTGGCAACCGGTGACAATCAATGGATGCCGCAGCGCCCGGATTAATTGGTCAATGCAGACCGAAGTCTGGAAATGACGTGCCCAATGCCGGCGCTTACCCCAACGGCAGCGCCATCACGATGGCGTCTTCGGCGGCCCGCCGACGCCAGGATAATAGTTGCGGCGCACGGTGACCTCGTTGAAGCCTAGGCGATCGTAAAGCGCAATTGCACCGCATTCGAGGCGCGAACCTCCAGCCACAGCGTCAGGATGCCGCGGCTTTCCAACTGCGCGATCAACGCATCCAGCAGCGCACGGCCATAGCCCCGGCGTTGCCATTGCGGAGCAATGGCGATATTGAACAGCGTCGCTTCGTCGAGTACGAGCTGGGGTGATGGCAAACCCCGCCATCTGCCCGGCGGTTTCCAGTTTCAGATTGAGATAGCGTTCGCCCTGATTGCTGGCGAGCGTGGCTTCGCTCCAGGGAAAAGGCATGACTGGCCTGTTCAATCGTCAATGCGCTGGCCAGATCGGCCGTCGTCAGGGAAGAAATGGTGTTCATAATGACAAATCTGCTGCCAGGAGAGCGCGTTTGGCACTCGCGTCTAAGAAAGCTCGGCCAACGCCGGGCTGGATAACTGCGCACCGGCGAGCACGAGCGGCTCTGTAATGCCCAGCCGCCAACTGTTGCATTCGCTATCGTCCGGCAGCATCGCTGCCTGTTCCGGCGTCAGACAGTAGGCTTGCGCCGGGGTCAGCCCCAGGCTGCGCAACACGTCGCAAAAACAGCGGATCGCCGGCCTCTGGCAGGGGAGAAGCCACCACCACCAGTCGAGCTTCCGCCGGCAAATGGACCGCCACTTCGCCTTGCAACACCCCCGGGGCGGCGGCAATGTCCACTGCGTAATACCCAGTTGTTGTAACAGCCAGTCGCGTTGAGATGCCATACCGATTCCTGTAGGGAGCTACCGTTAATGCGCGTTGCGCGCCATATGCTAACAAACCCGCGCGGCCAACGCACCTGCGGCTTGTAACAAGACAGGTATAAATTATCACCGCAACGCTCTATAATCGCCGGCCTTAATCTTGAGGAGCCAAAACCTGATGTCTGCATTAACCCCCGCCAGCGAAGTGATGCCTGCGCCACAGTGATGAATTTACCGAACGTCGCGTGCTGTTCGCCGGTGATCTGCAAGATACGCTGCCGGCGCAATTTGAGGCCGTGGACGTACGCGTTCATACCCAGCAATATCATCATTGGCAGTTATTAAACCGTGCGATGGGTGACAACGTGCAATTCGGCCTGACGGTCGACGCAGCCTTCGTTGCCGAATGCGATACGCTGGTTTACTACTGGCCAAAGAGCAAACAGGAAGCGCAATTCCAGCTGTGCAATCTGCTGGCACTGCTGCCGGTCGGCGCAGAGGTGTTTGTCGTCGGTGAAAACCGCAGCGGCGTACGCAGTGCCGAACAGACCGTCGAAGGCCACGTTACACTGGCGAAAATCGACAGCGCGCGCCGCTGCGGTCTGTATCATGGCCGGATCGACGCCCAGACCACCTTCGATCTGAACGACTGGTGGGACAGCTACCCGTTGCACGATCTGGAAGTAAAAACCCTGCCAGGGGTGTTTAGCCGCGACGGGCTGGACGTCGGCAGTTCCCTGCTGTTGTCGACGCTGGACAAACACATGAAGGGCAAAGTGCTCGACGTCGGCTGTGGCGCCGGTGTGATGGCCAGCGTGGATGGCCAGAATGTCACCAAAGGTGAAGCTGACGCTGAGTGACGTTAACGCCGCCGCAATAGAATCCAGCCGCGCGACGCTGGCTGCCAACGGCATCGACGGCGAAGTGATCGTCAGCAATGTCTATTCCGACATTAGCGGCCGTTTTGACATGATCATCTCCCAACCCGCCATTCCACGACGGGTTGGCAACCAGCCTGACGGCGGCCGGAAACCCTGATCCGCGGCGCGTTAAAGCACCTGCCGATTGGCGGTCACTTACGCATCGTCGCCAACGCCTTCCTGCCCGTACCCGGATATTCTGGACGCCACCTTCGGCAGCCATGAGGTCCTGGCGCAGAACGGCCGCTTCAAGGTCTATCAGGCTACCGTTGGCCGCCCACCGCGTGATGCGAAGAAGAAAAAGAAATAACCACGCCCGCCATGGAAAAATGCCGCCCAGTTAGCCCTGCGCGGCATTTTTTTTGCCTGGCCAGAGCGCTGCCAACGGCGGCGCCCGTCACGTTGTATCAGCCGTTAATGTAGGTCATGGCTTCTTCGCCATAGCGCGCCCCCGCCGCTGCCTGCAGCGGGAACACCGCCTCGATCGCCGCCAGCTCCTGTTCGCTCAGGGTGATCGAGGTTGCGGCGACGTTTTCTTCCAGATAACGCCGGCGTTTGGTGCCGGGGATCGGCACGATATGTTCGCCCTGCGCCATCACCCAGGCCAATGCCAGCTGTGACGGCGTGACCCCCTTACTGGCGTGCCAGTTCGCCGACCTTGTCCACCAGCGCCAGATTGCGGGCAAAATTGTCCCCTTGAAAACGCGGATTGCTGCGACGGAAGTCATCCTCAGCCAGATCGTCAGGCCGTTGAATCGCGCCGGTCAGAAAACCACGCCCCAGAGGGCTATAGGCCACAAAACCAATCCCCAGACGTTCACAGGCAGCCAGTTGCCCCTGCTCGGCGTCGCGTGTCCACAGTGAATATTCGCTCTGTAATGCGGTAATCGGATGAACGCGGTGGGCGCGTTCCAACGTTTCCACCGACGCCTCGCTCAGGCCAATATGGCGGATTTTTCCCTCGGTAATCAGATCCGCCATCGTACCGATCACTTCTTCGATCGGCACCTGCGGATCGACCCGGTGCTGATAGTAAAGATCGATAGTCTCTACCCCCAGCCGTTGCAGACTGCCTTCTACCGAGCGGCGGATATAGGCCGGCTGGCTGCTGACGCCGCGGGCATGCGGATCGGACGGATCGCGCACGATGCCGAATTTGGTCGCCAGAAACACCTGCTCGCGCTTGCCCTTGATCGCCTTGCCGATCAGTTGCTCATTGGTATGCGGTCCATACATATCGGCGGTATCCAGCAGCGTGACGCCCAGATCCAGCGCACGATGCAGCGTCGCGATAGCTTCTTTTTCATCTTGATCGGTGGAATAGAAATCGCTCATCCCCATGCAGCCCAACCCCTGCGCAGAAACGCTTGGACCCTTGGCGCCTAATTTTCGCTGTTGCATCGTTGTTGCCTCATCAATCGGGTAAATGTCGATACAGAGTGTGGTTGTTGGCGCAGGAAAGATAAATAATGCATATTGCTCAACACTGTTCAAAAAACGCTAACAATCTCGGACGGTCCGATGGATCAGATTCAGGCAATGCGCATCTTCACGCGAATCGTCGAACTGGGTAGCTTCAGCCGCGCGGCCGAGCGCCTGCAACTGCCGCGTGCCACGGTCAGCAACACGCTGAAACGGCTAGAGCAGCGGCTCGGCGTGCGGCTGCTGATCCGCACCACTCGGCAGGTCAACGTCACCCACGAGGGCACCTTGTACTATCAGCGCTGCATTCAACTGCTGGGTGCGCTGGAAGAAGCCGATACGCTGTTTAGCCAGCAGAAGCTGCAGCCGTCGGGCAAAGTACGTATCGATATGCCGCATTCGCTGGCGCGTGAAATCGTCATTCCGGCGCTGGGGGATTTTTATCAGCGCTATCCGCAAATCACCCTGGCGCTCGGTGCTAACGATAGCCACGTCGATTTGCTACGCGAAGGGGTCGACTGCGTGTTACGCGCCTGGGAAACCGAAGACGACAGCCTGATAGCCCGGCAGATCACCGCAATGCCGCAACTGACCTGCGCCTCGCCGGCCTATTTGCAGCACTACGGCGTACCGCAGTCGATCGACGATCTGCATCATCACCATGCGGTGGGCTATTTCTCTCTCGCCACCAACCGAGACTATCCGCTGGAATTCTGCCGCCATGGCAAGCTGGAGCTGCGCGAACTGCCCAGCCGGCTGAGCGTCAGCGGGGCAGATGCCTATATCAGCGGCTGCCGTGCCGGTTTGGGGCTGATACAGGCGGCGCGCTATTCGCTGTCGCCGTGGCTGAAGCGCGGCGATCTGGTAGAGGTTTTGGCACAGACGCCACCGCCACCGATGCCGATTTACATTATGTATCCCCCCGGCCGCTTCCTTGCTCCTCGCGTGCGGGTGCTGATCGATTGGCTGATTACACTGTTCGAAGCGCATCAAAAGCAACGAGATGACGCTTTTTCCAGCAAACGCCCGCAATCACCGAAATAACAGTTGACGTCCCCCGCCAAAATCTCTAGAATTCGCCCCCGTGGTGACATTATTACGGTAATGTTTCTGGTACGCGAAGGTGGCGGAATTGGTAGACGCGCTAGCTTCAGGTGTTAGTGTCCTTACGGACGTGAGGGTTCAAGTCCCTCTCTTCGCACCAAATAACCACGCGATTGACATTTATATTGCACAGCATCTGTGCGAAGGTGGCGGAATTGGTAGACGCGCTAGCTTCAGGTGTTAGTGTTCTTACGGACGTGAGGGTTCAAGTCCCTCTCTTCGCACCACGCTGGTGACAATATAAATCAAATCGACGCAACAACATCGGCTGTGCGAAGGTGGCGGAATTGGTAGACGCGCTAGCTTCAGGTGTTAGTGTCCTTACGGACGTGAGGGTTCAAGTCCCTCTCTTCGCACCAATCGATGCTCTCTCCGGCAGTACCTCATCCAACTTTCCCTGTAAGCGCAAGAAACGACACGTTTAAACGTGGTTTGGTGCTATTCAGTCGATATTCAGTCGATATTCAAATGCAGCCCAATTGCCGCCAGACCGCCGGCTAATGCCATGCATGACGGCAACAGCAGATAGTGTCGCCAGCGACTGTTGAACAGCATCACCAGCGTCGCCAGCATGGCAATGACGATCAGACTGCGCAATTGCATCATGTCCAGGTTGACCAAAGCCAGCAATGGCAACAAGGCACAGGGCAACAATACGCCCCAGGCGCTGGCCAACCGGTCGCCCAGACACCAGCTCACACCCCACAGCCCGCACGCGGTAATCATGGCGGCAATCATGATAACCCCACCCTTCAAGTGATAATGATAACCAATATCATATACCAGTTTTTTTCGCCCTGCACCTATTTAACCGTCAACCGCTTTCCCGGATGACAGAACGGCGAAAAAATGATAGTTTGACATAAGAAAATTCTTAGAATGATTGCGCGTTAATAATCACCCGTTAAAACTATAGTCAACGTCATTCAAGTTACGGCGAAGCGGCAACTGCCAGCCGCTAGCAGGGTTCAATGGCCGGGATAAGCGCGTGCAGCCAGCCAACATGCGACGTGAGATATAACGGATATATTCACGCAAGTAATGTTTATCACTTGCCCAGAATTTTCAATAACCTCACTATTTGATTGGTAAAGAGTAAACTCCGTATGAACGCGCGTTCTTATCAGGAACTGCTGACCAGCAAGCATCGATTATCGTTATTCCTTTTCTTGTTGATGAATGCGGCCTCTTCAATATTTACGTTATTGATGCCTTTCAAAAATACGCCGGTCATTACCTTGCCACTGATGGGGATCCCCTTATTCTGTTTGGCTGCCATGGCATACACGGTATTTTGTCCGCGCCAATACGTGCGGAAACTGCATGTGTTCGCCGCTATCCTCGGCGTACTGTGGGCGGCGCATATTTATTTAAAAAGCCGTTACTGCGTACCGGATAGCCAAAATTTTTTATTAATTAGCCTATTCAGCATGTTTTTTATCAGCGCCATTGCGCTGACCGATAATTTCGTCGCTTTTTGCCTGCATTCGGTGCCTTCCGCCATCACCATTTTGCTGCTGGATGGCATGAATAATACCGTGCGCATCGTGTTTACCTCGGTGCTGCCCATCATCGCTTTTTCAATCCATCATCTGATGTTGAAACGCAGCGAAGCCTTTACCCAGGCGCTGGTTGCCAACCTGTATGACGAACGTGACAAACTCAGCGATCTCAGCATGCTCGATCCGCTCACCGGGCTGTATAACCGTCGCGGGCTGGAAAACAAACTCAACCAGCTGCTGGCACCGACCGCCGGCCGTCATTTCGTGGTACTGCTGGATATCGATCGCTTCAAGGCCTACAACGACAACTATGGCCACACCATGGGCGATCAAGCGCTGGTGCAGGTTGCCGCGGCCATCCGCGACGCGGTGCGTTCACGGGATATCGTGGTGCGCTATGGCGGGGAAGAGTTCCTGGTACTGCTGACCAACGTCAGCGAAGCCTATGCGGCACAACTGGCAGAACGCGTACGTCAGCGGGTGTTGGGCTTGCAGATCCCGCATCGCTTCAACCAGTTGGCCACTACCACCGTCACGCTCAGCGCCGGCATTTCAGCGCTGGACCAACTGGACGTGAAGTCGGCTATTCGTGCCGCGGATGCCGCGCTGTACCAGGCCAAGGGCAACGGTCGCAATACCATTCAACTGGCGGAAAACGCCCAGTCCGCGCCCCTGGCCTGAAGCCTCAGTATCGGCGTTGGCGGATGCCATAGGCCAGCACCACGATAAAGCACAGCAGCGGCAAGACGTAAGAAATGGCGGTGCTGTAGTGGTCAGCGATGGCCCCCATAAAATACGGCATGATGGCACCGCCGACGATCGCCATGATCATGAAGGAACTGGCGCGTTTGGTATGCTTACCCATGTTCTTCACCCCGAGGGCGAAAATGGTCGGGAACATGATCGACATAAAGAAGAATACCGCGATCAACGCCACCACCGACACACCGTCAATGCTCATCATCACCACCCCGCACAGCAGGATATTGATCAACGAATAGCAGGCCAGCAGCGTCGCCGGCTTGACCCGCCCCATCAACCAGGTGCTGAAGAAACGGCCAATCATAAAGCAGATCATCGCGATGGAAAGCAGATAGGACGCGCTCTGGTTGGACACGTCATCCCAGTGTTCGGTGGCATAGTTGATAAAGAACGCCCCGACGCCGACCTGCGCTGCCACATAGAAGAATTGGGTAATCACCCCGCCGACAAAATGCGCATGCTGCCAGAGCCCCTGCGCCACCACGCCATGCGGCAGCGGCTCTTCTTCGCGAATGTCAGGCAGCCGGGTACGGCTGAACAGCAAGGCGATGCCCAGCACCAGTACCGCAATCGCCACGTAGGTCATTTTCACCATGTTTTGATCGCCGCCGCTGGCGCTTTGCGTCGCCGAAAAGAACAACGTGCCGCCGATCATCGGGCCGATAAACTGCCCCAGTCCGTTGAACGACTGTGCCAGGTTCAGCCGACGTTCCGCGCCTTTGGCATCGCCCAGTACCGTGGCATACGGGTTGGCCGCCGTTTCCAGACAGCCAAGGCCACAGGCAATCACAAACAGCGCCAGCAGGAACAGCGCAAAGCTGTTGGCCGAAGCGGCCGGCACAAAACAGCAACGCGCCGACGGCATACAGACACAGACCAATCAGAATCCCGGCCTTATAGCCGCGTTTATCCATAAAATAGCCGGCAGGCAACGCCACCAGGAAATAGGCGCCAAAATACGCCGCCTGCAATAATCCCGATTGCGCCTTGGTGACGTGCAGCGTTTCCTGGAAATGTTTATTCAACACGTCCAACAAGCCATAAGACAGGCCCCACATAAAGAACAGACTGGTGACCAAAATAAAGGCCCAGCGCAGATTGGCGCGCGCGTTGGCCCCCACTTGCGCAGGCGCAGCGGTTTTATCAGCAAGCATGATATTATCCTCGTAGAGTACTTTCATACACCGGGCCGCCGCGACAATAGCGCGCGTTCACCCCGGCCGCGCCCTGTAGCAGCCTTGCCGGAGATTCGCTGCGCCACCTTTCGCCGCAACTCGAATGATATTGGCTATTATTGTTTTGCTAATGAAAATATCTGTTCCATTGCCACCCATTTCTCGCCCGGCGGCGTCCAGGGCGTGGCAACCTGGTATTGCCACATCAGCGCTTCCCAGCGCTGCACATCGGGATGATTGCGGCTGTCGGCAGCAAAGCGTTCGGCATCAAATTCCGCGCTGACCTCGACAATCATGAATAGCCGGGTGCCGATGCGGTAAATCTCCATCTCCAGAATGCCCTGGTGGCGCAGGTGTTCGGCAATCTGCGGCCAGATGCGTTGATGATGACGCTGATACTCGGCAATCAGCGCCGGTGAATCGACCAGATCAAGCGCCTGGCAAAAGCGCCGTCGGGAAGTCGCCGCGCCGCTCATGTGATGGCCCGATCGGAGATGCAGATAGCCGCCGTCTACCGACAGCCATTGGCCGGTGGTGTGCGAACTGCGACTGGAAATCAGAAACACCACGGTATTGGCGATCTCCTGCGGCGTGGTCATGCGCTGCCCCAGCGGAATGCGCGCGGTGATTTTTTCCAGTTGCTGCTGCGGTTGCTCAAAGGTGTTGATCCAGCGCTGGTACTGCGGGGTAATCACTTCCGCCGGCACCACCGCATTGACCCGTACGCCGTCCGCCCGCAGCGACACCGCCCACTCGCGCGTCAACGCCAGCACCGCCCCCTTGGCGGCGGTATAGCCGCTGGTACCGCCCTGGCCGCTGAGCGCGGTTTTCGAGGCGATATTGATGATGGTGCCGTGGCTGGCCCGGAGCGCCGCCTGGCACAGATGCGCCAGTTGGTAATAATGCATCAGGTTCTTTTCCAGCGATCCGAGAAACGCCTCGCGACCGGCCTCCAACCCAACGCCGTCGTTTACCCCGGCATTGTTCACCAGACCGTCCAGCCGGCCGTACTGTTCCAGCGCCTGCGACACCGCGCGTTGGCACTCCGCCTCGCTGCACAGATCGGCGATCGTCACGCTGCTGCGCGGTTGCAGACGTTTGAGCTGGGCAAGGAACTCATCATCCGGCATGACATTGGTGACAATAACCGGCACCGCGCCCTCTTCCGCCAGCGTCAGCGAAATCGCCGCGCCGATGCCGGAGCCGCCGCCGGTCACCATCACTACTTTATCGTTGAGATATAAATTCATCGTCAGATCCCGTTAAACCATAAACCCGGCAGGCCGTGCCGCCCCAGATCGCCGCCTGCTGCGACGGGCTGAGCGTAGCCACCCCCTGCTCACATAGTTGATAAACCTGCTGATATTCACCGGCCAACAGGCACACCGGCCAGTCGGAACCGAACATCAACCGCTGCGGGCCGAAGGCCTCCAGCGCCGCCTCGAAGAAAGGCAGCAGTTGCCCGGCCTGCCAGTGACCGCCGGGCACTTCGGTGATCAGCCCCGACAGCTTGCACGCCACGTGCGGCAGTGCCGCCAACGGTGCGATCTGCCGGGCCCAATGCGCCGCGCCGCGCGCCACGTCCGGCTTGCCGAGATGATCGAGCACCAGCCAATGATCGTCATGGCGAGCGGCGAACGCCGCCGCCGCTGCCAAATGTCGGTGCGTCACCAGCAGGTCATAGACGCAGCCGTGCCGCTGGAGCAGACCCATGCCACGTTGCACCGCCGGCAGCGCCAGCCAGTCCGCCGGATCCGGCTCATCCTGCACCAGGTGCCGCACGCCGCACAGCAGCGGGTGGCGCGCCGCCAGACGCTCATCCAGCGCCGGCGCGGTGATGTCCAGCCAGCCAACCACGCCACACACCCCGTCGAGCTGTGCCGCCTGTGCCAGCAACCCGGCATTTTCCGCCTCGCTGTGCCGTGCCTGCACCAGCAGCGCGCCGTCCAGCCGATGCTGCTGCAACAGCGGTTGCAGCTGCGCCGGGCCGAAATCCTGCTGGAGCACCGCCATACCGTCGTCAATCCACGGGTAGTGCTGCGGCTGGTAGCGCCAATAATGCTGATGGGCGTCGATGCGCAACATGCCGCCTCCTAACCGCGAAAGCGGTATTGCTCGATCGATTCCAGCCGCATTTCAATCGAATAGCCCGGCGCACGCGGTGGCATATAGGCCGCGCCGCGTATCTCGCACGGGTGCAGGAAATGCTGATGCAGGTGGTCAACGTATTCGATCACCCGCCCTTCATGGCTGCCGGCAATGCACAGGAAATCGATCATCGACAGGTGCTGAACGTATTCGCACAGCCCGACGCCACCGGCGTGCGGGCATACCGGCAGGTTGTACTTGGCCGCCATCAGCATCACCGCCAGTACCTCGTTAACCCCACCGAGCCGGCAGGCATCGATCTGCACCACATCGATCGCGCCACGCATGATGAACTGCTTGAACATGATGCGGTTCTGGCACATTTCACCGGTAGCTACCTTCACCGGATGCACCCCCTCGCGAATGCGCCGATGTCCTTCCACGTCGTCGGGACTGGTGGGCTCTTCGATAAACCACGGTTTGGCAAAGGCCAGATGCTTCACCCACGGGATCGCTTCATCGACCTCCCACACCTGGTTGGCGTCGATCATCAGTTGACGATCCGGGCCGATCACCTCGCGTGCGATGCGCACCCGGCGGATGTCATCCTCCAGATCGCGCCCCACCTTCAGCTTGAGGTAGGAAAAGCCGGCATCGACCGCCTGCTGGCATAGCCGGCGCAGCTTGTCGTCCGGGTAGCCCAGCCAACCGGCCGACGTGGTGTAGCAGGGATAACCGTGTTCCAGCAGTTGTTCACGCCGCTGCGCCTGGCCTTCCGCCCGATTTTTCAGCAGCGTCAGCGCCTCCTGCGGCGTAATGCAATCGGTGATGTAGCGAAAATCAATGCAGCGCACCAGCTCTTCTGGCGTCATGTCTGCCACCAGTTGCCACAGCGGCTTGCCTTCCGCCTTGGCCCACAGATCCCACAGCGCATTGATCACCGCGCCGGTGGCCAGGTGGATCGCCCCCTTGTCCGGTCCAATCCAGCGCAACTGGCTGTCGCTGGTAAACTGACGCCAGAACGCCCCCATATCGGCGGTGATGCTCGCCAACGACTGGCCGACGATCTGGTGCTCCAGCGCACGGATCGCCGCGCAGCAGATTTCGTTGCCACGGCCAATGGTAAACGTCAGACCGTGACCGCTGAGATCGGCGCGATCGGTTTCCAGGATCACATAGGCCGCCGAGTAATCCGGATCCGGGTTCATGGCGTCGGAGCCATCCAGCCCCAGCGAGGTCGGGAAGCGAATATCTTCAACCCGCAGCGCGGTAATGGTGGTCATGGTCAATTCTCCTACGCCTGAACCGTTTGCTGTTGTTGTTCACCCAACCCCTCAATGCCCAGCCGCATCACCTGGCCGGCCTTGAGATAGATTGGCTGTGGTTTTTGCCCCATGCCGACCCCCGGTGGGGTGCCGGTGGAAATCACATCACCCGGCTGCAGACTCATAAAGCGGCTCAGATAGCTGATGATGTGCGGAATGGTAAAAATCATGGTGCTGGTATTGCCGTCCTGATAACGCTTGCCGTCCACTTCCAGCCACAGATTGAGCCGGTGCGGATCGGCAATTTCGTCGGCGGTTACCAGCCATGGTCCGGTCGGGCCGAAGGTATCGCAGCCCTTGCCCTTGTCCCAGGTGCCGCCGCGTTCAATCTGGAATTCGCGTTCGGATACGTCGTTAATCACGCAGTAGCCGGCCACGTGCTGCATGGCATCCTGTTCGGCGATGTAGCGCCCGCCCTTGCCGATCACCACCCCCAGCTCCACTTCCCAGTCGGTTTTTTGCGAATCGCGTGGGATTTCCACGTCGTCATTCGGCCCCACCACCGCGCTGGTCCACTTGTTGAAAACCACCGGTTCACCAGGGATGGCCGCACCGGTTTCCGCCGCGTGATCGGCATAATTAAGCCCAATGCAGATAAACTTGCCGATGCCGCCGACGCAGGCGCCGATACGCGGCTGCCCTTCCACCAGCGGCAGGCTGTCGATATCCAGCCGTTGCAGTGCGGCGATGCTGTCCGGCAACAGCGCGGTGCCGCCAACGTCGGCGATATGGCGTGAAAGATCGCGGATTCGCCCCTGAAGGTCCAACACGCCCGGTCGTTCCTGCCCAACCTCTCCATAACGTAACAGTTTCATAATGTCCTCAATCTCAACGATAAAATTGCCGTGCGACCCGCACGCCGTGGCCAATCAGTTGCTCCAGCCGCCGTCGATAATCTGCACGGTGCCGGTGGTGTAGGAACTGGCATCAGAGGCCAGATACAACGCCAGTTGCGCTATTTCGCCGGTCTGACCGATGCGGCCAATCGGCTGGCGCGCGACAAATGCCTGGTAAACCTCTTCTTCACTGCGGCCCTGTTCCCGCGCCTGTTCGGCAATGCGCTGACGCAGCGACGGTGACTCCACGGTGCCCGGACAGATGGCGTTGCAGCGAATGCCCTGGGTAACGTAGTCCGCCGCCACCGAGCGCGTCAGACCAATCACCGCCGCCTTGGTAGCGCTGTAGGCAAAGCGGTTCGGCACGCCTTTGACGCTGGAGGCCACCGAAGACATGTTGATGATCGAACCTTTCTGCTGTGTCAGCATGGCGGGCAAAAAGGCGCGGATCATGCGGAACATCGCGGTTACGTTCAGATCGAGCGCGAACTGCCATTGCCTTTCGCTGCATTCCAGGATCGACCCGCTATGCACCACGCCGGCACAGTTGAACAGCACGTCCAGACAACCGACGGTTTCCGCCGCCGCGGCGATGGCGGCACCATCGGTGACGTCCAGCTGCAACGGCGTAATGCCGCTAATTCCCTGTAACGACGCGATATTGATATCGCTGGCAATCACCTCAGCGCCAGCATCGGCAAACAGCCTGGCGGTGCTGAAACCGATCCCCTGCCCGGCGGCGGTGATCAGCACGCGTTTTCCGGTTAAATCCATTGCGACTCCTTGGCCAAAAGGTCTAATGGTCAGGCCACTAAGGGCGGTTAAAGGTCAGACCTTTCACATGACAAAAGACGTTTTAAGCGTTATGGTTTGAAGTAGATGTGAATAAAAACGATGTAAAACAGCATTTCAATTAACCAAGTTTTTACACCTGATTAACGAATACTCAAGCAGCTTGAGCAGTTTTTGTGCGCTGAATCACTTAACGCTACCGTGCCGAAGGTAAAAAATGCCGATTACCCGACTGGAAAACCCACGTATTTACAGACAGATAGCCGACCAGCTGAAACGCCTGATCGAAAACAACGAATTCCCGCCCGGCAGTCGCCTGCCGTCGGAACGCGATCTGGCCCAGCAGTTACAGGTCAGCCGCGCTTCGGTGCGCGAGGCGTTGATCGCCCTGGAAGTGATTGGTTTGGTAGACGTGAAAGTGGGTAATGGAGTGATCGTCAAGGGACTGTCACCGGCCATTGCCTCACAGGAACCGGTGATGACCCAGGCCGGGCGCAATCAGTGGGCCGACATCGACGACGAGCTGAACATCGAACTGGATTTTAACGCCGAGCTGCCGCCATTTTCGCTGCTGCAAACCCGTTTGCTGATCGAACCCGAAACCGCTGCGCTGGCGGCTCGCCATGCCACCGATGAAGAGTTGGCGGGTATTCGCGCCGCGTATGAACAAAACTGTCGGGATAATCGGGCCGCTTCCGCCACCCATCCCGGCGATCGGCTGTTTCACATTCGCATCGCGCAGGCCAGCGGCAACCCGGCTTATGCGTTTATCATCGCCCATCTGCTTGGCCACCGCTATGGCAGCATGTTTCGCGTGTTGCAGCATCACTATACCCCGGAGGATATGCCACACCGTTCCGAGCAGGAACACCGGGCGATCCTCGCCGCCATTGAGGCGCGCGACGTTCGGGCTGCACGTAAGGCAATGAAAACACACCTGGATGAAGTGATTGCCATCTTTACCCGGACACAATAGGGGAAAATTTACGCTTCCCGCTCTTTTTCCCCATGCAGCGAAGGCGCCGCCACATTACACTGTGGTGGCAATTTACGCCTTCCCGCTGCACTTTTAACATGGATAACGATCGTTGAAGAACATTCTCTCTGTTTCCCTGCTGGCACTGGGTTTGTGCGGCGCGCCGCTGGCTGGCTACGCCGCAACGCCACAACTGACCTCACAGATCGTCGATCAATATGCCGAGCACATTTTCTACAATAGCGGTGCGACCGGCATGGCGCTGGTGGTGATCGATGGCAATCAGGTGGTTAATCGCAGCTTTGGCGATACCAAACCCGGCAACAATCTGCGCCCACGCCCGGATTCACTGATCCGCATCGCCTCCATCACCAAGCTGATGACCAGCGAAGTGATGGTAAAAATGGCGGCACAAGGCCAGGTAAAACTGACCGACCCGCTGCGTAAATACGCGCCACGCGGTGCTTATGTGCCGAGCTACAATGCGCGCCAGCCAATCACCCTGTTGAATCTGGCGACGCACACCAGCGGCTTACCGCGTGAGCAACCGGGCAAAAAACCGCCGAAAACGCCGGTGTTCGTCTGGCCGACCAAGGCACAACGCTGGCAGTGGCTGGAACATGCCAAAATCACCGTGCCGCCGGGGGTACATGCCGCCTATTCCAATCTGGCGTATGATTTACTGGCCGATGCGCTGTCACGAGCGGCGGGCAAGTCATACAACGCCTTGTTGAAAGAAAAAATCACCGGGCCGTTGGGAATGGTCGATACCACGCTGACACCGAGCGCCGAACAGTGCTCACGTCTGATGGTGGCCGCCGCCGGACCGAGCGCCTGCCGTGATACCACTGCAGCGGCCGGCAGCGGCGGCGTCTATTCCACCCCGCGCGACATGCAGCGCTGGATGCAGCAATTCCTGTCCTCGCAGGCGTTTGGTCCGCGCAAAGCCACCGCAGCCAACGAACAGACCATGTACTTCCAACGCCGCGATCTGGTATCGCTGAAAGGTATGGACGTGCCGGGTCAGGCGGATGCATTGGGATTGGGCTGGGTGTATATGGCACCGAAGGACGGGCTGCCGGGCATTATTCAGAAGACCGGCGGCGGCGGCGGTTTCATCACCTATATGGCCATGTCACCGCAGCATAATGTCGGCGTTTTCGTGGTAGTTACCCGCTCCGAACTGAGTAAGTTCACCAATATGAGCGATCCGGTCAACCGGCTGGTCAGCGATCTGGTGGCCAACCAAGGGATGTAACGCATCACCCGGCGCGCTATCGCGCCGGGTGACTGTCACGCCAGCGCCGCCATTTCATGCTTTACCGGGTGGAAGTTGCGCTTGAAGTAGATCAGGCCGTGGCCGCTGTCGCTCAGCACGATCTGTTTGATCTCCACCAGATAGACCTGATGGGTGCCGATACTCTGGATCTGCGCGATCTCTCCTTCCAGACTGGCGAGGGTATTGCACAGCAGCGGCTGGCCAAGCGCCCCCTGGCGCCACTCTTCCTGGCGGAAGCGCTCTTCCATACTGACGCCGGTCATGCCGGCAAAGTGGCGCGCCATCAGCTCCTGCTGGTGGTTAAGCACATTGACGCACAGCTTGCCGTTCTCCTGAAATACCGGGTTCATCGCGCTGTTGCGATTGATGCACACCATCAGCGTCGGCGGGCTATCCGTTACCGAGCAGACCGCAGTGGCGGTAATACCGCAGCGCCCCGCCGGGCCATCGGTGGTGACGATGTTCACCGCCGCCGACAGGCTGGCCATCGCATCGCGAAAACGCAGCCGGTGTTCATTTTCCTGAGATATACACACCTCCAAGACCACACTATTTCAACAGGTTGTCTAACTGATTGATATCGCCGTTGTTATGCAGATGTGGCACCGTCCAGCCATGCCGGTCGTAATCGGACAGGCAGCGATCGACCATTTGCATCATCTGATCCATGCTGCCGGAGCTTTGCGCGTGGCGCAGGCATTGCAGGCGGATCTCGTCCTGGCTGCCGGCATAATTGATCTCATACAGTTCGTGACGGCCGCCGAACTCACTGCCGATGGCGTCCCACATCAGTTTGAGGATCTTGATGCGCTCGACGTGATCCATGCCGTTCGAGCCACGCACGTACTGCGCCAGATACTTGTCGATCGCCGGATTGTCCATGTCGCGCACGCTGGACGGCAGATAGATCAGCCCGCTGGTAACGTTCTTCTCGATGATGTGCTTCACTTTGGTGTAGGCCATCGGCGCCATCACGCGATAGGTTTGCAGCGCGGCGGAATCCGGCAGATAGGCGCCATTTTTCCATTCGGTGGCCTCGGCACACATCGCGTCGCTCAGCGACCAGAACAGGTTGCGCCAGGCCACCACTTCGCCCAGATCGGCCTGTACGCCACGGAACTCCAGCACCCCGGTGCAACCGAGGCTTTTTTGCAGCAGTGCGGTGATAAAATCCATCTTCACTGCCAGTCGCACGCAGGCCTGCAGTGGGAACAGGCGCGCAAACCCGCCTTCGGTGCTCCAGCGGCGGCAACGATCGAAGTCGCGGTAGATCAGCACGTTTTCCCACGGGATCAGCACATGATCCATCACCAGGATCGCATCGTTTTCATCAAAGCGGCTGCTGAGCGGATAATCGAACGGCGATCCGGTGGCGCCGGCCACCAGCTCGTATGACGCACGCGAGATCAGTTTGACGCCTTCAGCATCCATCGGCGCGACGAACATCAGCGCGAAGTCCGGGTTATCGCCCATGACCTGCGCCGAACCGAAGCCAATAAAGTTGTAGTGGGTCAACGCCGAGTTGGTTGCGACCACCTTGGCACCGCTGACCACAATGCCGGCGTCGGTTTCTTTTTCCACCTTGATGAACACGTCCTTCACCTCGTTGACCGGCTTATGACGATCGATCGGCGGGTTGACGATGGCGTGGTTGAAGTACAGGCCTGTTTCCTGAATACGCTGGTACCAGTGGCGTGCATTGTCGGCAAACTGACCATAAAATTCAGGATTTGCGCCTAATGCGCTGCCAAAGGCGGCTTTGTAGTCCGGCGTGCGCCCCATCCAGCCGTAGCTTTGGCGCGACCAGTCGGCAATGGCGTCACGCTGTTGGCGCATCTCTTGTGGGCTACGGGCATAGCGGAAGAATTTATGGGTATAGCCGCCGTTGCCGGTGTCGGTGCCCCAACACAGGCGGTCGTGGCTGGCCGGCGCGTGCAGCGCATCATACAGCTGGCCGACGGAGGCCGCCGCGTTGCGAAAGGCAGGGTGCGTGGTAACGTCCTTTACCCGTTCGCCGTAGATGTAAATTTCGCGGCCATCTTGCAGGCTTTTCAGGTATTCGGCACCGGTAAACGGGCGCTTGGCATCGGCACGGAAATCTTCTGGTTTCATTGCGTCTTCCTCGTAATCGGCAGTGTAAGACCGTTGGCTCGGTCATTGTTAAAATAATGTTTTTATTTGGTTGCTTAATTGAAGCTGCCGAACGCGGTTTCGAGAAGAGACTTTTGCGGCAATCGCCGGTACTTTTCGCTGAGGATGGCCGCCAGAGCGGCAAACTGTGACGCAGATACGTTATGGCCGCCGCGCGGGAGGCGACGGCCGGGGTTTAACGCGCACGATAACTCGAGGGTGAACAACCTTCCAACCGATTGAAAAATCTTGCGAAATAGGCCGGATCCTTGAATCCCAGATCGTAAGCGGTTTCATGCACCGTGCAGGCGCCGAACAGCAGCAGCCGCTTCGCTTCACGCAAGATCCGGTCAAAAATCAGCCGCTTGGGCGAGCGGTTGGCAAATCGACGACACAAATCGTTGAGCCGCGACTCCGTCACCCCCAGCGCCTGTGCATATTCCGGCACCGGCAAGTGTTCGCGGAAGCGCTCATCCACCATTTTGTTGAAGCGCTGGAATATTTTCAGCTCACCTCGCACGCCGGTGGCGGCGGAATCCTCCAGATCGGTATTGCGCAGCAACAGCGTGAACACCGCCTGCGCCAGCAATGCCAGCGTTTGCTCGCGAGCGGCCAGGTTGCCGGCAAATTCGCGACGGATCAGCGCCCAGTAATGGCTGAGCGCCGTCAGTTCTTGCGGCACGCCGGCCAATGACAGGCAAATGCCGGGCATATCCAGCGCCAGGTTGCTGCCGGGATACAGCCGCTCCAGCAATGGCCATATCAATTCCTGGCGCACCGTCAGCACGTGTCCGTCGCTGTCCGGTTCGGTGAAAAAGGCGTGCGGTACCGACGGTGGCGTCAGGATGAAGAGCGGCGCCTGCACTGAATAATGCTGATCGTCCAGTTGCAGTTCGATTTTGCCGGTTTCCAGAAAATGCACCTGAAAAAAGCTGTCGTGCCAATGCACCTGCATATCGCGGCCAAAAAACGCCGCCAACCCGGCAAAGGTTTCGTAATGCACCTCATCCGCGGCGTAGCGCGCATCGTACTCCTTGCAAATATCGATGTTGGCGATAAAGCCGGTACTTTTCTGCACCTGTCGACTCCTCTGGGTTAGCGATGACTATGGCGTTGCACGCGGGCGTGACGCCTTCATCGGGATCCGCCATACCAACAGCGCGCCGATCACCAGCAGCGCCGCCACGAAATACAGCCCGGCATTGAAGCTGCCGGTAAGATCCTTGAGCCAGCCGATCAACAATGGGCTGACCGCCGATCCGATATTGCCGGTGGCATTGATCACTGCGATCCCTATCGCACGGGCTTCCAGGCTGATCGACCGATCGGGCGTGGTCCAGAAGATCGCCATCGCGGTAAACGACCCCACCGACGCCATGATGATGCCAAACAGCTGGATCAGGCTGTGATCGGTGGCCGACGCCAACAGCCAGCCGGCGGCGGCAAACAGATACGGCAATGCGGTATGGTGCTTGCGCTCCTGCAATCGATCCGATCGTTTGCTCCACCACACCATGCCGGCGATGGTGCAGATCTGCGGGATCGCCGCCAAAATGCCGATGGTGATATTGCTGCTGCTCTGGTTAAAGCTTTGCAGGATCTGCGGCGTCCAGATATTGATCGCACTGAGGGTATTGGTCAGGCAGAAATATGCCAGCGTATACGTCAGTACGATCGGCGTGAAGATTTCACGCCACAGGCTGCGCTGCTGCAACGCCTGGTGGCTGCTTGGTCCTTCCGGTTGCACCAGCGTCAGCCGATCGGCGGCCATCATCGCCTGCAGGCTGGTTTTTTCCTCGTCCGTCAGCCATTTGGCCTTCGCCGGCGTATCGTCGAGGTAGAACCACACCGCCACGCCGAGGATCACCGACGGGATGCCTTCCAGCAGGAACAGCCACTGCCAGCCTTTCAGATCCAGCACACCGTCCAGCGCCAGGATGTAGCCTGAAACCAGCGAACCGATCGCCATGGTCACCGGCATGGCGATCATGAACAACGCGTTGGCGCGGGCGCGATAAAACGCCGGGAACCAGTAAGTGAGGTACACCAGAATGCCCGGCAGGAAACCGGCCTCGGTGATGCCGACGATCATGCGCAGCACGTACAGACTGGTCGGCCCGGTGGCGAACAGCGTGCAGGTGGAGGCAATGCCCCATAGCACCATGATGGTGGCTATCCAGCGGCGCGCGCCAACGATGCTCAGCATCATGTTGCTGGGGATACCGAAAATCACATAGGTCACGTAAAACAGCGTGGCCGCCAAGCCGAACATGGTCGAACTAAGCCCAAGATCCTTGCCCATGGTCAGACCGGCAAAGCCGATGTTGATGCGATCGAGGAACGAGAAAACAAAGAGTACAAACAAAAACACGATCAGGCGCCGAAACAACTTTTTAATCACCGATTGCTCGGCGGCGGTTAACGCTTTATGTTGCTGCGCCGGGTTGGCCGGCGCGATCGAATCGACGTGGTTCATATCAGTAGACCCCGGAAGGTTGCGTCGGCGAGTTACCCGGCTTGAAACGTTCGGCCAATGCTTCGGCAGCGCGCGCCAGCAAGGTGGTATCGACCCCAACGGCGACAAACAGCGCGCCGGATTCCAAATAGTGCTGCGCCAGATCGGGCTGTGCCATCAGGATGCCCGGTGCTTTGCCGGCGGCGCAAATGCGCGCAATGGCGTCGTCGATGGTGCGCTGCACCTGCGGATGCTGCGGATTGCCGGCAAAGCCCATATCGGCGCTGAGATCCGCCGGGCCGATAAATACCCCGTCCACGCCGTCCACCTGTAGGATTTCATCCAGATTATTCACTGCTTCGCGGGTTTCGATCTGCACCAGCACGCACATCTGCGCGTCGGCGGCCTGCAGGTAGTTCTCTACCCGGTTCCAGCGCGACGCACGCGCCAGTGCGCTGCCGACGCCCCGTATGCCCTGCGGCGGGTAGCGGGTAGCACGCACTGCGTCCCGCGCCTGTTTGGCATTCTGGATCATCGGGATCAGCAGGGTTTGGGCGCCAATGTCCAGCAGTTGCTTGATCACCACCGGATCGTTCCACGGCGGACGCACCACCGGCTGTACCGGATACGGCGCCACCGCCTGCAACTGGCCGAGCACCGTCTGCACGTTGTTAGGCGCGTGTTCGCCGTCGATCAGCAACCAGTCAAATCCGGCACCGGCAAGCAGTTCCGCGCTGTAGCTGCTGCACAGCCCTAGCCACAGACCGATCTGCGGGCGTTTTTGCTGCATCGCCAGCTTGAAGGCATTGGTTAACATGATGTTCTCCTTGTTGACTGCCGGCGTTAGACAAAGCGGCAGCTGATACAACCCATCTGGCCATAATCCACGTGGAAGGTATCGCCGCGCCGCGCCGCTACCGGCCGGGTAAACGACCCGCCGAGGATGATCTGCCCAGCCTCCAGTTCCACGTCATGCGGGAACAGTTTGTTCGCCAGCCAGGCTACGCCGTTGGCCGGGTGGTTGAGCACCGCCGCCGCCACGCCGGACTCCTCGATCACCCCGTTGCGATACAGCAGTGCCGATATCCAGCGCAGATCCAGCGCGTCCGGTCGGATCGGTCGCCCCCCCAACACCACGCCGGCGTTGGCCGCGTTGTCGGAAATGGTGTCGAACACCTTGCGCGGCCGCTGGGTTTGCGGATCGACGTTATGACTGCGCGCATCAATGATCTCCAGCGCCGGGATGACATAGTCGGTGGCGTTGTAGACGTCGAACAGCGTGCAGTTCGGCCCGCGCAGCGGTTTGGCCAGCACGAACGCCAGCTCTACCTCGACGCGCGGCACGATAAAGCGCTCCAGGGGAATGTCACTGCCGTCGTTAAAGAACATATCGTCCAGCAACGCGCCGTAGTCCGGCTCGCTGATTTGCGAACTGACCTGCATGGCACGTGACGTCAGGCCAATCTTGTGCCCCTTCAACTGCCGCCCTTCGGCTATCTTCAGCGCCACCCATTGCCGTTGAATGGCATAGGCGTCCTCGAGCGTCATCTCCGGGTGATCCAGCGACAGCGCGCGGATCTGCTCTCGATTTTGTTCCGCCTGATGCAGGCGTTGTACGGCATGGCTCAAAACGTCTTTATCCAGCATTTACGGCCCCTTGCTCACTCGTTACGAAATAGCGCGTGTACGTTGTTCTGCTTGTAATTCAGCAGCGGATCCAGTTCTTCAATGGTGAAAGACAGCGCCAGATAGCGGCTGGCCATCAGCGCGGCGAAATGCTCTTTGATCAGGGCGAACAGCATCTCGCCACCTGCTGTCGGCTGTCCTGACTACGGCCCGTGGCCGATTTTCAACGTCATGTGTACAAAGGCGTAGTCATGCCGACCGTCGGCCATCTGCCAGGTATCCAGCCAGATGGCGCGGCTGCGCACCCCGGCCAGCGGGAAAATGCCGGTATCGACCAACGCCTGGTTGACCTTGGCGAACAGCGCGGGTAAATCAGCCTCTGCGCGAATATTGTCGGTACATTCAGCGTAAAAATGTGGCATGCGGCACCTCAGGCGTCGGCGGGCAGAGGGAAAACGGCGTTGACCTGTCCGGTGCCGGAACTGGCGAACAGCGGGGTGATAAACTCCACCTTGCCGTCATAGTTGTCCCAGCCAAGCAGACCCAACAACATCACGGTGTCGTGCATATTGCCTTCGCCATAGCAGTAGTCGGCGTATTCGGGCAGCATTTCGCAAAACTCGCGAAAGCGCCCTTCTTCCCACAGTTTCACCACCCGTTGGTCCATTTGCTGATCGAACTGACGGGTGTAGCTGTTCATACCCTGCTCGGCACGCTGATCGTCGATAAAACGATGCGACAGCGAGCCGCTGGCCAACACCGCTACGGTGCCATCGTATTGTTCAATCGCGCTTTTGATCGCTTCGCCGAGACGGCGGCTGTCGGCAAAGTCATGCACCGTACAGAAGGCGGAGATCGACACCACCTTGAAGTGCCGATCGGCGTTCATATAACGCATCGGCACCAGCGTGCCGTACTCCAGCTTCAGGCTCGGGATATCATGCGCCTTGGCGCGTACTCCGAGCTTGCAGGCTTCGTCGGCGATCAGCTGACCGAGCTGCGGGTTGCCGTCGTATTCATAGCGCATGTCGCGAATGAAGTGCGGCAGTTCGTTGCTGGTGTAAACGCCCTGAAAATGCGCGCTGCAATTGATGTGATAGGCGCTGTTCACCAGCCAGTGCGTATCGAACACGATAATGGTGTCGACGCCCATTTCACGGCAGCGGGCGCTGATTTCCCGATGGCCGTCGATCGCCGCCTGGCGGCAACCGTGGTTTTTGCCCGGCAGTTCGGACAGGTACATCGATGGGACGTGTGTAATCTTTGCTGCCAACGCTAACTTACCCATATCTCCTCCTCCCCCCGCATCTTTCGCATCGCCACCTGTCCGCAATCCGACAACCCCGGGGTGTATTTTGTTTTTAATATAAAAACACTCGGTTATACGCCCCAGCGCGGGATCGGGTGATCCCCATGGAAATACAGACGTTCTTCATTTCGGCAAACACCTCAAAGCTGTACTCGCCGCCTTCGCGCCCGGTGCCAGAAGCTTTCACCCCGCCAAACGGCTGGCGCAGATCGCGCACGTTCTGGGTATTAACGAACACCATGCCGGCTTCGATGCTGCGCGCCAGACGCATCACCTTGCTCACGTCCTGGGTCCAGATATAGGACGCCAGACCGTACTCAACGTCGTTGGCCATGCGCAGCCCGTCCTCTTCGCTCTTGAACGGCAGCAGGCAGGCCACCGGGCCGAAGATCTCCTCCTGCGCCACGCGCATGCGGTTATCGACGTCTGCCAGCACCGTCGGCCGCAGGAAGTTGCCGTGCTCCAGCCCCTGCGGTTTTTCCGCGCCGCCGGCCAGCAGGGTGGCCCCCTCTTCCACGCCCAGACGGATATAGCCGGAGACCTTTTCCCAGTGCTGCTGGCTGATCAATGCGCCCACCTGCGTGTGCGGATCGGTCGGATCGCCAACCCGCAGGCGATTGGCGCGCTCGGCGAAACGCTTGACGAAACTGCGGATAAATACTCTCCTGAATGAAAATGCGCGACCCGGCGGTGCAGCGTTCACCATTGATCGAGAAAATGGTGAACAGCGCGGCGTCCAATGCGCGCTCAATGTCGGCATCCTCGAACACCAGCACCGGCGACTTGCCGCCCAGTTCCATCGAATACTTTTTCAGGCCGGCATTTTGCATAATGCGGCGACCGGTGGCGGTACCGCCGGTAAAGGACACCGCGCGCACGTCGGCATGGCGTACCAGCGCATCGCCGGCGCTGGTGCCGTAGCCCTGCACCACGTTCAACACCCCGGCCGGGATACCGGCTTCCAGCGCCAGTTCACCCAGACGATCGGCGCTCAGCGGCGACAACTCGGACATCTTCAGCACCGCGGTATTGCCCAGCGCCAGGCACGGCGCAGTTTTCCAGGTGGCGGTCATAAAGGGCACGTTCCACGGCGACACCAGCGCGCAGACGCCGACCGGCTGCACCAGCGTATAGTTGAGCATCTTGTCGTCCACCGGGTAGGTGCGACCATTCATCTGCTGACAAATTTCGGCAAAGAATTCAAAGTTGTGCGAAGCTCGTGGGATCAGCACGTTCCTGGTCTGATGGATTGGCAGACCGGTGTCGGCAGTTTCCATTTCGGCAATCTGCGGCACGTTCTGGTCAATCAGCTCGCCCAGGCGCCGCATCAGGCGCGCACGTTCCTTCATCGGCGTATTGGCCCATTTCGGGAACGCCTGTTTGGCGGCGGCCACCGCCAGTTCGATTTCCGCCTGTCCACCGGAAGCAACCTCCGCCAGCACCTCGCCGTTGGCCGGATTGCTGGTGGTGAAGTACTCTTTGCTGGCAACGTTCTTGCCGTTAATCCAATGGTTGATGGTTTTCATCGCAGGCTCTCCTGATAATTTCTTTCACTGATGATGTGGTTGACCAAACGGCCAATGCCTTCTATCTCCACCACCACTTCGTCCCCCGGCTGCACGTCGGCCAGCCCCTTTGGCGTGCCGGTGGCGATCATGTCACCCGGTTGCAGCGTCATAAATGCGCTCAGGTAGCTGATAAGGAAAGGAATGTCGAAAATCATGTCGGCGGTGGTACCGCGCTGGCGCAGCTCGCCGTTGATATAGGTGCTGAGCGGTAAATTGTGCGGATCGTCAATATCGTCCCGATCGACGATATACGGGCCAATCGGCGTCAATCCGTCGCGGCTTTTTACCCGCAGGTTCGGCCGGTAGTAGTTTTCCAGATAGTCGCGAATGGCGTAGTCGTTGCACAGGGTGTAGCCGGCAACATACTCCATCGCCCGTTCACGGCTGACGTTGCGGGCAGTTTTGCCGATCACCGCCACCAGCTCGGCTTCATAGTGCATGTACTCCACCCCGGCCGGGCGCATCGACACCTGACGGTGGCCGATCAGCGTGTTCGGTGCCTTGAG
Organism: Serratia odorifera; assembly: GCF_900635445.1. NCBI lineage: Bacteria > Pseudomonadati > Pseudomonadota > Gammaproteobacteria > Enterobacterales > Yersiniaceae > Serratia > Serratia odorifera. The sequence goes on from NZ_LR134117.1 coordinate 841,563, forward strand.
GAACACCAGCGGTTCTTCCGGCGCCTTGAACTCCAGTTCGCTGGCGTGATCGGCGTAGTTCAGACCCAGCGCGAACACCGTGCCCTGCGACGGCGGCAACCATTCAACCTCGGTCTCTTCCAGCACCTGGCCGTTCGGCAGCGTTACGCGCAGCTGCGGATCAACGGTTACTTCCAGCGTCTGGCCATGGTGGCGAATACGGGCGTGTCTCATGATTGGCTTCCTCCTTGCACCACACGGTTAGTCAGCGGCGGCAGCCCGGCGGCGCGCAGCGTTAGCTGGTCACCCGGCCTGATTTCAACCCGCCGCTGCGGCGTGCCGATCAGCAGCGCATCGCCAGGCTGCAAGGTGATGAACTCGCTGATGGCGGCGAGCAGCTCGGCAGGCGAACGCAGCAAATCGGCGCTAGACCAGCGGTCCTGCTCCACGCCGTTGATTTCGGTAACAATCTGCACATCATCAAGCGCCGCCAGCGGGCCAATATCCCCTAGCGGGCAAAAGCCGTCGCGGCATTTGGCTTTGATCGCCGGGCGATAGAAGCTGTCTTCCGCCAGGCTGACGTCGTTGGCCAGCGCGTAGCCGGCAATGTAATCAGCCGCCTGTTGCACCGGCACCTTACGCGCCACGTCACCGATCACCATCGCCAACGTTGCGCCGCTGTAAACGGCTTCCCCCTGCGGCAACGGGATGGCGCCGCCATTGGCGAGGAAGGTGTTGCGCGGTTTGATAAACCACACCGGCGTTTTCGGCGGGGTTTTATACGGCGGTTCGCGAAACGCCTGATGCCAGGCATCGAGCTGGCTGCGGTGATTGAGCGCAACCGCAAAAACGGTTCCTTTCATGCAGACTCCTTGGTGGTCGGTCGTGATAATAGCCATTCATTAATATATTAACGAATACTTTTATCCGCTGTTCAGGGTTTGTGCAATGCGGGAAATTTGATTTGTGATCGTGATAACAAAAAATTTACATATTTGAAATATTATTGATATTTTTCAGTAAATTGCAGTAATTCGGCATTTTTTTTCACCGAAAATGGTGTTTTTGCTTTCTTCGTCACAATAAACCTGGCTACTATTAAGTTATTAACGAACAGCCGCAGTCCGCGGGTGCAACACTTTTAACAGCAGGCCATCGCTATGCATGAATCCTTGACCATCGCCCTGTTGCAGGCGCGTGAAACTGCCATGGGGTTTTTCCGCCCGATATTGAAACGCCATAACCTTACCGAACAGCAATGGCGCATTATCCGCGTGCTGGCGGACCAGCGATCGATCGAATTTCACGAGTTGGCGGCGCAAACCTGCATTCTGCGCCCCAGCCTGACCGGCATTCTGTCGCGCATGGAACGCGACGGGCTGATCTTCCGGCTAAAGCCGGTCAACGATCAGCGCAAGCTGTACGTTTCGCTGACTCAGCAGGGCCAGACGCTGTACGACGTTGCGCGCTCGCAGGTTGAGCAGGGTTACAACGAGATAGAGGCGGCGTTTTCGCCAGAAAAGATGCAGCAGTTGATGGCGTTGCTCGACGAGCTGATCACCCTCGGTGACAGCCTGCCGGCCAACGTGATCGCCCATCCCGGCAAGCAGCAGTAGATCAGACCGGCAGAACCGTTTCAGGCTGCCCCCTTTCCAGCGTGCCACTCTCGACAACTGGCTCGGCAGTTCAGCCTATAATTGCTCTGTGAAGCCACGGGCGCGCCGGTCGTGCCCCAACAGAACGGGGAAAGTATGTCGGAACATAACGTCAGTTTTATCAAGGGATGCCACGGCAACATCGCGCTGCATGACTGGGGCAACCCGCAGCCACGTTTTCTGGCGCTGCTGGTACACGGTTACGGCGAACATCTGGGGCGTTATCACTACGTGGCACGTACGCTGCACGACATTGGCGCACGGGTGTTCGGCCCTGACCATCTCGGCCACGGGCTGTCACAGGGTGAACGGGTACTGATTGAGGACTTTGACACGCTGGTCGACGATCTGCATCAGATCGCGACACGCTTTCAGCAACGGTTTCCCTCGCTGCCGCTGGTGGTGATTGGCCACTCAATGGGCGGCCTGATCGCCAGCCGCTACGTACAACGCTATGGCGAGAAGGTACAGGCGTTGGTACTCTCCGGGCCGTTGATCGGCCGTAAAACTGCCATTTCCGATCTGTACGATCTGGACACGTTGCCCGACGATCCGCTGGATACGACTACGCTGTCGCGCGATCCGGCGGTGGGCGCGGCCTATAATGCCGATCCCCTGGTGTGGCACGGCCCGTTCAAGCGGGCAACGCTGGGCGCCATGCAAACTATGCTGGCCAGGATTAACGCCGGGCCGAGCTTTGGCAACCTGCCGACGCTGTGGCTGCACGGCGAAAACGACAGGCTGGTACTGCTGGAAGACACCCGCACCGGCATCGACATCCTGCAAGGCAGTCATCTTGAAACGGCGATTTTCCCCGGCGCCCAGCATGAGATCTTCAATGAAATCAATAAAGATCAGGTGCTGAAACGGCTAACGACATTTATTGAGCGCCAGCTGTCAGCATTAGGCGAAAAGTTGTGATGATATTCGCGCTAGAGAGAAGCCTCGCGCGGGCAAAGCGCCGCAGTTAGCCAGATGCAGACAAAAAGCGTTCCAGCGGGCGAAAAGCAACGCAAGAAACGTTATCATGTTGAATAAATAACAATTCCGCAACAAGGAGCCCCCATGTCCAGCAGCCTGATGATCGCCAACCGGCAAACCTGGTTTGGCCACGGCAGTATCCGGCATCTGCTGCCGCTGCTCCAGGCAGATGCCCAGCCCACCCTGTTATTCAGTTGTCGCTCGTTCCTCAACGGCGAAGTGTATGCCGCACTGGCCGCCGAACTGGCGCCGCTGCTGGTGGGAACCGAAATCGTCAGTCACGAGGCGTCACCGCAGGACATCGATGGCTGGGTGGCCCGCTGGCGTGGCAAAGCCGCTCGGGTGGTCGCCATCGGTGGTGGCAGCGTGCTGGACGCCGCCAAGGCGTTTTCCGCGCTGGTGCAGCACCCGCTGCCGACGCTGCGTTATATGGAAAAGGTCGGCGATAGCCCGCTCAGCGGCGCGACATTGCCGCTGATTGCCATTCCCACTACCGCCGGCACCGGCAGCGAGGTGACGCAAAACGCCGTGATCACCGATACCCAGTTCAGTAAGGTGAAAGCCTCGCTGCGCCATAACAACTTTGTGCCGCAGGTGGCGATCCTCGATCCGCAACTGCTGGCCGGCGCGCCGGATCGGGTGCTGGCCTACTGCGCCATTGATGCTTTCACCCACCTGTTTGAAGCCTATCTGTCCAAAACAGCCAGCAGCCTGTCGCGCGAAATGTCATTGACCGGCATCGGTCTGTTCCTTGAGGGCTGGCCGGCGCTGAACCGTAGCGATGCGGCGCGTGAAGCCGTCATGCACGCCTCGTATCTGGGTGGATTGACGCTGAGCATGGCGGGACTGGGGGTGATCCACGGTATTGCCGGGGAAATCGGCGCGCTGCGCGACTACCACCATGGTCAGCTGTGTGGCCGACTGCTGCTGCCGTTTCTGTCGTTGCTGGCGGACAGCGCGCAGCCCGAGCAGCGCGCGCGCATGACACAGCTGGCGGCGCGGTTGTTCCCGCAACACGCCCAGCGCCCGGAACAGTACCTGCACCAGCTGATTACCGAGCACGCCATCGCGCCGTTCTGGCAAAACGATCTGCCGTTGAGCGAGGATGAGCTGCTGATTGTCCTCGACAAGTCCAACAGCAAGAATTCGCTGGTTGATTATTCCGCCGCTCAACGCCGCGCGATGATCGAACAGGCATTCCGCATTGAATGATCATATAATCAAGCCACTAGCGGGAGGAAAGACATGAGTTTCATCGATTGGATCCTCGCCGGCATCGCGGTGGGCCTGATTGTCGGCGCACTGATGAAGATGTTCGGCAAGAAAAAGAAAGACCAGTAACTTATCGAGGGAGCTATGCAAATAGCTCCCAAGGGAGCCATTGACGACAACTTCAAGGGACTGGATGATGAACCGTTTAAGCCGATTTCTCACCTCACTAACCCTTCAAAGAATTAGCGTTGCTGTTGCTGTCATGTTTATTGCCATCGCAATAATCTCACCCAAAACGGCAGCGATACTGATATATTTCTTAATGGGGTTGCTATTATTAAAACTAATATACGCAACGGTAAAAAGAATTTTTGTCATTTTCCCGATGGTAAGGAAGAAAATAATCACCCGTGGCTGGCGTGTGGTGGTGAATACGCGTAAATTTTATGCCATATCCCCCACGACCGAGTTATTCTTTCTATTATCTCTACTGATTGTCCCAATTATTTTCGTCGTTCTGTTTTTCCAGCAGAACCTATCCGTGGCAAAGGCACTTATCTCACTATTGGCCATCACGCTATCATGTGCGGCCTTCTTCGATATTAAAGGCAAGATAAGCTGGCTGATAAAGAAAGCCTGGGCACGCGTCTTCGGCAAGCTGCTATTTGCCGGTATCGGTTCCGTTGCCTTTTTTATCGCGCTCGCGGGGATAAAACAATCGCTCTATCAAATGACCCAGGTCGAGGTAAAGCACTTCCCTGAATTCGTTAATCTTGCCGCCACCCTCTATACGCCCGTAGTCTATGGCTATTTCATCGGTTTTTTATTGATGTCGATGGTAGTGGTTGAATGGTTTTTCATCATGTTACCGATGTCTTTTTCACCAGTTTTAAGCTCTTTTTTTCCCGAAAAATTAGCGCGTTTTTCTTATCGCCTACGCACCGGTAAAAAAGAGCTTCCCGACACGACGCCATTTCACTCCAGAGATCTTCTGTTTCTGTTACGTATCTTCGCACCATTAGCCTTAATCACTACCTTTGGCCATATTGCCAATACCTTATCGACAACCTCCGAAAGCAGGCTCAACAAGACTATTATTTCTGCACTGATTGAAATGCATTATCACGATAATGTCGATTGTCAAAATCTGCCCTGGAATGCCAAACTGTTACGATTGGATAAAGACACGGTTTCTGTCGTTCAATCGACAGAAACCGGTGGATTCACATTTTCAAAACAACAGTGTCGATTAAAAACGGTAATGGATAATTCACAGCATAACCGTTAATCACCCCCCGGCTTTGGTGGTGGGTAGTCATAGTCGACGCGCAGCGCGGCGGCATAGTCGCTGTCCCACAGCTGGCTGAACAGCCGATCGACCCGCTGCGTCATGGCGGCGTTGTTCAGCACCAGTTCCAGGTTGCGTGAATTATCCAGATAGCCGCCGGTCCAGTTGCTGGTGCCGATCCACGCCCGCTCGCCGTCAATGGTCATGATTTTGCTGTGGATCACCCGCGCATACGGGATAAAACCGCTTTGCGCCTCGGGGATGGTCACCACCTTGATCTGCACATTAGGCAATAGCGCCAGGCTTTTCAGGTAGTCGATATCGGGCTTGTCGGTGTTCCAGTTGGCGACCATCAGTTCGATCTGCACGCCGCGCGCTGCCGTACTGCGCAACGCGTTGTCGATCACCGCGTAGTAGGGCCGGCTGCGTTGCGGGCCATAAGACAACGGCGCATAATCCATCACCTGCACCCGCACCTGCCGCTTGGCCGCCGCCAGCAAGCGCGGCAGTTCGTCTTGCGAATCGATAACCCCGGGCGGATCGTAAGCCCGCGGACTGGCAACCAGATAATTGCCGCTGGGCTGCGGCTCTGACGGCGGCTGATAAGCCAGCGCCGGCACCGGCTTGCCGGCCACCAACCGGGCCTGTGCCTGCCAGTCCTGCTCAAAAATCGCCTGCACCTGGCCCACTACCTTGCCGTCGCTGATGCGCAAGCCGGTTTCCTGAATATGTTGCAGCGCTCGCCAGTCAAAATTCTGGCTGCCGACAAACGCCTGTTCGCCGTCCACCAGCAGGTATTTGGCGTGCAGAATGCCACCGCTCAACTGCTGATACGGGATAATGCGCAACTCAAGGTTAGGGATCGCCTTCAGCTGTTCCAGCGTGGCCGGCGTCGAGTTGCGGATCCCCTTCTGCTCCAGCAGAAAACGGATCTTCACCCCGCGCTCGCCGGCCGCCTTCAACTGCGCCAAGACGCCGTCCAACTGCCCGCCGGGCTGATTGGCAACGTAAAACTGGGCGATGTCGATACGCTGCCTGGCCGCCGCAAACATCTGTTGCCAGACCTCGGCGGTGTCGCGCAGATCGTCGTTATGCAGGCGGGTCTCCACCGGTGCGGTATACACCAGTTCATAGCCGGGGATTTCAAAACGCGCCGCAGCGGCGTGGCTCAACATCAACAGGCAGCTCCCCCATAATGCCGTGTATAGGCGGCCTGATGGCCGCCGTGGTTGACGGCCATTAGGCATAACGTTGCTCCCCGCTGTCAACCCAACGGTCGGCCTGGTCATGTTCCGGGCGGCTGGCCGGCGTACCGGCACGGATCAGCAGCACCTTCAGCAGCTCGTTAATCCGCTCCATACGGCTTTGCAGGTAATTATTGCCCACCAGACACAGCAGCGCGATGGCGATGCCAAGGCCGGTGGCGTACAGCGCGGTGCCCATGCCGGCCGACACCAGACTCGGTTCAGACACCCCGGACGCCGCCAGCGCCTTGAAGGTTTCGATGATGCCCATCACCGTGCCGAGCAGCCCGAGCAGCGGTGCAGCGGTAACGATGGTTTCCAGCAGCCATAGCCCGCGGCTCATCGGCGGTTTGCTCAACAGATACTGCGCGTCGATCACATCCCCCAGCGTTTCACGATCGTCGGCCTGATGTTTCTGTTCCAGCACCGGCAGGATCACCGCCAGCGGCAGGCTGTTACGCTGGGTTAACGCCTGCGGCAGATCGCCGGCGCGGCGCACCTGCGGCGTCAGCGCCTGTTCCAGCCGACGCGCCTGCCGTTGGGTATAGGCAAAATACAGCGCGCGTTCGATAATAATCACCAGCGCAATCACCAGCGCGGCGTACATCACGTAAAAGATAATGTCGTGCAATAGATTGGCATTCATAACGCCCCCTTCAATCAATTAAAATGTGGCTTCCAGCGACACACTAAAGGTGCGCTCTTCGCCGACGTTGTAATACGGCGTGCTGGCTTTGACGCCGTCATACGGCGCCGCATTGAACGTGGTGCTGCGCACCGAGGTCAGGTATTCCTTGTCAAACAGGTTGCTGACGCCAAAACGCAATGCCGCACTCTTGACGATTTTCTTGTCCACCGGCAGATACACCCCGGCCGCCAGATCGACCACCGTGCGCCCACCGATTTTTTCGTCGTTGGTCAGATCGCCATAGAACGAGCTGACGTATTTGCTGCTGACGCTGCCGTAGTACAAACCGTCGTCGTAGCCCAGCGTCAGGTTGAGCAGATTTCTTGGCACGTTGGGCACGTCCTTGCCAGAGGTCGGCAATTCATGGCCGCCGTTGCTGACGATGTTGTTCTGCTGCTTGGCCTGGGTGTAGGTGTAGGAGGCGTAATAGTTGAAGTTATGCGGCAACTGACCGCTCCATTCCAACTCCAGCCCCTTGTTCTCCACGTTGCCGATGTTCATCATTTCGTAATCACCGTCGGCATTGGTGGTGGAAATCTGCCGATCGCTGTAACGCAGGTAGAACAGCGTGGCACTCAACAGCATGTCCTCCTGCTGGAAACGCCAGCCCAGCTCGTGGTTCCAGCTGAGCTCCGGTTTGGTATTGATCGAATCGCCCACGTTGTACAGCACGTAGTTCGGCGGCGTGCGCATATTGCGCGTCAGGTTGTAGAACAGCTGGTTTTCCTGGTTGAGCCTGTAGCTGGCACTGAAGTTCGGCAGTAACTCGTGGTAAGTGGCCTTGCGGTTTTCCGGCACGTTGTACAGGCTGCCACGGTTTTCCCCCTTACGCTCCACATACTGGTACGCCAGCCCGCCGACAAAGGTCCATTCCGGCGAGAAGAACCAGGTATCCTGCAGCCAGACTTTCTGCGCCGGCGTCACGGTGTACTGATTGCGCCCCTGTACGGTGTTGCCGTTGGCGTCCTGGACCTGATCGCTGCCGCCCGGTTTACCCCAGATCTGCGCCGGATTGCCGTCGCCGTTGATGCTGATGAACGGCTGCGTTTGCAACTGACGCGCTCGCTCATACCAGTAGCCCACGTCGAGACTGTGCTGTTCGTTGATATCCCACTTCAGCTTGGTGGTAATGCCCGGCCGCCAGGTCTGTGTCCACGACGGGCGATAGTAGGTATTGGAACCGAGATTGCTCAGGTCATACTGTCCGGCGCGGTCCGAGGTGCTGGACAGTACCGAGGCGGTCTGGCCGGTGAAGCTGCCGCCGTTGCCCCAGTAATAGTACGGTTGCAGCGTCAACGACAGGTTGTCGCGCAGTTGCAGCTTCTGGGTAAACGACAGGGTGAAGTTTTCGAACGGGTTGCGGTCGATCTTGTAGTACTTGTTCAACTGTCCTTTGCTGTTGTACTCCGGCGTAGTGGCGTAATCGGTGTAGCGGCCGTCCTGTTCGAACTGCGCTTTGCTCAGGGTGTTGTAGTTGGCGTTTTCCTGCCGGTTGTACTTCATCACCAGGTTACTGCTGTTGCCGTTGCCGTCTTCGTACAGCGAGTTCATTTCAAACTTGTCGGAATATTCACGCCCTTCGCCGCGCCACTTTTTGGCTTCGGTGTGCGAATAGGAGATCCAGTTGCTGAAACCGTTATACTCGCCGGTTTCCAAACGGGCGAAGGTCTTGCTAAGGTTATTGCTGCCGAGCGTCTGTTTGACGAAACCGCCAAAGTCCTTGGCCGGTCGGCGCGTCACCAGCCCGATATTGCCGCCGCTGGAACCGATGTGCGGACCGTCGACCTCGGAGGAGCCCTGGGTGACGAAAATTTCCTGCAGGTTTTCCGCGTCGCCGAGCAGGTTCGGATAGACCGCGTAGTTGCCGGAGTCGTTAATCGGAATGCCGTCCATCGACAGGCCGATTTGGTCTGACGTCATGCCGCGCATGGTGTAATCAACACCGCTCAGGCCGCTGGCGTCGTTGCTGTTAATGTTCAGTCCCGGCGTGTATTTCAATTTATCGATGGCGTTGCCGGCGGACGGCATTTTATCCAGCGCTTCCTTGGTCACGGTGGAGCGCGCCTTGGCACTGTCATCCTGCACCATCATGCCGCCGCCCAGCGGCTGCCCCTGAACGCTGATGGTACCGACGTCGGTACCCTCCTCCGCCATTAGCGCCCCTGGCAACAGCGCCGACATCACCGCCAGGTAAATCCCAGAACGTTTGAACGATTTCATTATTTTCATCCCATAGCGAACAATGGTTATTTCAGGCTTTATGGCGCCCGATAATTAAACGTGGCTGTGAAACGTTTTTTTGCTTGCCCGGCAAAAGCCTCACTGGGGAATGGCTTTACCTGGCTGATGCTCTGCAGACTGCTGGCCGCCGCGCGGTTGAGCAGCATGCTGCCGGCCTTGCTGGCGATACCCGAGGCCACGACCCGACCGCTGCGATCCACCTCCAGCCAGACTTCCACATTGCCCTGCGGCCGCTCCAACGACGCCTGACGCCCGGTCGGGTAGCGCTTGCGCTGTTCCAGTTCGCGGCGCAGTGCAAGCAGGTAGCCATTCTCCAGCGCCTGGGCATTGACCGTCGGCGTTGCCGGACGTGCTGGCGCGGCGGCCGGTTTTGACGGTTGCGGTCTGCTGGACAACGCCTGAGTTGCGCTGGCTGTCGGTGGTGGCGGGTTCACCGCCCTGGTTTTTCCTTCACCGGTTTCGGTTGCGGCCTGGGTGTAGGTTTCGGCTTCGGTTTGGGTTTGGGTTTGGGCTGCGGTTTGGGTGTCGCCTCAACGATCGGTTCCGGCGCTGGCAGCAGCGGTTCGGCCATCGGCTCCGGCGGCGGTTCTGGCTGCGACGGCGTCTCGGGCATTGGGGGTTCCACCGGCGTTTCCACCCAGCGCCAGCGCCATGGTGGTGTCGTCGTAACGCGGCTGGATCTTCAGCGTGGCCTGCTGGCTGGCGAACAGCAGGCAACCGGCGACGATCAGCGCCGGCAACCAGCTGAAAAGATGACGTGAGCGATAGAGCAGATACATGTCACAGCTTCCGGGTGGCGATAGAGACAGAGAAGAAACCGCCCTGGCGCAGGCTGTCCATCACGGCCACCAGCCGTTCCACCCGCAACGCCCTTATCGCTGTTGACGATAATGGTGGTAGGTTGATCGCCCTGCTGCTGTTGCTTTAGCGTGCTAACCAGGGCGTCCAGCGCAACCGGCTGGCCATCGAGCTGCAACTGCTCGTCGGCACCCAGGGTGATGATGGCCTTTTTCTGCGGCTTCAACTGCTGCGCACTGCCGGCGCTGGGCAATTGGGTCTTCAATCCCAGCGCCGGGATCACGTTCAGGCTGATCAAGACGAAAAACACCAGCAAAAACATCATCACGTCGATCATCGGGATCAGTTCGATGTGCGCTTTATTTTTCTTTGGTTCGTTCCAGTTACGCATGGCATACCCTCCCCAAAAGCAAAGCAGCCAATATAGTGATGGTATGTTTATCTTTTGTTACGTTTATGTGATGTTATTTTCACAATCACGTTATTTTGAGAAGATTTTTTCAATTCAAAGGGCGGTATGAAAGGCGAGCAAAGCGTGGACGCACAGGGATGAGGAAAATTTCGCGGCAAAAAAAGCGCCAAGGCAACCGCATGACGACCATGTAATGTGAGAATAATGACAGCCTGTAGCCATAAAAAAGACGCCCGCAGGCGTCTAAAGTTAATGACAACGTAGCCTATTGGCCCGAGATAGCAGGGCCAAGCGCACCTAGGGGCGCTCCGGCGGCTCATGCCGCTACGACCCCAACGGCACGCTCGCCCTGATATCTGACTGTATCAGCAGTCTGAGACGCCCGCAGGCGTCTTTTCACCGCGTAATAACCGCTATCAGTTCACTTTAACCGGCATACCGGAACGCGCCTTGATTGCCGCATCCACTTCGCTCTGGTTGATACCCGCATCCATCAGCACTTTGCCGACCGCTGGGGTGATGGTTACCGGCACCGGATCTTTCGACTTCAGCTCTTCTTCGTTGGCAGAAAGCGGGTTGTGCACTTCCAGATAACGGGAACCGTCTGGCTCCACCGAGGCTTTCACCGGCTCGTTGATAAACTGTACGCGGGTGCCGACCGGCACGCTGTCGAACAGGTATTTGATATCATCGGCACGCAAACGCACACAGCCGTGGCTCACGCGCAGGCCGATGCCGAAGTTGGCATTGGTACCGTGAATGGCATACAGACGCCCTACGTACAACGCGTACAGACCCATCGGGTTGTCCGGACCGGCCGGGAATACCGCCGGCAGGATTTCGCCGTCTGCGGCATATTCTTCACGCATTTTGGCGGTCGGCGTCCAGGTCGGGCCGTCCTTCTTGCGCTGTACGCTGGTTACCCAGTTCAGCGGCGTGTCCTTGCCCAACTGGCCGATGCCGATTGGCAAAACCACCACGGTGTTGCTGCCCTTCGGGTAGTAGTACAGACGCATTTCGGCACTGTTGATGATGATGCCCTGACGCGGCGCGTCTGGCAGGATCAACTGCTGTGGAATGGTCAGGGTACTGCCCGGCGTTGGCAGGAATGGATCCACCCCCGGGTTGGCTTCCAGCATATTGCTCAGGCCCATCTGGTACTGAGCGGCAAAGCTTTCCAGCGGCAGCTTGCTGTCGGCTGGAACCTGGATTTGAATATTTTGCCCCACCAGGCGGCTATCCTTGGCAGGCAGTGGGTATACAACGGCGAAGGCTGCCTGGCTGAACGCAACCAGTGCCGTAAACAGGGTTAATAACGCGCGAATGCTCATTTTCATCTTCGTGTTGGTGTGTGGGCCGCACTGGCATAGGTATTATCCAGGTCAAAAAGACCGGATGCGCATTATATGTGCACTTCGGCAAAAGTGTGAAACATTCCCGGTTGCAGAACGCACTTTTTTGTAACGCACTAACCACAGAAGATGAATTTTATTGTCAAACGGCGCTTAGCGCGCCGATTTGTCTGCCGACAGCCGACGGATGGGGATCAGGTATTCGCAACGGATAGCGCTGGTCGCCTGGTGGTAAAATCCGCTTTGCGCCGGGTAAAACCGTTCGATATCACGCCCTGGTCGGCGCACCACGTCCAGTTCCGGCATCGCGGTGTCGTAAATCCGCGCAATAAAGTTCTGCAACTCCTCAGCCTGGCCATGGTAAACGAAACTGGCATACTCCCCCGGCTCAATCTGCACCACCTCCCCCACCGTTCGCTCATCCACCAGCGCGGCGGTGTACACCATGCGCTGCCGATCGCGCTGCCGACCATCGACCTCCAGACTGGTCAGGCCGTAGGCCACCGACGGAGGCTGTGCATTGGGCTGTAACAGCGTGCTCCAGGCGGTATGGCGCAGCTCTTTCTTCATGCGCCCCAGTTCGTGCAGCGTCATCGTGCGGCGCTGAGTGCGCCCGACCAACTGCATCGCCGGCAGTTCGACAAAGTCGGCCGCCGGCAACGGCTGGGCGGCGATGCGCAGCGGCGGCTGCATACCGTAGCTCGACCAGTCGGTACAGCGGCGGTAGGCCGCAGGCGGCAGACCAAACTGCTTTTTAAAACCACGAGTAAACGTCTGCTGCGAATCAAACTGATATTTATCGGCGACGATCGCCACGCTGGTGCGCATCAGGCGCAACTCGCGCGCGGCGGCGGTCAGCCTTCTACGCCGAGCGTAGGTTCCCAGCACGTGGCCGGTCTGCTGCTTGAACATCCGTTGCAAATGCCACTTCGAATAGCCTGACCTGGCAGCGATATCATCCAGCGTCAGCGGCTGATCCAGATTCTGCTCGATCCAGGCCAGTAATTGGTTAATCACGTCCAACTGATGCATTGCAGCCCCCTTATAGACTCAACAGATTTTGCGCCCGTTGCCGCGCCTGTGTTTCATCGGCCACCACCTCGACCGGGTAACCCCAGAATCGGCTGGCAAAGTCGGCAAACGGCTCGGCAGCGGCACGGCGCTCCGCGTCTGGCTCAATCATCACCATACCTTTGACATATTTTTTCAGCGCATCACGGCGGTCGCGTTTCCACAACGCCACCTGCGTGCGCCGATCGCGATCGTGCTGTTGTTCATCGGTCATCGGTGATTCGCACAACAGTACAAACGGCTGCTGTCTGGCCAGTAATGCGTCAAACTCTGCAAACTCACCGGCAACGTCGCGAGGCTGCTCCGCCGGTTGGCGCATCCACACCCAAGGGAAACTAGCGGTATCTAATGACATTACGTTGACTCCATAGAAGACTGACGGCATGCCGCTTACTTTATCGACGACCGCACTAGACCACATTGCACAATCAGGACATAATATTTTTCATTCACGCCAAAATGAGAACTATTCTCATGAGTTTCGTTGCCACCAAACCGCGTTTTGATATTGATAAGGTGCCACGCGCCATATTTGCCGTACAGGGCACCAGCATTACCGAGGATTGGGAGGTTGAGCCCCATCGTCACCAGAAAGCACAACTGATCTACACCGCACGCGGCATGATCCGCTGCGAGGCGGAAAGCGGCCTGTGGCTGGTACCACCGCAGTGTGCCTTATGGATGCCCAGCAACACTTTGCATAATGCGCAGGGCACCGGATCAACCGAGTGCTACTGTCTGTTTGTCGATACCTCGACCTTCGTCGGCCTGCCGGAAAACTGCTGTACTCTGGCGATTTCACCGTTGCTGCGCGAGCTCTTGCTGCAGGCCAGCCGTTTTGACCCGTTGTACGACCAACAGGGTAGCGAAGGCCGCCTGATTGCGGTGCTGCTGGATCAGTTGGCGGCCGCGCCGGTAGAAAACCTGCATCTGCCGGTGTCGCACGACGTGCGCATTCGGCAACTGATGGAGCGACTGTTGGCCGACCCGGCGAATAAATCCACCATCGGGCAATGGGCGCAGCGCATCGGCATGAGCGAACGTTCGCTGAGTCGCACGCTACAACAGCAACTGGGGATGAGTTTTGGTCAGTGGCGACGCCAATTGCACGTCATGTTGGCGCTGCAACGCCTGACGCAGGGCGAAAGCGTACAGACCGTGGCGCTGGATCTCGGTTATGAAAGCGCCAGCGGTTTTGTGACGATGTTCAGGAAAACCGTCGGCAAGCCACCGGCGCGTTATCTGGCGGAAAAAACGGCTGCCGGCCAGCAACTGGACGGCAGCATCGCCATGTGATGAGTCGGCATTCAGGCGGGTGCAGACAACCATTGGATGACTTGGGCACTGAGCGGCAAACAGCGAAAATCGGTCATTACCGCCAAATCCGCGTCGGGCTGATTCAGCCCGGCCAGCATTCTTTTACGAAACTCGCTGGGGGTCACCGAACAGTATTTGTTAAAGCAGGCATTCAAATGCTTATGTTCTTTAAAACCGCAGAGGTGGCTGATTTCGGTAATCGGGATTTGGGTATTTTTTAACAGTGATTTTGCTTTATTGGTACGCAGGATCATCAGATATTCTTTGAAATTGTATCCGCTGACTTTCTTGAACATGCGGGAGAAATGGAAGTAACTCATACCCGCCATGTCCGCCATCTTCGACAAATTCAGCTCGCGGGTTAAGTGCTCCGCAATATAATGCATGCTCTGCTTAACCAGTTGACCGTCGCGTTTGCTGTATCCCTCGGACGGCACGCCCGCGCCGGGCTGCTCGGCATATTCAAGCGCACTCAATAACGTATAGATCGCAGCCAGTTTGGCAAAAGGACGAAGCCTGCGCCATCTGCCGCTGGGTAATCAGCAGTACGGCGTCCCGCAATGCCCGATCCTGCGGCCGTTGCTCGGCCCAGGACGCACGGCAGTAATCGATATGTGGCGCCGGGTTAGCGTCATCAAACAGGCGGGGGGAAAACTGGATGGTCAGTAAGCGGCTGTTGGCTGCCGTGGCCTCCAACGCATGTATCTCATCGGGATTGATATATACCATGCCGCCGGCGGCCACCTGATGGCTGCGCTGACAAACATTGAGAGTGAAACTGCCGGTCAACACGCAGATCAGCTCCGGCGCGCTATGCCAATGGGGGTTCACAGTAGCGCACCTCGGCAGCAAACAGATTGTATTTTTCGGCATCAAAGGAAATCAGCTCGTACCCTGACCCTTCATGCACGCCCCCCCGAACGATGGCTGCCTGCGCTCTGCCCAGCGCGATAGACTACTGCGAATGGAAACATGTGCTCCCCCGGTTCCCGGCAGGGCTGCCCTGCCGGCCAGAAAAGTTAATCGACGCTGCCTTGCAACGCCGCCTCGAGCTCGTCAATACTGATGTCCACGGCCAGAAACTCGGTCAGGCCAATGAACATGCCGCAAAACAGTTCAGGCGCTATCGATGCGAGCCTGTCACCGACAACCCCCTCCGGTTGACCGCTTTTTTGCGCCACCAATGCGGTAACCCGACGAAAGGCTGCCGGTTGCTGCAATAGCTGTTGCAAGGAGTTATCCGGTTTTAACGGTAAATACCACGGTGCCGCCTGCAGGCTCACCACCGCCTGCAAGGCAATGTCACGCGACGATCTGGCTATATGCAGACCATAATCCCCTGACGACATGACCCAGCGTTGCAGCGTAGGATGATAGCAGGCTAAATCCTGCGCCTGAATGTTCATGCTCACGCTGCGCGTTTCTCCCGGTTCAAGGGCAACCTTGGCAAAGGCCGTTAACGCCCTCGGCTCTCGCGGCAACGCCTGTTGCGGCGCGCTGATATACAGCTGAACGATTTCCTTGCCGGCACGTTGGCCAATATTGGTGATATCCACGCTCACAGTCAGCGTTTCCCCCTCACGCAGCGTTGGCGTGGAAAGGCGCAAGTTGTCATAGGCAAAACGCGTATAGCTCAAGCCAAACCCGAACGGGAACAGCGGCGTCATCTTGCGCTTGTCATAGTAACGATAACCCACATAAATCCCTTCGGCATAAGCATGTTTTAAATCTTCGCCCGGATAATGCAGCCAGGCGGGGGGTCTCCTCCAACGTATTAGGTACCGTCACCGTCAGCTTGCCGCATGGGTTGGCATGGCCAAACAGAATATTGGCCACTGCACGCCCCATTCCCTGGCCGGCGAAGAAGGTTTCCAGCACGCCCTTGCAGTGATTCAGCCAGGGCATTACCACCGCGTCGCTGTTCGCCAGCACCACGATCAGATTGGGTTGCACCGCCGCAACGGCGCGAATCAACGCCTCATGGCTGGCGATAATATCAAGATTACTGCGGTCACCGTTTTCGCCGTCCTCGCCGATGGCGGTGCTGGCAAACACCACCGCCACGGTCTGACTGGCGCGCCACCGCAACCGCCTGAGCCAGCGCGGCGGCGTTGTCCGCGTCGTCATCGGGTGCGCCAATGGCATAGTCGATGTGAAAATCATTGCCGGCAACGTCCAGGATCTCGTCCAGCGGCCGATCCAGCATATAGGGTACGGTGGTCGCGCAACCGGATCCCTGGATCACCGGTTCATGGGCCGGCTTGCCCAAAATCGCGATGCGCTTCACCTTGTCGAGCGTCAGCGGCAAAAATATCCGCCTCGTTTTTCAACAGCACGACAGACTCCTGGGCTATCTGTTGAGCCAGGGCATGGTGCGCAGTAAAATCGGCCTTGAACCCCGGTTTGCGATGCCGCTGCACCTTGTCAATCAATGCCAGCATGCGCAGGCAGGAGCGATCGACCACGGCTTGCGGTACGTCACCGGCATTAATCGCCGCCAGCAGCGAGCGCTTGTCGCGCCGCGTTTCCGGGCATCGCCAGATCGTTGCCGGCCAGCAGCGATGCCGGGCGATGCTTAATACCGTACCAATCTGACATCACCACGCCGTCATACTGCCATTCGTCCCGCAATATCTCGGTCAGCAACTGGTGATGTTGGGATGTCTGAATGCCGTTGAGACGGGTTATAAGGAGGACATCAGCGTCCAGGGATTGGCTTTTTCAATGACACGCTTGAAACCGGCCAGGTAGATTTTCCCGCAGCGCACGCTCCCCCCACCTGCGAATCCATTTCGGTTCGTCGATATTCCGAATTGTTGCAGGCAAAGTGCTTAAGGCTGGCGCCGACCCCTTCATCCTGCAAGCCGTTGATCAAGCCTGCGGCAATATCAGCGCTCACCAGCGGATCTTCCGCATAGTATTCATAACCGCGGCCGGCTAACGGCGTGCGGCGAATATTGATGCCCGGCCCGAGCAGAATGCCAACCCCCATCTCCTGGCATTCGTGAGCCAGCGCCTGCCCCATGCGGTAAGCCAGATCAACGTCCCAACTGCACCCCAGGCTGCAACCGTTGGGGAAGCAGGTCGCCGGGCGCGAATAGCTGAACAGCGCTTCGGAACCACCGGCGGCCTCCTGATGACTTTCTGCTGCGTTTTGGCCGACAACCGACAGGAAATCGGTAATGCACCAATTTTCCCCGCCATCGATCTGGCTGGCACTGTAACGCACGCCGTAGGTGCCGTCGGTCATCACCAGGCTTTCAATACCCAGTCGCGGCAACGCCGCCGTGCGCCACAACCCTTGGCCAGTCAACAGCGCCACCTTTTCTTCCGTAGTCATGGTAGCAAGCGTGGCGGAAAAATCATTTTTCATAAGAATCACCTTGAGTTACGCGAGGTTTTGCTTGGCCAGTTCTATTTTTTTAATAATTTCACGGTAGGTTTTTTCATCTAAGGTATAAAACACCACAAATACCATACCGAGAATAAACATCAGGCCGGGGAAGATGGTCATCATCAGATTGATGCCATTACGCGCAGGTTCACTGATACTTTCTGCACTGTAATTGAAATAGTCGAGCATAATGCCGGCACAGCCGCCGCCGATCGCCATGGCGATTTTGGTAATAAAATTAAAGAATCCGTAAATAGCCCCTTCGGTTCTGACGCCATGTTTCCATTCCGCATATTCAACGGTGTCGGCAATCATTGACCACATCGAAACAAACCCCATACCCAGAGTAATACTGAACAGACACACGCCGGCCATAATTAAATAAATGTTTTCACCAGCAAAAATATATTGACCAAACAGGCCGACAACCCCAATGGTCAGCGCCAATAATGTCATGTATTTTTTACCCATCATGGCGATCAACCTGGCTGAAATCACCGTACCCAAAATATAGGCGGCGGACTGAATGGCAAAAAACTCGGAGGTGAACGACTCATCACTAATGATATACTTGATGAAATACACCGCAATCGCCATCCAAACGGTGTAGGCGATATAAAAGAATACGGTAAACAGGGAAAGATTGATCAGCGGCATATTACCGGAAACCGCCTTGATCATTTCTTTTAACGTCGGGGACTGCAATTGTACCTTTACCCGCTCTCGGGTCATGCCAAAGCAGGCAAGGAACAGAAAGGTCGCCAATAGCGCAAAACAGCTGACGGCAAAAACATACCCCATTTTTTGATCGGTAACACGCGAAATCAGCAGATCGGCGCAGGTCGACACCACCAGATAGCCCAAAATGGCAAACACAAAGCGGTACACCGACAGCGATGCGCGCGATCCTTCATGCTGGGTCAGCATATTGGTCATGGCCGAATACGGCGTATTAACCGCAGTATAAGCCAGACAATAAAGGGTGTAAGAGCACAGTGCAAAATAGAACTTATGATCGGTATCCGGTGTGTAAAAGCAAAACAGGGTTAATAAACCTAACGGTACCGCGCCAAAAAGCAGATAGGGTCTTAATTTCCCATAGCGCGTTTGCGTTTTATCGATAAAGAACCCAACGGCAATATTGAACAAGGCATCGATAACCCTGGCAATAACAAAAATCAGACTGGCCTGGGTGGCGCTGATACCGTAAATATTGGTGTAAAAATAAAGCAAAAACAGGGAGACGAAGCCAAAAGAAAGATTCGAGGCCATATCGCCAAAACCATAGCCAATTTTTTCTCGCACGCTGACTACGACATAACTATCACTCACCACTGCGGTTGTTTTTTTCATACCCTGGCTCTTTTAATGTTGGTGAACATATGCGGTTTATCGTCATGGCCACCTGATAACATGGCCTGACTCTGGCAGCGGTAATCGCTAATAAAACCGGCCAGGTCAATACGTTGTTTAATTGATTCTCACCGCAACGCCATATAACCATAAAAAGAGTGACGCGACTTCCCGCTTTTTGCGGGATGACTACCGTTTTTTTGCCGTCTCGGGGTTTATGCAAAATATGTGAGGAGCCGCATGTTTTTGCCGTTCTGGCCGCGGCGATAGCGGCAGCATGTGGCGCGATCAAGGGATATTCGAACTATCTCGACAGTGCCAGCCGAGCAGCCAGATTTATGAAAACCGGCGGTTGGATCGGCATCGGGCTCGCCGGGCTGAATACCACTAACGAAGTGTATAACGCCTGCACTAGCGGCCGAAAGCAGCAATGCGGGAAAATTGCCGTGAAGGGCTATGGTAACTTTGCTGCAAGTACGGCTACTGGTATTGTCGGCGGTCGCTTTGGATCTGCGATCGGTATGGGGGCCTGTGCAATAGTATCGGGGTCGGTGAGCGTTGGCATTGGAGCACTTGCATGTGGCGTGGCAGGAGCGGCCATCGGGGGCGCAACGGGCTCGGCAGTCGGTGGTTATGCTGCAGATTATCTGACCGACTTTATTTGGGGGGAATGATGAAACTTGTTGTTATCTTATGCGTTTTTATCGTCCTGCTATTAGCAGTGATTCAGTATGTGCTTTACCGCCGCCATCGAGATGAGTTTAATACCTTTTACCATCATTACGTGGGTAGCGGCCATCTTGTTCCTTCTTATGTTGTCTTGGCTGATAACCTCGGTTTTGTTGGCCTTTCAATGAAAACGCTTTGGTTCCGCTGGATATTGAACAACAGAAAAATAAAAACACAGCGCAATAAGTGGTTGGATAAAAAAACGTATGATTTTGTACAGGAGCACGCTTCAAAAAAGTTGCAATCCTGGATCAGGCTAGACCTTACCCTATTGATATATCAAGGAATATTTTTATTTCTGGCTGGGGCACTCATTTTACTGATAAATCATGAAATAATCAGCTGAGATGAAATACCTCGGGATTGGTTAAGCTAATAACAGGCTGTTTTATTACCGATAACATTCTTCTCGAACGGGACAACGTTAACACCACAATCCAGCTGCGGTCCCTCTTTGTTCTGCATTATCTTTCACGCCTCGCCCCCGCCAGCCAAACGTAACGGCAGGAAAAATCCTGAGTTTTTGCTTAACTTTAATCATAAGGAAATAACCCACAGGAAGATCCCGAACACCGCAGACTGTATTTAACCCGGCCTGTGTCAACGACGAGGAGAGTTATGCAACACGCTCAACTGAACGTCGAAGGCGTTAAAAACAAAAGCAAAGCGGTTGAAGTCAACCGATGGATCACCATCGGCAAACCGGCGCTGGAACTGCAACGGCTGTGGTGCGATCCGCACACCTTGCCACTGATCATGTCCCACTTCGCCAAGGTCGATATCCTCAACGAACGCGAATCCAGCTGGATGGTGGAAGATATGCTGAGCCAAAAATGGTATTGGCAAAATCGCATCACCGAGTTGCAACCCGGCATCGCCATCTATTGGCAATCCTTGCAAGGCGCCGACCTGCCAAACGAAGGTAGCCTGCTGTTCCGCGAAGCTCCCGCCGCGAAAGGCACCGAACTTTCCCTGCGGGTTATTTTTGAGCCCCCCCGGCGGTGAAATGGGCAAAAAAATCGCCGACTGGTTAAACGTGGTGCCAAAAGAGATCGTCAGCAAAGCGCTGCACCGCTTTAAGAGCCTGGCCGAAACCGGTGAAATCCCGCGGGTTTCGCCACAGCCGGTCGGCGCTGACCGAGCGAAGAAGGAGGCGTAATGCGAGCACTGTGTTGGAACGGGGTCAATGACCTGCGTGTCGAAACGGTGAACGACCCCCACGCTACTCAACCCTAAAGACGCGATTGTCAAAGTTGGGCTGACTACCACCTGCGGTTCGGATTTACACGTGATCGACGGGCTGATCCCCAGCATGAAAGACGGTGATATTCTTGGCCACGAATTTATGGGCGAAATTGTCGACATCGGGCGTGAGGTCAAACGTGTAAAAGTCGGCCAGCGCGTGGTGGTGCCGTCATTCATCGTCTGCGGCTCCTGCTGGTACTGTCAGCACCAGCTGTATTCCTGCTGCGACAATACCCACCCGCAGCCCGAGCTGGGCGAACCGGCGCTGGGCTATCCCACCGCCGGTATCTATGCCTACAGCCACGCCTTTGGCGGCTATGCCGGTTCGCATGCCGAATACGTACGCGTGCCGTTTGCCGATAATGACTGTTTCGTCATCCCGGACGGCGTCAGCGATGAGCAGGCGCTATTTTTGTCCGATGCGGCGCCCACCGGGTATATGGGCGCCGATTTCTGCAATATTCACCCTGGTGATATCGTTGCGGTGTGGGGCTGCGGCGGCGTCGGCCTGATGGCGCAGCAAAGCGCGTTGCTGATGGGCGCCGAAAAGGTGATCGCCATCGATCGCCTCCCGGAGCGGCTGGCGTTTGCGCAAAACGCCTTCGGCGCCATTCCGCTGGATTATACCCAGGTCGATGTGCCGGAAGCGTTACTGGAACTGACCGGCGGCCGCGGCCCTGACAGCTGTATTGACGCCGTCGGCATGGAAGCCAAAGGCGAAGGGCTGACCCAGATCTACGATCGCACCAAACAGCTGCTACACCTGCAAACCGACGTCGGCGCCGCGCTGCGTCAGGCACTGTACTGTTGCCGCAAGGCCGGTACCGTGGCCATTCTTGGCGTTTACGGCGTGATGGACAAGTTTCCGGTCGGGCTGATGATCAATAAAAGCCTGACCATTCGTACCGCCCAGCAGCACGGCCAGCGTTATGTACCGACGCTGCTGGATCTGGTTGCCGCAGGGAAAATGAACCCGGCGTTGATGGCGACGCATCGCTTTTCGCTAGAGGAGGCCCCCCCTGGGCTACCAGATGTTCAAGCATAAAACCGACGGCTGTTTGCGCGCCGTGTTCGCCCCCGCACGGTAGGCCTGTACGGTACGCAATGTGCGCTCGGGCAGTATCGGCGGCAAAATAGCTGCCCTTTCCAATAAATAATGATTATTATTCTCAAATATAAAGCCGGGCGCGCCATGACGTGCCCGGCGTCGTCGTACTTTTAATTCAATGTTGAGCTGTTTTCGCCGTTCGGCCTCCGCCGGCGGCCACAACACAATTAACCATATGGAGATGTTATGAACACTGTGATGACAACCGGTCGTCGCTTCGGCGGGCGTGCGGTTTTCCCACTGATGCTACTCACCAGCCTGCTGTTTTCTAGCGCATCGCAAGCACAGACCGACACGGAACTGCTGCGTAAACCGATTGGCAAGGGCGCCTATGAAATGGCCTATAGCCAAAGCGAAAACGCGCTGTATCTGGCTACCTCGCAGAGCCGTAAGCTGGATAAGGGCGGCGTGGTATACCGTCTGGATCCCACCACGCTGGACGTGACCCAGATCATCCATAACGACCTCAAACCGTTTGGTGCCGCGATCAACGGCAAAACCAATACGCTGTATTTCGGCAACACCGTCAACAGCAGCGTTACCGCTATCGACGCCAACAGTGGCAACGTGAAAGGCCGTCTGGTGCTCGATGCACGCAAGCGTTCCGACAGCGTAAAACCGCTGGCGCCGCGTGAACTGGTGGTCGACGCCAATACCGACACCCTGTATATCACCGGTCTGGGTGAATCCAGCGTGGTATGGGTAGTGGATGGCAAGGATCTGACGCTGCGCACCACCATCGCCAACACCGGCAAGTATGGCACCGGCCTGGCGCTGGACGCCGACGCTGGTCGCCTGTACGTGACCAACGCCGACGGCGAGCTGGTGACCATCGACACCAAAACCAACAAGATCCTGACGCGCAACAAACTGGATCAATCCAAAGAGCACTTCTTCCTGAACATCAGCCTGGATCCGGCGAACCATCGTGCGTTCATCACCGACTCCAAACAGCCGCAGGTGCTGGGTGGTCGACACCAACAACGGCGGCTATCCTGCACAAAATCGAGGCGCCAACCTCACTGGCAGTGCTGTTTAACCCGGCGCGTAACGAGGTCTATGTCACCCACCGCGAAGCTGGCGAAGTCAGCGTGATCGACGGCCAAAACCTACCAGGTACTGCGCACCGTCAAAACGCCAACCCACCCGAACAGCCTGGCGCTGTCACCGGACGGCCAGACGCTGTACGTCAGCGTCAAGCAGGCTGCCAGCCGCGAGAAAGAAGCTACAGATCCGGATGACGTGATCCGGATTGCTCTGAAGTAAGCAACATCGGGGGCGCTGCGGTGCCCCTTTTTAATCGACCTTTGCCGTCGCCAGCCGCTCTGTGCTTACGGCGATGAGTTATACTTTATGGTTCTCCCATAAGGAGGGCCAAACATGATGGTCACCCTTGATGTCAATCGCCACGGCCGTGATTTTGCCGTTGGCGATCTGCATGGGCTGCCTGCGGCCGTTGCAGTCGTTGCTCAATCATGTGGCATTCGATCGCCAGCATGACCGCCTGATCGCGGTCGGCGATCTGATCGATCGCGGCGAGCACAGTCTGTCGTGCCTGGAGCTACTGACGAAGGACTGGTTTTATGCGGTACGCGGCAATCACGAAGCTCGGGCGCTGGAGTGGTGTGCTGCCAGGCAACGCCAGCAGCCGGCGCTGGATTTGCAACTGATGTGGCAGATTGACGGCGGCGAGTGGTTTTTCCACCTCAGCCCACAGCAGCAACGCTATTGTCAGCAGTTGATGCAACCGATGCCGTGGACAATTGCCTTGCAGACCGGGCGACGACGCTACGCAATTTTGCATGCCGAAGTGCCGCCGGGAGATCGATGATATCGACACCTTCTACCGTCGTTTGCAGGCGGGGCGACCACGCGGTGAAGCAGGCCTGCATCTGGGGGCGAGAACGTTATATCAACAACCTGCAACGGCCGATCGCCGGCGTCGATTATCTGATCTGCGGCCATACGCCCGGCGACCCGCAGGACGCACTGCATGGCAACAGCCTGGACATCGATTTTTGCGCGTTCGCCATCGCCAGCGGCGGGGCGCTGGGGATGCTGGAACTGGGGCGGGAACAGTTGTACATCAACAGCCGCAGCGGCATTCGGCAAACCACGCTGGCGAGCCTTGGCCTGCGCCATTAAGCAAGCCTGGCGGCGCGACACTCTCCCCTTGCCGAATATACCCGCACCGTACGGCGGGGAGATTTACACTATTTTTATTTCCGCGCTGCCAATCATTATGGCGTTTTTACAGACGGCAGGAAAATAGCCGGATAACATTATCTCATCGCCATAATGGCATGATGAGACAAATACCCATGCGTTTATACTTTTGCGTTGCCGGTTATTATTCCCCACTGATTCCCCCTATGACTGACGCGTTAAATAACCGGGGGTTTTATGTACGCTAATATCATTGATTTTCATGCGTTATTAACGCCAACACCACCAGCGCCGCAGCAAAAATTCAGTCAGGAAATAAAAGACTATCTGCAACGTTATCCCGACACTGAATTGGTGGATATTTATCTCAACGATCTAAATGGCCAATTTCGCGGCAAACGGATTGCCGTCAGCGCATTATTTTCTTTGCAAAATGGTTGTTATTTCCCACAGTCGATTTACGCCATGGATTTAAACGGTCAGGTGATTGAAGACAGCGGCTTGGGCCAGCATGCCGGGGAACCCGACCGGCTGTGTCTGCCGGTGCCCGGCACGCTGCGCCCTTGCGCCCGAGATCCGCAGCATATCGCGCAACTGCAGCTGACAATGCGCGAAACCAACGGCGATCCCTGCCGTATTGAACCGCGGGTGGTGCTGGAGCGTGTATTACACCGCCTGCATCGGTTGGGCTATTACCCGGTGATCGCCGCCGAGCTGGAGTTTTATCTGCATGCGCCGCATCAGCTACCGGGCATGGCGCAACCCAGCCTGACGCAGAATTTTTCGGTTGATGCGCCAGAGTGTCACGGCGCGTTGCTCGATGACATCGCGCATCATGCCAAATTGCAGACGATACCGCTGACCGGCGTGGTGGCCGAGGCCGCAGCCGGGCAATATGAACTCAATCTGCAACACAGCAGTAAAGTGCTGGAGGCCTGTGACCAGATCCTGGCGCTGAAACGCCTGACGCGTCAGCTGGCGGAAAAGCATCACCAGCACGCCTGCTTTATGGCCAAACCCTGCGCGAAGGGCCGCCGGCAGCGGCCTGCACTTCCATATCAGCCTGCAGGATGCCCAGGGACACAATTGGTTGGCCAGCCAGCCGGATACGCTCAGCAGCACCATGCGCCAGGTTATCGGCGGCATGCTGGCACTGATGCCGGCGTCGATGGCGATCCTCGCCCCCCAATATCAACGCCTTCCGGCGTTTTCGCCCCGACATGCACGTGCCGCTGTGCGCCTCGTGGGGTTACAACAATCGTACCGTGGCGTTGCGCCTGCCCTGCGCCGACAACGCCAATCAGCGCGTGGAGTATCGCCTGGCCGGCGCCGATGCCAACCCCTACCTGGCCGTTGCCACCATCCTGGCTGGCATGCTGTATGGGCTGGAAAATCCCACGCCGTTACCGCCGGCCGCCACCGGTGACGGCCACGCTACCCCGCAGGCGGCACCGCTGCCGCTCAACCAGCCGCAGGCGCTGGAACTGTTCAGGCAAAACGCCTATTTGCAGGCGCTGTTCGGCCCGGCGTTCGGCTCACTGTGGCACACCTGTAAAAGCGCCGAATTACGCCAGTTTGAACAGCAGATTACCGACACTGAAATGGCCTGGATGTTATAGGCACACCAAGGAAACCACTATGTCTCGTCTGGTTCTGATTTCGAATAAACACTGCGATGCCAACGATATCGTCGCGGCGGCAAATGACTATTCGCTGACCGATTGGGTCGACGAGCACCAAGGGGTATGGCTGGGCTGGAATGGCGATGTGCAAACCTTCGCCGAGGCGGAATATCGGCCGATCGACGACCACCAACGCGACGGTTATCAATTCGTTACCTTTCCTTTTTCCGCCCGCGAGTTTCATTACCACTATCAAGGGCTATTATCACGATGGGCTATGGCCGGTGTTTCACCAGCGGCCCGAACTCGCGCACTTTTCGGCCGAAAATTATCAGGCCTATTGTCAGATTAGCCAGCATATCGCGGCCATCGCCTGCGATTACGTCTGTCCGAGCGACCTGATTTGCGTCGATGATTACCAACTGCTGCCATGCGGCGCCGCGCTGAAACAGCAAGGGTTGCTCAACCCCTGCGGCTTCTTTTTTTGCGCTGCCGTTTCCTTCCGTCCCGCTGTTGAAAACCATTCCGCAACACCGCGAATTGATGGCGTCGCTGTTTTATTACGATCTGATCGGTTTTCGCAGTCTCGCCGACGTGAATAATTTCCACCACTATCTGGCGACGGAATATGCGGTCGAACGGTTGCCCGACAACCAGCTGCAGGTCGACGGTCATATCTTTACCACTGCCATCTTTCCCGACGCGGTACACGCCAGCCGGGTGTGTTAGCACGCCTGGCGAGCCGCCAGCCATCGCTGGTTACGCCAACTGCTGTTTGAAGTCTGCGGCAGTTAACGTGTTCGCCGGGGCTTGTGCCCCGGCCAGTGCGCTAACCGCTCACCCGACGTTTTCAACCGCTCAATCTGCCGATCAAACCGCTTACTGAAATTCGCCTGCCATCGCTTGTCAACACAGGCCATGATGAGCTGTTCCTAAACCTGCCCCTTACCACTGGGGTCACCCACGTCGAGATCCGCACACGGGCCACTGACGGTCCAGAAAATCAATAAGCGGATTAATTAATACATTTTTTGCAGATTGGAATAAGGACACCTCATGAAACCAGAGGGAATACTCCAAACATTTACCGTGGATGCTGCTGGGAGTGCTCGGCGCCTCCTGTCTCGGCGTCGTGGCGCTGCGGCCGCGGCGAACACATCAGCGCACTGTGGATCATCGTCGCGTCTATCGCGGTGTATCTGGTGGCCTATCGTTATTACAGCCTGTACATCGCCAGTAAGGTGATGAAGCTGGACGCCAGCCGCGCCACGCCGGCGGTGGTCAATAACGATGGCCTGAACTACGTGCCCACCAACAAAAACGTGCTGTTCGGCCACCACTTTGCGGCAATCGCCGGCGCCGGCCCGCTGGTCGGCCCGGTACTGGCGGCGCAGGTCGGCTACCTGCCGGGCACCCTGTGGCTGCTGGGCGGCGTGGTGCTGGCCGGCGCGGTGCAGGACTTTATGGTGCTGTTTATCTCGTCACGCCGCAACGGCGCGTCACTGGGCGAGATCATCAAAAAGGAGATGGGCCCGGTGCCCGGCACCATCGCGTTGTTCGGCTGCTTTATGATCATGATCATCATCCTGGCGGTGCTGGCGCTGATCGTGGTGAAAGCGCTGGCGGAAAGCCCGTGGGGCGTGTTTACCGTCTGTTCGACGGTGCCAATCGCACTGTTTATGGGCGTGTATATGCGCTTCCTGCGCCCTGGCCGGGTGGGTGAAGTCTCGGTGATCGGCATCGTGCTGCTGGTGGCGTCGATCTGGTTTGGCGGCGTGATTGCCCATGACCCTTACTGGGGACCGGCTCTGACCTTTAAAGATACCACCATCACCTATACGCTGATCGGCTATGCCTTTGTATCCGCCCTGCTGCCGGTATGGCTGATCCTGGCACCGCGCGATTATCTGGCGACCTTCCTAAAAATCGGCGTGATCGTCGGGCTGGCAATCGGCATCGTGATCCTCAACCCCGAGCTGAAAATGCCGGCGGTGACGCAGTTTGTCGACGGCACCGGGCCGGTGTGGAAAGGCTCGCTGTTCCCGTTCCTGTTCATCACCATCGCCTGTGGCGCGGTTTCCGGCTTCCACGCGCTGATCGCCTCCGGCACCACGCCGAAGCTGCTGGCCTGTGAGACCGATGCGCGCTACATCGGCTATGGCGCCATGCTGATGGAGTCCTTTGTGGCAATCATGGCGCTGGTCGCGGCGTCGATTATCGAACCTGGCCTGTACTTCGCCATGAATACCCCTCCGGCGGCGTTAGGCATCACCATGCCAAACCTGCACCAGTTGGGTGGCGATAATGCACCGATGATCATGGCACAGCTGAAAGACGTGACCGTTCACGCTGCCGCCACCGTCAGCTCCTGGGGCTTTGTCATCAGCCCGGAACAGATCCTGCAAACCGCAAAAGACATCGGCGAACCGTCGGTACTGAACCGCGCCGGCGGCGCGCCAACGCTGGCAGTCGGTATCGCGCACGTGTTCCACCAGATCATGCCGGCGGCGGATATGGGCTTCTGGTATCACTTCGGCATTCTTTTTGAAGCGCTGTTCATTCTGACCGCACTGGATGCGGGTACCCGTTCCGGCCGCTTTATGCTGCAAGACCTGCTGGGCAATTTTGTGCCGTTCCTGAAGAAAACCGATTCGCTGGTGGCCGGCATTATTGGCACCGCCGGCTGCGTCGGGCTGTGGGGCTATCTGCTGTATCAAGGGGTGGTCGATCCGCTCGGCGGCGTCAAAAAGCCTGTGGCCGCTGTTCGGCATCTCCAACCAGATGCTGGCCGCCGTCGCGCTGGTACTCAGTACCGTAGTCCTGATCAAGATGAAGCGCACCCAATACATTTGGGTCACGGTGCTGCCGGCGGTGTGGCTGCTGATCTGCACCACCTATGCGCTCGGCCTGAAACTGTTCAGCGACAATCCGCAGCTGGAAGGCTTCTTCTTCCTCGCCAACGAATATAAGCAGAAGATTGCCGCTGGTGGTGCAGACCTGAGCGCACAGCAGATTGCCAACATGAACCATATCGTGGTGAACAACTACACCAATGCCGGGCTGAGCATCATGTTCCTGCTGGTGGTGTACAGCATCATCTTCTATGGCATCAAAACGGCGCTGGCGGCGCATAAAAACCCGCAGCGCAGCGACCAGGAAACGCCTTACGTAGCGGTTCCGGAGCAGTCATCCGCCAACTCTGAGGGCGAGGTCAAAGTTTCGCCGCAGCATTAAGCGCAATTTGCCTGCATAATAACCTTAACCACGGGCGCTGCATGCGGCGCCCGTTTTCACCTTTCTTTCCCAGGAGAAAAACAATGTTCGGCAATCTTGGTCAGGCAGGAAAATATCTTGGGCAAGCGGCGCGGATGCTGGTCGGCGTGCCGGATTACGATACCTATGTTCAACATATGCAGGACAATCATCCGGACAAACCGGTGATGACATACAAAGAATTCTTCCGTGAACGCCAGCAGGCCCGCTACGGCGGCGACGGCAAAGGCGGCATGCGCTGTTGTTAAAAGGATCCGCAATGAAACCCATCGCAGTCACCATTCTGACCGGCTTTTTGGGCGCCGGCAAAACCACCCTGCTCCGCCATATCCTCAATGAAAACCACGGCCATAAAATTGCCGTTATCGAAAACGAGTTCGGCGAAGTGCCGATCGACAACGCGTTGATTGGCGACCGCGCCAGCCGCATCACCACGCTCAGCAATGGCTGCATCTGCTGTAGCCGCGCCAACGAACTGGCGGATGCGCTGCTCGATCTGCTGGACGGCGTCGACAACGGCGAGCTGGCGTTCGACCGCCTGATCATCGAATGCACCGGCATGGCCGATCCGGGACCGATAACCCAGACCTTCTTCTCACATGAGATTATTTGCGAGCGCTTTCTGCTGGACGGCATTATTACGCTGGTGGACGCGGTACACGCCGATCGACAGCTCAGTGAGTTCACCATTTCGCAGGCCCAGGTGGGCTACGCCGATCGCATTCTGCTAACCAAAACCGACCTCGCAAGCGACAACGAGCCGCTGATCCAGCGCTTGCAGTCGATGAACGCCCGCGCGCCGATTTATAAGGTAACCCACGGCAATATCGATCTGAACGTGCTGTTCGACATCGAAGGCTTTGTGCTGAACGACCAACTGAGCCTCAGCGCGCCGACGCCGCTGTTCCGGCGCATTGCGCAACCGCAAAACAATATCCGCTCGATAGTGCTCCACCACCCGCAGCCGCTGGAACTGATGCAGATTTCCGACGTGATGGAAGGTTTATTGCTAAAATTCGCTGATAACCTGTTACGTTATAAAGGCATATTGTCAATCAAAGACGACCCGCGCCGGTTGCTGTTCCAGGGGGTTCAGCGGCTGTACAACGCCGACTGGGATCGTGAATGGCTGCCCGAAGAGCAGCGGCAGAGCACGCTGGTATTCATCGGCATCGATCTGCCGGAGGAGGAAATTCGGGCGGAGTTCGCGGCTCTGGGCTGACGGCGCGTCGCCAGTCATCATTCAGAGGGTTATCATCCATATGCTGTTCAAACATAAAACCATAAGTCTGTTGCTGGCCGGAACCGGCCTCCTGTCGGCAGGCAGCGCCCTGGCCGCCTCTGATACGCTGGTGTACTGCACCGTGGCATCACCGGAATCGTTCAACCCGCAGCTGTCCAGCTCCGGCCCGACGTTTATCGCCACGTCGCAGGTCTTGTACAACCGCCTGGTGACGCTGCGTGAAAGCGACAAAACGCCCGCCCCTTCGCTGGCGACCGACTGGACCATCAGCCCCGACGGCAAAACCTATACCTTCACCCTGCGCAAGGGGGTGAAGTTCAACAGCAATAAATTCTTTACCCCGACTCGCGATTTCAACGCCGAAGACGTGGTGTTCACGGTGATGCGCCAAAAAGACGCTAATCACCCATATCACCAGGTCTCCGGCGGCAATTATGCCTACTTCAACGATATGGGACTGGACAAGCTGATCACCAAAGTGGAAGCGCTGGACGACAACCACGTGCGCTTTACCCTCAGCCAGCCTAATGCCGCTTTCCTTGCCGACTGGGCGATGGACTTCGCCTCGATCCTGTCGGCTGAGTATGCCGATGCGATGATGAAGAAAGGCACGCCGGAGAACGTCGATAACTGGCCTATCGGCACCGGTCCTTACGCGCTGCAACAGTACAAGCAGGACTCGTTGATCCGCTACATCGCCAACCCGCACTATTGGCAGGGCGAAGTCGCCAGCAAACACCTGATATTTTCCATCACGCCCGATGCGCAGACCCGGCTGTCCAAGCTGAAAACCAATGAATGCCAGATTATTCCGGCACCGCTGCCGGAGCAATTCGAGGCCATCAAGCACGACAAGAACCTGCAACTGCACAATATCGACGGCCTGAACGTCGGCTATCTGGCGTTCAACACGCAGAAAAAACCGTTCGACAACGTGCTGGTGCGCCAGGCGCTGAGCTACGCGGTGGACAAAAAGGCGATTGTCGCCGCGGTGTTCAAAGAGAGCGGCACGCCAGCCAGTTCGCTGTTGCCGCCGGGTATGCTGGGCTACAACGGCAAGCTGCCGGAATACGCCTACGATCCGCAAAAGGCGCGCGAACTGCTCAAGCAGGCCGGGCTGGAAAAGGGCTTTGAAACCGATATCTGGTCAATGCCGGTCGCGCGCCCTTACAACCCGAACTCGCGCCGCATCGCCGAAATGATCCAGAGCGACTGGGCAAAGGTCGGGGTCAAGGCCAAAATCGTTACCTGGGAATGGGGTCAGTATCTGGCAGGGCTACGCAAGGGTGAGCAGCAAAGCGCGCTGTACGGCTGGATGTCTGATAACGGCGATCCGGACAACTTTGCCACTCTGCTGGGCTGTGCCGGCGTGGAAAGCGGCGCTAACGTCGCCCGTTGGTGTGATAAGGATTATGACCGCCTGATCCAGCAGGCAATTAACGTGTCGGCGCCTGCCGAACGCGACAAACTCTACCAGCAGGCACAACAGGTGTTCGCCAAACAGGTGCCCTGGCTACCGCTGGCCACCGGCAAGGTGTTTTACGCCACCCGCAACAACCTCAGTGGCTACGTGGTTGACGTCAACGGCAGCGACTTCGCCAAGGCGAAGCTGAACTAGTCTGGGAATGAGATTGGGATTGCCTGCGCCAGCAGGCAATTCACTTATAGTGGTGGGTAGCTCAAGGAGGATGGTGATCATTCTTCTGGCAGCATCAGACGGACAGCCGTGTCGTAAGGGTAAGCAGTGCCGTGCCGGAAAATACCGATGTCGGCATCAGCAGAAGGAACAACGTCAGTAACGTGCTGATCTTTATGGAGTGCTCTCCTGCATGGATAGGATCCACACAGGGTGCTACGACATGGTCAGAAAGGCAGCAAAGAAGTCTTTATTGGATTATGAAAATTTTAATCTCATGAAAAGACAAGGGTCGTCTTACTACCGTTGAAAATTGCTTCAAGATACTTTCGCAACAGAGCAATTTTTTCAGGCGTATTACGCACCGTTTCAGAGAACACACCTTCGAGCCTCGAGCAACCGAAATGCTCGTGTGAATCAGGTGTGATAACCACATCTAAACGATCAGAATGCAAAATCACTTTCTCGATCGCTGCCGATGCTTCATAAGCGGACTGTGATGTTTGCAGGCCGATCCCCTCATCAATTGAGTCATTATCTTCATCATCCAACCGAGTAATGATTAGATAACTCTCAGGTGACTGCTCATTATCACCCAGAGCAACAGTGAGCACATCGTCCTCTTCATAACATGCCAGTACCAAGGCTTCGAATTTCATCAGGCTCATTAGCACCTTAGCTAATCCAAAATTAATGAAATTTTCTGATTGGATTCATCAATGGCACAGAACAACTCAAACACGCCCTGAGGGACCGAAAAATCTTGGATTTTCTCTCTGTTACGTAAGGCTTCTACATCAAAATCCGCCAAGTATCCCATACCGCAGATGCTCAATTTCCCCTCTGACTTGAACATCCCAAGTTTGGAGATGTTCTTTGCAAGCGTTGAGCACTGCAAGGACACCTCATACAAGCCTTCAGACACGTCAAAAATAGGGACGATGATCCCCGCTTCGGTCAACTTGTCAGCCTCATCATTAGTTGTCATAAAGGCGAGCAAATCCTTCTCTATACCGTTCTCCTTTATAAAGGACAGCAGAGGCTGTTCAGAGAAAATGACAAAACCGTAAAGCTCCGGAAAAATCCGCATATTCTGGTAGGGAAACCTCAAAAGTTTATCTAAACAAAAGCAACCTCTGCGGAACCAACCTTAACGACGTTAAGAGCAGTCAAGCGAGCGCCCACGCCATGCTCAACATCTCCCTCCCACCTGAACAGCAATCCAAATTCTTCATGCTCCCCGGGGAATACATAAACTTTCATCAATTCCAAACCTGTAGAGTCTGAATGATAGATATTCTTGATATACGCTTTAATTGCCGTTGTAACGGACTTACTCATCTCATTTTGATGCTCACGTAAAAAATCAACGGAGTCCTCTAACTGCTGATCTACCTCATCAGATTCGAGATATATGATGTCAACCTCGTTAGAACCAAACCCTTCCAGAACGACCTGTGCCACCATTCCTTCATCATCTTCATAAAAGTTCAGTGTATCTTTACTCATCACTTTTCCTACTTTTCACAAGTAAATGATTTTGCAACTTTCTTTGCTTCAGGTGTTTCGTACTTCACACCATGATGCTTCTCAAACTGACTAACAGACCCTGAGTGAGGGAAAGACTCTTCATGCGCTGTCGTCTTCACCAGTTGCATCGTAGATGTATTCGTTTTGGGATCATAATCATCAAGATGGTGCCAAGTATAATCCGTTGGGTGAGATCTTCCCGTAATATTCCCAGAGGCATTCTCAAAACCAGCGATTTGATTTGCTGCTTTGAAGTCTCCATATCGTCCCCCTGTTAGCTTAATTTTGACTATGCTGACGCCATCTGGATATAGGGCGTCACTACCGGAGAAATCAACACCCGGATATCTTGAAAGGCCCAGCGGGTCAATCCATCCCAGCGGGTTAGGCGCATACTGATACAGGTTCAGCCCGCCCTGCAATCCGATCGGATCTTGCGTGGTGAAACGCCCCACTTCCGGCTCATGGGACTGGCTGACGAAGTGCGGCCTTACCG
This sequence comes from Serratia odorifera, assembly GCF_900635445.1. Classification (NCBI taxonomy): domain Bacteria; kingdom Pseudomonadati; phylum Pseudomonadota; class Gammaproteobacteria; order Enterobacterales; family Yersiniaceae; genus Serratia; species Serratia odorifera. Next base: position 875,596 of record NZ_LR134117.1, read on the forward strand.
GGCAACCGCTGGCGATCAGCGTGATGCCTGGTCAGGTGGTTATTCAGTTTCATAAAATGGACATGCTTTTGTAATATATCCAAGGAGGACCCAACAAGGATCCTCCTCCATACACTTACATACCTTACTCTAAATCGTCTTCTTCGACTAATCCATTGATAAATTCGTCAAAGGAAGAGGTTAATTTCTTTTGCAATACCTCATGATTCTTGCTCATAGATACTTCCGGGTCAAATGAGTCTGTTGCATAAAAAATAACACTATCATCATCTTTATTTAAGCAAAAAAAGTTCCCTCCCCAGTCATTTCCAAACGGTATTATGTTTGAGGGGATTACATTTTTTCTAATCATTTCATTATAACAACCATCGATCAATGAGTTAGGATTATCACTGGTCATTTCATGATATTTAAATGGTTTAAAAGCGGCTATTTCTAAAGGTTCACAACCATCATCACAAGCCCACCACGCCCTCGAGGGCACTCCACCATTAAAAGATAAGTAATGTGATACAAACGCTTCAGGGAAAGAATAACCTAAAGTTTTCTCTACAGATTTAATATCTGACAAATCAATATTCTTCTCACAATTCTGACAAGGATTTTTCATTTTAACACCCCGACCTTAGCGCCTTAGGAATTCGGCCCTTTAACCAACCTTTCGAATGCGATATAGCAACAGCATCTGCACTGCCATAAGACTGAGAAGGTAAATTAAAGTGCTTTTCAAATTGAGAAACTGAACCCGCATGAGGGAATGTAGCTTCGTGAGCTGATGTTGTTACCAATTGCATGGTTGTTTTACCACTTACAGGATCGAAATCATTTAAATGGTGCCATGTATAACCAGTGGCGTCTACTTTTGATATACCAGCCAGTTTAAATGCCTCCGTGAAATCTCGTCCTCGGGCACCTTGCATTGTTATTTCTACAATATTTAATTGGTTCCCTTTGACAGGGAATAAATCTGGAGATCCAGTAAAGTCAACGCCCCCAAAAGCCCATCCCCAAGGATCTATCCACATAAGAGGGTTAGGAGCGTACTGGTATAAATTCAACCCACCTTTCAGCCCTATCGGATCTTGCGTGGTGAAACGCCCCACTTCCGGCTCATAGTAGCGGAACAAATTATAGTGCAATCCGCTTTCGTTATCCTGGTACTGCCCGGCATAACGCAGCGGTTGATGGTAAACCGGTCCGGTGCGTTTGGCTGCACCGGCCACCGTCTGGCCGGTTAGTTTGCCGAAGGTGTCGTACTGCCCGGACCAACGTAACTGGTCGTCGGCGTCGGTCACTTCCTACGCGCCCGTTGCTCCTGCAGCAGTCGGTACCCTTCCCATAAAAAGCACTTCGTTTCCGGTATTTTACCCTGTAGGTCACCGTTTGCTCGTGCGTCGCCTCAGTGCGTCATACTGCCGCTGCTGATGTTAGAGTTACTGCCTTCCTTACGCCTGACGCTCGGCTTCATCCAGGTTTGACGACAGCTCGCCGAACATTTGCTTCTGCAGCTGTTCCGGGCCGTCAAGATAAATCACAGATACCGAGGCATCGATGTTGCTCGGAGGGTGGTGGGAATCGGTATAGAGTACCGTGCCGGCAAGCACCGATGTCGGCATCAGCAGAAGAAACAATGTCAGTAACGTGCTGATCTTTATGGAGTGCTCTCCTGCATGGATAGGATCCACACAGGGTGCTATGAGGAGTTCAGAAAGGCAGCAAAGAAGTCTTTATTGGATTACAAAATTTTTCGATTTTCAGTCCTGAAAATCATCGTTTTCGAGGTAATAAACGACCGCTTGTAACAACTCTTTTTCCCCAACTGCTGGGTTATGGTCGATTTTATTCTCAATAATCGCCCTAAATGTAGGGTATTCGAGCCATGTTTTGTACTCATCCTCCATGTCATCATCTTCGTCAGGCGTCTCCGCAAGATAATAACGTGCAGTCTCGATGTGATCTGATCTATTAGTAAAGTCTTCATCGACAAAGAAGCCACCGACTTTAGGCAGATCCTTATAAATAGAGAGTAACCCTTTGAAGCCATCAATTGTTTTCATATCATCATCCTATTAACGACAATCTGTACCACCACCCCATTTTTTCCGTCCCCCGGACCCATCAGGGTGATAGATTTTGTGGTAAGACCGGTGGTCATTATAGTCAACCAAGCTTAACCCACCTGGTCTATTTTCATGGTGCCAAGTCATGTCAGGTGGAGAATACTTACTAAACTTTCCTTTGGCATTAGGTTGCACAGGCTCAACCAAACCAGGATACTTCGTTTTCATTTCCCTTTTAAAATCAGGGTCTACCTGCAGCCGATTATAAACAGATTAATTATCACGACTAACGCACTCTTTATCAGCATGGTATCTACCCTTGGGCTTGACATATCTTTTGGAAAAACATAGTTTATATTAATCACGGAAAACTTACCTTTATTAATCCCAAAAACAGCCATCCACAGCATCGGATTCAGTTCACGCACGCACAAATTCTAACCTCATGAAATACTATCAAATTTGGGCAGGTGAAGCGTACTCCCCGTCTGTAGTAAAATAATAGATATATTCCATCTGTGTTATTAGGTTATTACTTCATGGAATAATGATAAACATCTCGATATTATCAATACCTATAGGAATAAAATAAAAGTATAAGCCAGTCGTTAGTGACTGTCTTATACTAAAAAATAACTATTGAATTCATTATCATATACTACAACCTTAAAATATCACACTTTATTTTATTTCTTGCTATTTTATTTTTGATAATTTTTTCAATAACATTCCAATCACCACCACCAAGCCCAGCGCCAATCATAGGCAGTTGTATACTTAATCTTTTTTCTAGAGCAAAGTCAGCAACAAGTGACAAACATTTCTCAAGATGCTCATAGGAAATATACTGCGTACTGTCTTTGTAATTTCTTTTAATCCCATTTTGGGCAAGCATATTTGCTACGAAAACATTCTCAACCTCGTCTACAACAACGAACTGAACATTACCTAGAGCAAAAGACTTATCGTCATTAACCCAATCCTGGTACATTTTCTTTACCACTGGATAGCGCTTTGATAGAGCAACAACAAATCCCTTCCCCCATTTCCCCATGTTATTTACAATATGAATAATCAAACGAGATGAAGAAATAGGAATGGTTGCATCACCAGTTTGATAACTGATGTAAGAATTCACAACGGAATCGGAAAGAGTTTTATCCCATTCATATTCGAACTGCATCTCATCTATAACTTCTGATTCCTGTAAATCAAGCTCGTTTTTTTTACCATCATACAACAGATAACCAACATTTTCGTCCCAATCCTCTAGCGAAGAAGATGAATACATAATACCATTAAAAATGGTAATTTGCCGAGTCGCTACTTCACCATAAAACTCAGTAATAACCGTCCCTTCGCCTTGAGGAAGTTCACATTTACTTCGGTAATAACTCTTATCAATTTCCACAACTTTTCCTGCTCTTAACTATTCGATTAGAGATATCCAGATTACCATTATTAGCAATCCTGAAAGGATTTTTCCTTGGTTCAGAAACATCGAGACCCGTCACATCAATTTCCAAGTAATGGGAAATACTGTTAATCTTTCTGGAGTCGCCATAGAGGTTATTTGCCACTTGACCCAATGATAATTTTCCTGTGCCAGCTGCATCTTTTAATGTTCGGCCACCGATCTGTTCAGGTCTAATATCAGTCAGATATTGCCCATCCCCGAAACGAGCATGTATAGGTCCAGAAAAAGCCCTGAGTTCACCACTTTCCAATATCCCTGCCAAGCCATCCCCAGTAGTGTAATGTATTAATGTGTCAGGGGTTAACCCCAACGGATCCACCCACCCATACGGATTCGGCGCGTACTGATACAGGTTCAGCCCGCCCTGCAATCCGATCGGATCATAGGAACGATCCCGACGTCATCGTACTTTTTGGCACGCTACCGCCCGCACCGTTACTGGTTTCCCGGCTATAACCCGTTACTCTTTTAACATCCACGCAACACAACAGCCCCGACGTGCGTTTTTTCGTCTTCACGCAATATAACGGCACCACCGACTCCCGTTAACCCCTTGTTTTCGTTACTGCGTAACGCTGGACCTTCCGGCTCCGGCCACGGCACTCCAGCAGCCCCACCGCCGGGGGGACGGGGCCGGATTGCGGGCGCAGGTGGCATAGAACCCGCAAGCGACGTTCTGCGGCGCTCTGATGCACCAGAGGTTGAGGTGTGTACAAGGCTTGCATGACCGTGCCCTGCCTGGGCGGGCATCAACGCTTTTAGCGGAGGCCTTTGGCCGACTTCGCCTTGGCCGTTGACCTTGGCCAACAACACCGACCTCACCCCGCCACGGACGGCGGCACACCCCAGTGCCCAGGTGAGCACCGGTGCCAACAGCAGCGGGAGTTTACGAGCGGCGCGCCACGCCGGGCCACGATGCACACTGCGGGGGCGCACGACATAATGCGGATTATACGTGGTAAGCCACACATAGCAGTTAAGGCAGGATACCGGTGGCGGGCGGCGCACTGCGTATATGGCTGACGTGATAGACGAGATTATGCAGACCGAAGAACAGCGCCGGGCGTTTGGTCAACGGCTTAAAGAGCTACATAACCAGCAGCGCAAGACACAGAAGGAAGTCGCCGCCCTGATTGGGTTGCAGCTTTCGCAGTACAACAAGTATGAGGCGGGGATGCACATCCCTGCGGCGGACAAGCTCATTCAACTGGCCGAGCTGTTCACCACCACGATTGATTATCTGTTGCTTGGCTCGTCTAACGAGCAGGCACCGATTAGCAACACGCGGCTAATGAACCGGTTTAAGGCGCTGGCCCAGTGCCAACCGGAAGAACAGGAAACCGTGATCAAGTTGATCGATGCGGTGATTGTGAAGCACCGGGTTGAGTCGGCCATACGGCCTGTTGACCAGAAGAAGAGCTGAGAGAGATAAGCGATCTGTAGCGCGGCGCTGATGTGCTACCAACACACCAACGCCGCTCACCACAACAACTATTCGAGGTAGTTATCATGGCTAAGCGCGATTCTAAGTCAGGCACCACCGTAAATAAAGCACCCAAGACAACACGCTGCTACACCGTGGGCTATTCGCCCAACCGAGGTATCAAGAAGCCCGCGCCACAGCTGCTTATCAAGGGCTATTGGCTGGAAGAACTGGGGTTTTTAACCGGCCAGCCGGCCACGGTAAATATTGAACAGGGAAGATTGATTATTCAGGCGGAGGGAAGCGTATGAACGGGACGCATATTCTTCAGGCAACCACGGGCGGGTTTATTCCTGAGCTGATTATCGATAGCAGGGATATTAACAAGGCGGGGTTTGTGGCGGGGGCTGTATTTAAGATAGAACCATACCAGGATGGATTGATAATAACACTGATCTCTGATGAAGCAGAGATCCAGCGGCTATTACTTGAAGTGGACGCTGATCCTAATATTGGCGTGGACTGGATACGGGATAACGGCGAGCTGTATCTGGCGGGGGACTGGTTGACGCAGTGCGGCCTGACCGGGCAACCGCTGGCGATCAGCGTGATGCCCGGCAAGGTGGCGATTATAAAAATTAATAACACCATCAGATAACAATGAGAGGGAGTAACCTTCAAGTTACTCTCTCTTGTTTACAAGTCGAATATTATAATATCATTCATTCAGATTTAAATGGATGAAGACACTCTCTAAACACTTCTTGCAATGTGTCTTGACTCATTTTGCTAATAGATTCGTCTTGATATTTTTCTATTTTATTCATAATAACACTTTCATTATCTAAATTTCTTTTTCTATAAAATTTCTTTTCATGCTCACCGAAGCAATCAGCTTCAATAAGTTTATCAAAAAAGCTATTTATCGCATAGCTTCCTGCATATTGCAACGATTCGACATCATCACAAGAGAACTTAACATACATGATGAGTTTCTTTAACGCACTGATCTCACCCTGTGAAATAGCTATTACCTTTTCATCTTCATCCACCACACTTACCTCTTGTATTCATCTGGTTTGTAGTTAATTTCCTACGCGTCTCATAATCCATTTTAGATGTTATAGAGTATGGGTTAGTTCCTGAATATAATACATCATTCAGTTTTATTCTACCCGAGTGTATATACTCAAGAGCAGAAGATGATTTTATATTACCCATTTGAACAGAGTCTGCTTTAAATATAATCGCATAATCTCCTCGCCCTACGTGTTTAGGATCATTGATAAGAATATCCCTCATAACATCCTTCGGAGACATTAATATATCTGTAATATAGACCTTACCTTTAGCGTTCGCTTCGAGAACACCTGTCTTCATTATATTTTCGAAGCCAGCTTTATCAGTGTAATGTATAAATACATTATCACCACTCAACCCAAGCGGATCGATCCACGTTAATGGATTTGGTACATACGCATATAAGTTTAATCCCCCCGCCAGCCCTATCGGATCCTGCGTGGTGAAACGCCCCACTTCCGGCTCATAGTAGCGGAACAAATTATAGTGCAATCCGCTTTCGTTATCCTGGTACTGCCCGGCATAACGCAGCGGTTGATGGTAAACCGGTCCGGTGCGTTTGGCTGCACCGGCCACCGTCTGGCCGGTCAGTTTGCCGAAGGTGTCGTACTGCCCGGACCAACGTAACTGGCCGTCGGCGTCGGTCACTTCCAGCGGCGCGCTGTTGAGATCGGTGTGCAACCAGTAAATATCCGCCTGGCGGCCACTGCCGGCCTGTTCGAGCGCCGCCAGCGGCGTCCACGGGCTGGCCGGGTCGTAACTCCAGGTGCGGCGCGTGCCGTCGTCGCGCTGTTCTTGCAACAGCCGGTAGCCCTGCCACAGGAAGCGCGTACTGACCGTCGGTTTGCCTTTCAGCTGTACCTGTTTGCGACTACGGCGACCGAGCGCATCATAGTGGTAGTGCGCGACAAATTCGCCTTCCGGCCCGCGCCCCTGGGCATGAATCAGACGGTTATCGGCGTCGTAGCGGTAATGTTGTTCATACAGCCCGTTGCGGCGGCTGACAAGGTTGCCCCAGGCGTCGTAACGGTAGAATAATTGCTGCCACTGCGGCAGTCGGTTGTTGCTGACCGCCGCCAGCGGCAAATGACTTTCCACCTCGCTATGCGGGCTTTTCTCGCCCAGCAGGTTGTCGGCGGCGTCATACACCAGCCGCAGACCCCGCTTGCCGAGATTTTTCTCGCGATGTTGCAGCAGCCGCCCTTCGGCGTCATAGCCGTAATGGATATCGCCACGCAGGGCATCGCTGACACCCTCCAGCTCACCACGGCCGGTATAGTGAAACACTCGCCATAGCGCACCGTCTTCCGGCTTGACGATTTGCCCGTGCAGGAAGCCGCTGCTTTGCCAACGGCGACGCCCCAATGCGTCATACTGGCGCTGTTGCTGTAACGCGCCCTGCGTGCGGCCGGTTTCCCGGTGCAGGCGGTCGCGGGTAAATTCGCTCACCAGTTGCTGGTTGTACTTCACCGCGCTGGCGTGGCCAGAGCCGTAATACAGCCATTGCAACCGATCGCCCTGCGGCAGCGTCAGCGCCTGCAGATTGGCCAGCGCATCCCACTGATATTGCAGTTCGCCGTTAATCCCCTGTTCGGTTAGCAGATTGCCCGCCGCGTCGTATTGCAGCCGCACGCTGTCGGCGGCGATACCCAGCGCTACGCCGGCGGCGGTAGGGGTGCGCGTCAGTGCATTCAGGCGGCCGACAGCGTCATACTGGTATTGCCATTCCGCGCTGTCGTTGCCGCGCCACACCAGTTGACCCGCCTCGTCGAAACGAAAGCGCTCATACCGCTGCGCCAGTTCGCCAGAACGGGTTTGCCCGCTGGTTTCACTGCGCTCATGCAGCAGTCCGGCGGCGTCGTAATGGTAATTGTGATGCAGACCGTCTGGCCGCTGTTCTGCCAGCAAGCGCCCGCTAGCGTCATAGCTGAACTGGTAGTCACCGCCGTTGCCGTTTTCCAGCCGCATCAGCCAGCCGCGTGGGCTGTAGTGATACTGACGCGTACGGTTGATGCGATCGGTGATGCTGACCGGCAGACCCAGCGAGTTATAACGCCAGCGGGTTTCGCTGCCGAGCGGATCCCGGTGGCTCGCCAACTGCCCCTGCGCATTCCAGTCAAACTGCTCTTCGCTGCCGTCCGGATGAAGCAGGGTTTGCAGGCGACCGGCGGCGTCCCAACGGTATCGCGTCAGGTTGCCCTCGGCGTCGGTGCGCGCGGTCAGTTGCCCCATCGCATCATAGGCATACGCGGTTACGCTGCCAGAACAGTCGGTGTAACGCGTCAGCAGTCCCTGGCCGTTCCAGGCCAGTTGCACCACGCCGCCCAGCGCATCGGTAATGCGCGACGGCAGGCTCTCCTCATCGTCCGGATAGTGGTACAACGTGGTGTTTTCCAGCACGTCGAGGCTTTTGGTCAGGCGCCCCTGTGTGTCCCAATGCTGACATTCGCGGCTGCCATCCGGATAGGTGATGGAGAACAGGCGACCACTGTTGCGTGAATATTGATAGGTGGTGGTGCGCCCCAACGGATCGGTTTCGCTCAGTAGGCGGCCGTAGCTGTCCCACTCGCTTTGCCGTTGCGCGCCGCCCGGCAGCACCACGCTGCACAGCTCGCCGCGCGCGTAGATAAAGCCGTACTGACGCCCGTCGAAATCGGTGAACTGCGCCACGTTGTCGTCGTCATCCAACTGCCAGACCGCCTGCTTGCCGTCGTCGCGCAGCGCGCTGCGGCGGCCACCGGCAAAATCGTAACTGAAGTCCAGCTGTTCGCCGGCGTTGTTGCGGTAGGCCACCACGCGCGGCAAATGATCAAGCTCCTGCCAGCGGTATTCGTTCAGCAGCCCGGCAGCGTCCTGATGGCTGACCATCAACCCGTCATGCCAGCCAAAGCGCCGTGTGATTTCGCCGGCGCGATTGGTGACGCCAATCAGTTGCCCCTGTTGGTCGTAGTCGTAGCTGACCAACGTCACGTCGCCGTCTGGCGTATGCAACAACACCGCGCTCAGGCGGGCCAGCCCGTTGGCGGTGGTGAGATAGCGGCAGCTCAGGCGTTGCCCGGCGCTGTCCACCAGCTCGCTCAGTTGGCCGCTGTCGTCATAAAACAGTGACGTGGTGTTACCGATGGCATCGGTGAGCATGCTCAGGCGACTCGGCTGTTCGCCGTCCAGACGTGGGTAGTGATAGCTTTGTTCACCGACGTCAAACAGCTGCCAACTGCCGTCCGAGTTGTGCATCAACCAGCATTTTTCGGCTTCGCAATAGGTTTTGTGGCCAAGCGGTACCATCGGGAACGACACGTAATCACCGGACGGCGCGCGCCACACCAGGCCGTCCTGATAGGGTTGCAGACTGCTTTCCCAGAACAGGCTCCAGCCACGGCCGAGCACGCTGTCTGCCGGATTGCCGCTGCGCCAGTAGCGCTGCCAGGCCACCGGCAGGCGCGACGGCAGCACGAAGTCCAGCTCATCGTCACCGTCGAGAAACTTCTGGCCGCTGACCACGTCGACCGGGCGGGCGATGATACCGGCAGCCGCGGTAGCGGTCATCAGCGTGCCGGCACGGCAGGCAACTCGCCCCAGCTTGTTGATGCCCGGCGCTTTGCTGAGCATGCGGCCAATGGCGCCCAGCTTGCTGGCCGCACCGCCAACGCCGCCGACCAGGCCGGCAAACAGCAGCGTCAGGTCAGAGACCTTGTACAACCAGTCAGGCACTTCGGGTTTGATCGGTAAAGTGGTGGCGGTGCCACCGCCAATAGTGACGTTGGGCGAACCTTCCATCACCGTGGCGTCGCAGTTGGTTTTATCGCCAACGCGCGAGGCCGGGAAGTCGTTGATGAATACCTTGTCCGAGCCCTGCGCCATCTGCATGCTAGGGCCGTCATCCGCACAGGTGACCTGGCTGAGGGTAGCAATCGCCGCCGGTTTGCCATTGATGAACACATTGGGGGAACCGGTCAGTATGGTGCCTTTCGGCGTCAGACTGCCGGCCCCGGCATCGGCAATGCCGTCGCGGGCCGCAGTGGCCGCCTCCCCGGCGAGATACCCCACCGCCAGACTGGCGCCAATCAGCAACACGCCAACGCCAACGCAGGACGCGGCCAGCCCGGCGACAAACAACGCACCGGCAGCCACCGCTCCCGCCGCCGCAATCAAGCCGCCGACGATAGTGCCGCCAATCATACCGGCCAAGGCGTGGGAATGGCCGATGGCGTCACCGACGCGTGCCGCTTCACTCATGACAAATTCCTTTTATGCCCGATCGGCCACGTTGGCAGCCGGCTGATAACTGTCCAATACCTGTTGCAACAGCGCCTCGTCCTGCGGTGCCAGCTTGCGTGGCTGCGCCAGGGTGAACACCAGTACCTGCCCCTGCTCCAGCGCAAACACCGCCTGACGCTGCCAAATGCGTTTACCGTCGCGCAGATAACTGGCGTGCACGCTTTCCCCCGGCAGACGCGAGTTACCCAAAGCCACCGGCTCACGCCCCTTCAGCACCCAGCCCTTCAGGCTGTGGGATAACGTCTCGAGCTGGCGCGTGATGTAGTCCGCCAGCGTTTCGTCCGGCTGCAACGCATCACGGGAAATATTCAACGAGGGGGAAGCATCATCACCGGCCAACAGCACGTTGACGGTACGATCGCTATAACCTTCCGGCAACGTCACACTGCCTTCGGTGAAGGTGCAACGAGAAAAATCAGGCATCACGCAGGGTCCTTTTGCTAAACAGGATGCCAAGAATGACATAAGCCGGCGGTGATGGAAATATCGGTAAGGGATAGTTATGAGTGGGATCGGCAACTGGGCTAGCGAGCGATACGCTGCGCCGCCCCAACGGAGGGGAAAAACCGTCGATTATGCCGCCAGGCAGCGCCTGCCTATCGATACCCCGCACAGAGGGGATGTGGCAAACAACGCCGCAGGGCGACATCCCGCAATCGGCAGCAATAATGATTATTTTTGCTGTTGAATCATTGCCTTTAGTTCGTCGATGGTCAGCGTTTTGTTCTTTTTACGGTGGATAATGCTATGGCAATTGGCACACACCGGTACCAGATCGGTGGCGGGATCCACCTCTTTTTCTTTTGATGGCGGATAGACGTAGCTGTCATCCTGAAGCAGTTAACCCCATATTTATGCTAATTCGAGTACCAAAGGACTAATGGCCGTTAAACGGATCAATCAATAGTATCAAAGGTAAATATTACAAGAAGCTTGCATCCTGCGAAAGTACGCCACTAATATTACTGAAACAGCGCCATTATGGTCGACTATCTATCACCTACAAAACAACTGAACGCAGCCAATGGCAGTTACAAGGAGTATAATATGTCAGAAAGCAATAATTCTATTATTGAAAAACGCATCGCGGATTATGGCAAGTACATAGACTTCTTTAGATCGGAAGTTAATACGCAAGGGATATGGTTGTTCGTCGCAACCTTGGGCTGCTGGGGGGTGAGCAACTCGCTAATCCGCTTTTTTGCTACCTTTATGCTGTTGTTCATTTTCGCTTACCTCGTCAATGAGAAAAACGAGGAAAAGCGCCCATTTCAAAAAATAGAAGATGAAATAAAAAGTTTTATTGAATCACAGTTAGTTGGCGATGAAAGAAAAGCAAGGCTGTATGATCTTGATTTAAAAACACGCTACCGTAAGTCTGTAAAAAACATGCTAAAGAAATCCCCCGTATTTTTATCATGCTATATATTCTATTCCATCAGCCTTGTTAGTTTCATTTTTGACCTCCCAAAAAATTAAATAAGTGATGTATTTATCATCCATTAACTGAAACATATCCAACGCCCCTTCCGCAAAGGAAGGGGCGCAGACTACGCGGCATCCACCAGCATAAACATGCCATAAGGATGGATTTCGAGGTAATAGCTTTCGCCAACGTCCGGTTGCAGGCGCGTGGCGTTAACCTGCAGCAGAATTTCCTGCCCGTGCCAGTCAACGCTCACCTCATATTGCGGGCCCATATAGGCGACGTGGCGAATGGTGCAGCGCTGGCTGTCTTCGCCATGCTGGCTGAGGGTAATCGCCTCTGGCCTGACGCCGACGCTGCCGGCTCCCCGTGCCGTAAAATGGGCCGGGCGCGGCAGGCGATAACCATAAATTTCTACCAACTCCTGGCTAATATTGGCCGGGAACAGGTTGGCGTCGCCCATAAAGCTGGCCATAAAGCGCGATGCCGGCTGGCGATAAAGCGCCTGCGGGGAGCCGATCTGCATAATCTCGCCTTTGTTCATCACCAGCACGGTATCCGACACCGCGAACGCTTCGCTCTGATCGTGAGTGACATACAACGAGGTGATGTTGAACTGCTTTTGCAGCGCCCGGATCTTCTCGCGCATGCTGCGCCGCAGGTTGGCGTCGAGGTTGCTCAGCGGTTCGTCAAACAGCAACACCTTCGGTTTCAGGATCAGCGCGCGGGCCAGCGCCACTCGCTGCTGCTGGCCACCGGAGATCTGATCCACGTAACGATCCTCAAAGCCGTCCAGATCGACCATCGCCAGCGCTTCTTTCACCCGCGTTTTGATTTCGCTACGGGCGACGCCCAGCATCTTCAGGCCATAGCCGACGTTGTCCCCCAGCGACATATGCGGGAACAGGGCATAAGACTGGAACACCATGCAGATGTCACGCTGCTGGATAGAACGCTCCGTCACGTCTTCGCCGTCGATAATGATTTGCCCGGCGCTGGGTTTTTCCAGCCCGGCCACCAGTCGCAGCACGGTAGTTTTGCCGCAACCGGACGGGCCAAGCAGCGTGACCATTTGCCCTTGCGGGATGGCGAGGTTGATATTGTCGATAACCGTGTTATCGCCAAAGCGCTTGGCGACGTTGCGCAGTTCCACGAAATGTTTTTCAGTCATAATATTACGCCTGTTGTTTGGCTTTTGAACGGGAGGTTCGCGCCTCGCCGATCAGCCAGTCAAAGAGGAAAATAATCGCCAGCATCACCACAATCAGGATCGAGCCATAGGCAATCGCCACACCGTATTCGCCGTCTTCTACCCGGTTGAGGATATAGGCCGTCGCCACGCGGGTGTCCGGCGTGACCAGGAACACAATGGCGCTAACGGTGGTAATGGCGCGGACAAAGCTGTAGATCAGCGCCGACAAAATGGCCGGGCGCAGCAGTGGCAACAGAATATGCGTGATGGTGCGCAGCGATCCGGCGCGCAGGCTTAACGAGGCTTCGTCGAGCGACTTGTCGATCTGCCCAAGCCCGGCGATCCCGGCGCGGATGCCAACCGGTACGTTACGCATTACCATCGATATAATGACGATCGCCGCCGTGCCGGTGAGGTACACCGGGGCGCTGTTGAACGCCAGGATATAAGACACGCCAGCCACCGGTGCCCGGAACGGCGAAGCACAGCATGGTACTGAACTCGATGGTCTTTTTGCCCCTGAACTGCTGGCGAACCACCACCCAGGCGATCAGCAGTCCGAACAGCGCGGTGATTGGCGCAGCAATGCCGGCATACAACAGCGTATCGAGTAGCGAAGGCCATGCGCCGTCGCTCATACCCTGGCCGAACAGCTTGATAAAGTTATCCAGCGTCAGGGTGTAATCCACTCCCCAGTTCACCGTGAAACTGCCATAGAAAATACTGCCGTACAGCAAGGCGTTGAAGACGATCCAGACGCCAAGAATGGCGATCACGCTCCACACCAGCGTTACCGGCAGCGGCTGCACGTCGCCACGGTAGGATTTGCCAGACACGGTGACGTAGGATCGTTTGCCAATCCACATGTACTGCACGCAGAACACCAGCAGCGAGAACAGCAGCAGAAAGGCGCCAAGGGTGCTGGCTGCCTGATAATCCAGCTGCGAGCCGGTGATGTAGAAGTAGATTTGCGTTGCCAGTACGTCATAGTTGCCGCCCAGCACCAGCGGATTACTGAAGTCGGCCAGCGATTGCACCACCACGATCAGGAAGGCGTTGGCCAGAGCCGGTTTCAGCAGTTGTACAAACACGCCGTTAAAGGTCTGCCAGCGACTGGCGCGCAGGGTATACGACGCCTCCTCCAGCGACGGATGAATGGTCTTTATTGCGCCGTCGAGGATCATGAACGCCATCGGCGTAAACGCCAGTACCTGCGCCAACCAGATGCCGGTAAAGCCATACAGCCAGTTGGTGTTGTCAAGGCCGAACCAGCTCACCATCAGCTCGGTAACGTAACCGGAACGCCCCATCATCAGCGTGACGCCGAGCCCGACGACAAACGGCGGGGTGACAATCGGCAGAATGGAAAAAATACGGCCGATAATCGCGCTGCGCTTGGCGATGCGGGTGGTGTAAATCGCCAGCACCAGGCCAAAAAAGGTGCAACCGATGCCAACCGCAATCGACAGCATGATCGAGTTGAGGATCACCTGGACGATATGCGCCTGCGACAGCACGTTGAGAAACGCCAACGGTGCAAACTCGCCGCTTTCACTGGTGAACATCGGGATGAAAATCGCCACGCTGGGCCAAACGATAAAGATGCCGATCAGTGCGATGATGGCGATCAGCGAAGCGATAACAAAGCGGTCGCCGCCCAGCCATTCAAGACGGGTCAGCGCCAGCGTCATGATGGCGGCCAAAACCACCAGCAGTACGATGGCGGCATAGCCGAGGCCACGCTCGACAACGGTGGCGCTGATGACGATAAACGCCATGCACAGCAGCGCCCAGCCGGCGTCAAGGTAATGCCGGGCGCGCCGTTCGCGTTGCGCCGGCTGGAACGGGCGGATCAGCAGCAGGCTCGGCAACAGGTACCATAAGATGCTGACGTTCAGCTGCGACCAGCCATACGAAGCCAGCAGTTCGTCAGCGGTGGACTCCATCAGGCCATAGTCCAGGCTCCAGCTCGGCAGCAGAACAAACGCCGCCCAGCCGAGTAACAGCCAAAGGAAGACCGCATCCCGCTGTGGTGCGGGATGGAGAGTAAGTGTCTGTGACATAAGCGTACCGATTCTGAGTAGGCCCGGCCGCAGCCGGGCAAAAGGTGGCGCGACTAACGCCGGATCGTGGGCTTATTTACCCATCTTCACGTCGTTTACCCATTTGTTGATCAACGCTTTACGCATGTCCGTCGAACCGTATTTATCCATGTCGTAATCGATCAGCTTCAGCCCGTCGAGCTTCAGCGAGTTGGGTGAGGTCGTTGCCGTGGTGTTGGTGAGGATCTGGTAAGACTTGCCTTTTTGCCAGGACAGCTCCTGCGCCTGTTTTGACAGCACCCAGTCGACAAACAGTTTGGCGTTTTCGCTGTTGCGCGCGCCCTTGAGAATGCTTACGCCGCCAATCTCATAGCCGGTGCCTTCGCACGGCGAGATCAGCTCCAGCGGCGCGCCCTGCTCTTTTTCCAGCGAATAGTCATGCAGGAAGCCGATGCCAATCGCCGTTTCACCGCGCGCAGCGTTGCGCGCCGGGGCAATGCCGGACTTGGTGTATTGCGATACGTTGGCATTGAGCTGTTTCAGGTAATCAAACGCCCGCTCTTCGCCCCACAGCTGCA
Organism: Serratia odorifera; assembly: GCF_900635445.1. Classification (NCBI taxonomy): domain Bacteria; kingdom Pseudomonadati; phylum Pseudomonadota; class Gammaproteobacteria; order Enterobacterales; family Yersiniaceae; genus Serratia; species Serratia odorifera. Next base: position 891,152 of record NZ_LR134117.1, read on the forward strand.
CAAAGGTGGCCAACGCGGTATAGGCGGTGCCGGAGCTTTGCGGGTCGGCAATCTGGATTTCGCCCTTATATTCGGCCTTGGTCAGATCCTGCCAGCACTGCGGCACCGGCAGGTTCTTTTCCTTCAGGCGTTGCGTGTTGACGCCAAAGCCGAGAATGCCGACGTACACCGCAGAGGTGTAGTTGCCTTTAACCTTGGCCGGATCGCGGAACTGCTCCATGATCTGGGGCAGCAGCGGTGATTGATACGGTTGCAACAACCCCATTTCCCCGGCCTGGGACTGCGGATCCAGCGTACCGCCGTACCAGACATCCGCCTGCGGGTTTTTCTTTTCGGCGTCGACCTTGGCCAGCGTGCTGCCGGAGCCGTTACGGATAAAGGCGGTTTTCACCTGATACTTTTCGCTGAACGCTTTGGTTTCGACTTCGCACATTTCGTTGGTGGCGCTGCAATAGACCACCAGTCGGCCTTTGGCCTGTGCGCTGCCGGTCAACGCCGCCAGCGCGATACCGGAGGCAATCAGGGTAGAGAGGAGCGTAGTTTTCATTATTCTATCCTTGGTGTGTTAGATAACTGCGAGAAGCGGTAACGCCCGCCATCAGCAATGGCATTAATAACAACCCCATCAATACGGCAGCCACGGACAGCAGACTGAACATGCCCGACCAACCGTAATGTTCGATAACCAGTGACAGTGGCCACCCGGCCAGCGCCGCCCCAGGTAGGCAAACAGGCCGAGAAAACCGGTAATCGAGCCCGCCGCCTGTTTGTGGCCGCACTCGACGGCAGCCAGACCAATCAGCATCTGCGGGCCGAAGACAAAAAAACCGACGCTGAAGAAGCACATCGTCAGCAACGCATAGTGATGCACCGGCGCCAGCCACAGCGCGGCCACGGAAATAATCAGGCCGAAGGTGAACAGCAATATCATCGGCGCGCGCTGGCCGCTGAACAGCAAATCGGCTCCCCAACCGGCAAACAGCGCTCCGAGCAGGCCGCCAACTTCAAACAGCATCACGGTGGCGTTGGCGCTCAGCAGATTGACGCCATGGGTTTCACTGAGCCAGATGTTGCCCCAGTCGTTGAGCGCAATGCGGATCAGATACACCAGCACATAGGACGCGCCGAGCAGCCAGATCAGCGGGTTCTGTAACATGGTGCTACGCAGCATCTGCCATAGCGCCATCGGCGGGCTGGCCGCCACCTGCCGCAGTTCAAGCGGATCGTTGCGCCACTCGCCGACCGGCGGCAGCCCCTCCTCCTGCGGCGTACCACTCAGCCGGGTGATCAGCCACAGCCCCAATAGCACGCTGACAATCCCCGGCGTCAACATCGCCGCCTGCCAACCCCACCACTGGGCGGCAAAGGCGCAAATCAGCGGGACGATCGCCCCGCCAATGTTGATCGAGGTATTCCAGCACCCCCACCAGAAGCCGCGCTCATTGCGCGAATACCAATGAGTCAGCAAGCGAGCACAGGGTGGCCACCCCCCATCCCTGGAAGAAACCGTTCAGCGTCCAGATGGTCAACAGCATCAGCAGTGAATCGCCAAAGGCAAACAGCAGATTCAGCATCCCGGTCGCCAACAGGCCAATACCCATAAACGCCCGCTGCCCGTGGCTGTCATGCCAGAGCCCGGCGACGAACTTTGACAAGCCGTAACTGAGGTAGAACAGCGAACCGAGCAGCCCGATGTCGCTTTTGCTCAGCCCTAAATCCAGTTGCAGCGCCGGCAGCACGTAATTGACGCTTTTGCGCGTCAGATAAAACGCCGCATAGCCGATCACCATGTACAGCAGCAAGCGCGGTCGCTGCGCCCGATAGCGTTGGGTAACCTGTTCAGCAGACAATGCGTGCATGGCGCTCTCCGTTTAAAACGACTCTATGAAACTGCGGGTAAAAAGGGATGAGACAAAGTCTGGCGCGACTAAGACTTTTTCCTGGTTAACGCGGGGTTTGTTGCAAAACTGTGGGCAAGTTAACAATTACGCGCGTGCCGCGCTGCGACGCCAGCGTCAGCTCGCCGCCGAGGGCATGGACGCGTTCACGCATCCCCTGAATACCGAAACCGGGCATGTTCTGCGTGCTGATGCCAACGCCGTCGTCGTTCACCTCCAGATGCAAAAACGCCTCCTGCTGGCACAGCACGATGTTCACCGCGCTGGCGTTAGCGTGCTTGCTGACGTTATTCAGCAGCTCTTGCAGCAGCCGATAAAGGGTAAGCACCAGCGTGTCGTTTTGTGGCGGTGCTGGCAGCCGGTAGTCAAAATGGCAGCGAATGCCGCGTTCGGCGAAGGCAAACTCGCCCACCAGATGGCGCAGCGCATCCTCAAAGGAGAGTTGATCCAGCACCGGCGGGCGCAGTTGGCGCAGCAGTTGGCGGGTGGAATGATGAATGCGCCGTGCCAGTTCGTTGATTTGGCCGGCGGCGTCGATGGATTGCGGGCTGCTGGCGGTGCGCTTAATCAGCTGCGACTGAATCTGAATGGCGGTGATGTTCTGGCCGATCTCGTCATGCAGTTCGCGAGCCAGCTGCTTGCGGGTGTCTTCTTCGGTGTGGATCAGCTGTTCCGTCAGCGCCCGGCGCGCCTGCAACTCCCCTTCCAGCCGGTGGCGATAATGATCCAGATTCAGCGCCAGATGTTGCTGACGGCTGATGGCGATCCCCAGGCCGATACCCAACAGCGACTGGGTGGCCAGGAAGATCTCCAACTCCAGCAGATCGCTGAACCCGACGCCGATTTGCCGGGCAACGGTGATGGTGATACTGCCCAACAGGCCGGAGAGCACCCCGCCCTGCCAGCCGAACTTCCACGCCATGATCACATTGGGTAAAAACACCACGATTAACAACAGGCGTTCCAGCGCCGGCGACAGCGCCATCTGGGTGGCGATGCCGATGATAAAGAACAGGCTGCACCAGATCAGCAGCGACGCGCGCAGCGGCGGGTTACTGGTGTCCAGACCGAGTAAATGGTAGCGGTGCTGTTGGCGTAAAAACTCAAACATCAGGTAGACAAAGGGCGTCAGCAGTACGCCGCCGGTAAACGACGCCAAGGCCAATAGCGTCAGAGAACTGGACAGCCACGGCGCCAGCAGCGCGGTCTGCAACAGGGCATTTGCCGTCACCGCCATCAGCAGCAGCGACAGCCGTTGCCAATACAGCGGGAAACGGTGCCAATAACGCTGCGCCGCAAACGCCGGCAGCAGAGCCAGCGGCGGCGAGAGCAGCATGACGCTGGCGCTCAGCAACTGTTCATGATACAGCCAGATCATCATGCCCAACGGCGGCAGCAGCAGCGCCGGCCAGAAGCGACGCGACAGCAAAATCAGCATCGCCAGATACACGCCCTGCGGCAGAAACAGCGCCGCCTGCTGCCCGTTGTCGGTCAGATAAAAGCTGAGCGTCCACAGCATCAGCCAGCCGGTGCCCCAGGCGAACAGAATGAACAGCGACAGCAGCATATGCCGCAAACGACGCGTCATTAATGCCCCGCCAGCAACTGGTGTTGCAACGCAAAATGCACCAGTTCGATGGTGCTGCTGCACTGCAGTTTGCCAAGCACGTTAGCGCGGTGGACGTGGACCGTTTTGTGGCTAAGTTCGAGCTGATAGGCAATTCCCTTGACGCTTTCGCCCTTGACCAGCAGATAAAACACTTCTCGCTCACGCGGGGTCAGCGCCGCCAGCACGTTGGCATCCTGCTGACCGCCACGCAGCGCCTTGACCGCGTCGGCGCACAGATAATGGCCCCCCAGTCCGACCGAGCGCACCGCCTGCACCAGCTCCTCGGGGCCGCAGCGTTTGGTCAGGTAGCCGCTGGCACCGCTATCGAGGGCGCTTTGCACGAACGCCGGGGTATCGTAAATACTGAGGATAATGGCGCGAAACGCCGGCCGCTGTTGGCGCAGACGCTTGAGCAGGCTCAGGCCGTTTTCATCCGGCATCGCCACGTCCAGCACCACCACGTCGATGTCATCGGTGAGCAGCGCAGGCCAGGCCTGCGCCGCAGAGCCGTATTGACCTGCCACCGTGATATCGTGCTCCAGCCCCAACAGTTGGGCAAACCCAGAACGTACAACCACGTGGTCGTCTACCAGAGCCACTTTAATCATTAGCGGATACCCTTGCCTGAAATCACTCCATGATGCCCACTGCGCGCACGCTGGCAATGGTGAAAGGGTGGTTATGCAATGGATGTAACAAAATCGTCATAAATATTGCCGCGCGCACCCAAACGGCGCTTTTCCAACAACATCATGGTCAGCCTGGCGGCGGTTTTGGCCGTATAATCCCCTGCGTTAATTCGGGCTCAAGGCTTACGGGCGATCGGCGTTGGGAATTGGCAACGATAATTAACGCAGGCGCAGGTCATGGGATAATTAATAACAAAATTGCCTTTTATGCCTGTTACCCGATGTATATAAACACCCAGCGTGAAAATTGTGAGCCATCTCTAGGATAAATTTTAAGCATTAGCTATTTTTTAGATTCCCTTTCACACGCAGAGAATCTTGTAATGAACCATAAATCGTTTTATCGGCTCATTGCTGTAGGCGGTCTGTACTCCTGGTACAACCTCGATCCACGCCTCTCTAACGACTTCCCTCGCTAATTCTTCGCGCTGTTCCCTATCTGATTAAAATTAACTGAACGCTGCGTTCGGTGGTTATTTGCTGCGCCTTCGATAAGGGGCAAATAACCGCTGCGCTGCGTGGGAAGCTATTGGAGAATATAAGATGAAGCGTATTCCTGAGCCGTTCCGCATTAAAATGGTCGAAAATATCCGCATGACCACCTACGACGATCGCGTGAAAGCCTTGGCCGAGGCAGGTTACAACCCGTTTCTGCTGAAAAGTGAGGATGTGTATATCGATCTGCTGACCGATTCCGGTACCGGCGCGATGAGCGACCGCCAGTGGTCCGGGATGATGGTCGGTGATGAAGCTTATGCCGGCTCACGCAACTATTATCATTTGTGCGACGCCGTGCAAGAGCTGATTGGCTATCCGTATACCATTCCCACCCATCAGGGGCGCGGTGCGGAGCAGATCCTGTTCCCGAGCCTGATTGCCCGCCGTAACGCGGCGCAGCCGGTGTTTATTTCCAACTTCCATTTTGACACCACCGCGGCCCACGTCGAAATGAACGGTGCCAAGGCCATTAATGTGGTGACGCCAAAAGCCTTTGACACCACCTCCTGGGACGACTGGAAAGGCAACTTTGATATCGACCAGTTGAACGCCACCATCGCCGAATACGGCGCGGAAAACGTGGTGGCCATCGTCACCACCGTGACCTGCAACAGCACCGGCGGCCAGCCCGTTTCCATCGCCAATATGCGCGAGGTGTATCAGATTGCCCAGCGCAACAACATTCCGGTGGTGATCGACTCCGCCCGCTTCTGCGAGAACGCCTGGTTTATCAAGCAGCGCGAACCAGGTTACGCCGATAAATCGGTTAAACAGATCGTCCGCGAGATGTACCAGTATGGCGATATGCTTACCATGTCGGCAAAGAAAGATGCGATGGTCAACATTGGCGGCTTGTGCTGCTTCCGCGCTGACGAACAGCTGTTTAACGAGGTGCGTATCCGCTGCGTGCCGATGGAAGGGTTTGTCACCTACGGTGGCCTGGCGGGACGCGATATGGCAGCGCTGGCTATCGGCCTGGAAGAGGGCACCAACGAAGAGTTCCTCGCCTACCGCATTAACCAGGTGGAATACCTCGGTGAACGCCTGCGTGCCGGCGGCATCCCGATTCAGTATCCGACCGGCGGCCACGCGGTGTTTGTCGACGCAAAATTGCTTCTGCCGCATATTGCGCCAGAAGCGTTCCCTGCGCAGGCGCTGAACAATGAGCTGTATCTGGAAGCGGGGATCCGCAGCGTGGAAATCGGCTCGCTGTTACTTGGCCGCGATCCACAAACCGGCAAGCAAAAGCCGTCGCAGATGGAACTGCTGCGTCTGACCATCCCGCGCCGCGTATACACCAACGATCATATGGACTATATCGCCGATGCGCTGATTGCGGTCAAAGCGCGCGCCTCCAGCCTTAAAGGACTGACCTTCACCTATGAACCACCGGTATTGCGCCACTTTGTGGCACAGCTGAAACCCCTGCCATAAGCCCGGCCATCGCGCTCCACTCAGCGGAGCGCGATGTTACGCTACCCCGCATCGCTGTTGAGGGCCACTGGAGATGCTGGCCTGCGTCCGATCCGCCACCTCAACGCCTACGCAATGCGAGCACCGCTGACCGCGCTAAGGCGGGCGGAACTCCAATCGCGATCACATTTTTCCGATTAACCTATACCCATATCAATATCAGGTGTTATCATTCACCCCGTAAATACCTATCAACTCATACCGAGGCTTTGATGCTGGAGAATGTAATCATCCGATAATCAGCTTACCGACCTTATCAGGCCGGACTGATTATCAATGCGCTGAAATCGAATGCGGACACCGCTGTGTGTTTGCACGTTTTGCACATGATGATTAACAGGTTTTCCAGTATGAACATATCCCGTCAGGAACAACGTACCTTACACGTTCTCGCCAAAGGTGGACGTATTGCGCACGTCCGCGATGCTTCAGGCCGCGTCACCGCCGTTGAATGCTACAGCCGCGAAGGGCTGCTGCTCAGCGACTGCACGCTCGCCGTCTTCAAAAAACTCAAAACCAAAAAACTGATCAAGTCCGTCAAGGGACAACCTTACCGCATCAACGCCATTGGGCTGAGCAACGTTCGCGCCCAGTTGGATAACCGCTAAGGAGAGGATGATGACTATCAGCCCCCGTCTTTCTGCTGCCCATCCCCGGCCAGCCGCCTGCATCCCCGCCAGGGACGCGCTAGCGCTGCCGTATCGCCGGGCCAGCCGCTGCCGAGCCGTGAGTGAACCGGCGCCGTCATACCGGAGGGCCGTGGCAACCCTGGCGGCAGCCGGGCGGAACAAAATGGCTCGCCCTGGCGTGAGCAGCACCCTGATTAAACAACGCAACAAAAGGAATTAACCTATGGATATCCCACGTATTTTTACCATTAGCGAAAGCGAACACCGCATCCATAATCCGTTCACGCCCGAGAAGTACGCCACCCTTGGACGCGTGTTACGCATGGAGCCGGGCTGGCGCATTCTCGATCTCGGCAGCGGCTCGGGCGAAATGCTCTGCACCTGGGCACGCGATTATGGCATCACCGGTGTCGGTATCGACATGAGCCAGTTATTCAGCCAACAGGCAAAAATGCGCGCGCAGCAGCTCGGCGTCAGCGATCGGGTTAACTTTATCCATAACGATGCCGCAGGCTACGTCGCCGAAGAAAAATGCGACGTGGCGGCCTGCGTCGGTGCCAGCTGGATCGCTGGCGGCGTCGCCGGCACGCTGGAACTGCTGAACCGCAGCCTGAAACCAGGCGGGATACTGCTTCTCGGGGAACCCTACTGGCGCCAGTTACCCCCGTCTGAAAACGTGGCCCAACAGTGCGGCGCCACTTCGCTGGCCGATTTTCTTTCGCTGCCAGAGCTGGTCGGCTACTTTGACCAACTTGGTTATGACGTTGTGGAAATGGTACTGGCGGATCAGGAAGGCTGGGACAGGTACGAGGCGGCCAAGTGGCTGACCATGCGCCGCTGGTTGCAGCAACATCCTGACGATCGGGAAGTGGATGAAATCCGGGCACATCTGACCGCCTGGCCAAAACGCCACGTGATGTATACCCGTGAATATGTAGGATGGGGCGTATTTGCACTGATGGCGCGCTAATCGGCAAGCGTGGTGCTCCGTCGCCGCGCTGCCGTTTGAATCAGATTGATTTATATTGACGGAGAAAACCAGTAGCCTCCTGCCGGGGGCTACGTCAACAAAAAACCGGCCGTAGCCGGTTTGAATACCTTGTACGCGACCTCATCAGCGCCCAGCGCCGGCGAGGAGCCGCTGTCAGCCAAGCCCCGCTTTGCCGTCAATCTTGCCGGTGGCCTCTTGGATCCGGTTTACCTCGGCGCGATTTTCTACCCAATAGTCGGCCCGCTTGATACCGAGTTTTTCTGGGTGAAACACCGGGTCAACCCCTTCGGCCAACTGCTTTTCGTAGTCCTTCAGACAGTTGAAGGCGGTATTGCGCAGCAGCAAGATGGCAACGATGTTCAGCCAGGCCATCAGCCCCACGCCAATATCCCCCAGACCCCACGCCAGATCGGCGGTCTTCACCGTGCCGTACACCGCAGAAGCCATCAGACCGATCTTCAGCACGAAGGTCAGCCATGGGCGGTGGATCTTGCGGTTGAGGTAGGCGATATTGGTTTCGGCAATGTAGTAGTAGGCAACGATGGTGGTGAAGGCGAAGAAGAACAGCGCAATGGCGACAAAGTAACTGCCGAAGCCAGGCATCATGCTTTCCATCGCGGTTTGCACATAGCCAGGACCGGCGGCAATGCCGGCTATCCCGGTGTACAGTGCGGCACCGTCCGGCCCCTGCACGTTATACAACCCGGTAATCAGCAACATGAAGCCGGTAGCAGAACAGACGAACAGCGTGTCGATATACACCGAGAACGCCTGCACCAGCCCCTGCTTGGCCGGGTGACTGACCGCCGCGGCAGAAGACGCATGCGGGCCGGTACCCTGAGCCGCTTCGTTGGAGTAGACGCCGCGCTTGACCCCCCACATAATCGCCAGCCCGAGGATCGCGCCAAACCCGGCGTCGAGACCAAACGCGCTTTTCCACACCAGCAGGATAACGCCCGGCAGTTGATCGATATTGAGTGCCACAATCACGCAGGCGACGATGATATAACCCAGCGCCATAAACGGCACCACGGTACCGGCAAAGTTGGCAATGCGCTTAACCCCGCCGAAGATGATGAACCCCAGCAGCATCGCCAGCAGCGCGGCCGTCACGTTCGGGCTGATGCCAAACGCAATGTCCAGACTGGCACCGATCGAGTTGGCCTGCACGCCCGGCAGCAGCACCCCACAGGAGAAGATGGTGACGATGGCAAAAATCCAGGCGTACCACTTCATGCCGAGACCTTTCTCGATATAGAACGCCGGACCGCCGCGGTATTCGCCATCAAGCTTTTCTTTATAAACCTGACCCAATGTCGATTCCACAAACGCCGAGCTGGCGCCGAGGAAGGCCACCATCCACATCCAGAACAACGCCCCCGGACCACCGAAGGTGATCGCGGTGGCGACCCCGGCGATGTTGCCAGTCCCGACCCGCCCAGCCAGCGTCATGGACAACGCCTGGAAGGACGACACCCCGGCGTCGTTACCCTTACCCTGAAATATCAGGCTTACCATCTCCTTCAGGTGTCGTAGCTGCAAAAAGCGGCTGCGCAGAGAAAAGTACAGGCCGGTTCCCAAACACAGGTAGATGAGCGCCTGGCTCCAAATCACGCCGTTGACGGCATTGACAAATTCATTCATGCAATCCAACCCCTTCGTTGATGCCCTGATCAGTGCGCAGTGGACCTGCCTGACTCCGGGCTACTGCCTATATGCGCCGTCTAGCGTGAGAGTTAACTTACGTGGATCACTTTAGTTACATATCGCAACTAATTTCACACATATTTAACCTGTCGTAAAGCCCTGACAATCGCAAGTACAACAGCAAGCCTGTGGGGCGCTTAGCAAATTTGAAATTTGGTTGGGGGTTGGTTTACCGCTAGGGTTGGGTTGGGTTGGGTTGGGTTGGGTTGGGTTGGGTCGATATGTATTCTGGCAGCGAGCAGCCAATACCAGTCACACGATAGTTTTTATCGCCCTCTCTGTGATGGTTCACAACTCAGCACCGGAGCAGTAGAAGCTCCCCCTTCCCTGGTATATCCGTTATGCTGTTGAACGGCTGCCATACTGGCGTTTATTACCTCGGGGTGAGCTGCTGATTTTTACCGACGCGTCAGCACGATCCTGCGCCGGGTATACAACGTTTCCATAGACAGCTGAAACTTATATTCCGCGGCCTGTAACTTTCGTGATTTAAGCATGTTGATGGTGAGACCTCGTATTTGCCCTGACTCCATCCGTTTTTTGATTTCGCTAGCGCTCAGCATGAGCTGCTTCTTCAAAATCGACAGCAGGCTGACCTGAAAAGAACGGGAAACCCTGACGCTTACGCTGACCCGCCGGCGGCTGGTAATGCTGACCAGCCAGCGCTCCTGAACCTGAAAATCAGGCCGCCCCGCCAGCTCGGCGTTGTTTCGCTTCAGCGTCACTTTGTCATAGGCAAAATGTTGAACCGTGGCGGCATCATTGGCCATCAGCCGGCGATAAAGTTCACGGTCAATTTTACTGACCGGCAGGCGCGAAAACAGCGAGATGTTCCAGGTGTAATCGCAGTGTGTGCATTTATAGATACTCCACACATCCAGCCGTTTTTTTTGCGAATTCACCCGAAATGCCCCCGAAGGCGTGAACTCCCGTTTTACGCTGCATGAAGGACAGCGTTTCGCAATGCGCTGATACCCCACGGGCGTAACAGTCCATGTAACTTTCATAACTTACCTTTTTAACCCATACCAAACCGGATCCGTACTGAGCGGACCATGGATGTTTATGTATGAAAAATATTTAAGGGATATTTTTCAGCGGGTTAAAAAAAGATTTCCAACGCTACAATCCTGTCGACGACCAAAGAGATACGCCGAGACTAGCAAAGCGGCAATTATCGGGTATATGAGTTCGATCAATTGATCTTGACCCACCATCTCCGGACAGCTTTTGTATCTTAGGTTAACGATGCACGTTGCCGCCGGTATTCTCTCGGAGAGTGATATCCCAGCGCACTGTGCGGGTGGTTTTCATTGTAATGCGTGAACGCCGCTGCAAGGTTTCGCAGGGCTGTTCTCACATCCGGTTTCGGCATGAACGCGATATAGTCTTCCTTCATCGTCTTCACGAACCGTTCGGCCCATGCCATTGCTCTGCGGGCTGCTCACCGCTGTTGTACACGGCTCCAGATTCAGCTCTTTGGCGAACCTCCGCGTTTCATGCGCGGTATATGCTGAACCGTTGTCCGTCAGCCACTGCACTGGTGTTTCCGGCAGCCTGTCGCCGAAGCGCTTTTCCACCGACCTCAGCATCACATCCTGCACCGTCGAACTGTCGTAGCCTCCGGTGCTTGCAGCCCAGTCTATGGCCTCTCTGTCGCAACAGTCCAGCGCGAACGTAACCCGCAGTTTTTCTCCGTTGTCACAGCCGAACTCGAAGCCATCCTGAACACCAGCGCATATCGCTTTCTGCCACCGCTATTTTGCCCTTATGTTCACGCTTTGGCCGCTCTGGTTTGTCATGCAATAACAACAGATTATGCTCGCTCATTATCCTGTAAAGCCGTTTGGCGTTCACGGGTGTCAGCCCCTCTGTGCGACGTTGCTTACGCAGGATGCCCCACACACGGCGATAGCCGTAACTGGGCATATCGCTGATGATATCGAGGAGCTCTGACAGTATTTCAGCGTCTGCTTCATCATTACGCCGCTTACAGCGCCTGTCCTGCCAGTCGGCAGAACGGTTAATTCGCAGTGACAGCTGCGCACGCGACACGCCCATGGTGCGGCTGACCAGGGCTATTCCCCGTCCTTTGGCAACAAGGGCGCGTGCGCTATCCATTTTCGCGACTGACCGTACTCCACAGCTTCTTTCAGGATCTCAACTTCCATCGTCTTCTTGCCCAGCAGGCGCTGAAGCTCCCGGACCTGCTTCAGAGCAGCAGTAAGCTCAGAAGCTGGAACGACTTCTTCTCCGGCCGCAACGGCGGTGAGGCTGCCTTCCTGATACTGCTTCTTCCACTTAAACAGCAGGCTGGGCTGGATGCCATGCAGGCGGGCGACATGGGAGACATTCATGCCTGGCTCCATCGTCTGCTGGATAATGGCGATCTTTTCCTGAGGAGTTTTACGTTTACGGACTTCTTGCCCTAACAGGATCCCGGTCATCTCAAAATTGGTGTTAGTGTTAGACATATATTCAAGCCTATCTCTTATCTGGAGATACAGCTACTGTCTGGTGTTTCAGGGGGCTACATCAATGAGTTCGATCAATATTCATGATAGTTCCAGCAGAATCTATTGATCTGACACGCTAAACGTCACGCATTCATTCTGTATATTTGGTAGACAATCAAACGACAGAAGGAGCGTTTTATGACACAGCACGAACGGTTTTGTCAGGCCTGCGGGATGCCGATGTCCGCACCTGATGCGCAAGGAGCCAGCGATAAATATTGCGCTTACTGCAGCGATGGCAACGGCAATCTGAAATCCTGGGATGAGGCCGTTTCCGGTCTGGCGGGTTTCCTTGATTCCTGGCAAAAGGTCGGCGAAGAAGAGGCGCGCAAGCGGGCAAAACGCTACCTGACGGCGATGCCCGCCTGGGCGCATAAAGCGGAGAACCCCTAAGCACAACCCTGTTATCTTAAAATGAGGAGGGTGTATGTTTTCTTACGTCATGCTGGGTACTAATGATTTATCAACCGCCATCAGATTCTACGATCCATTGATGGAATTACTTGGGCATCCACAGGCAGGGCGTAATGAAGAGGGCGCGTCCTGGGGGACATTCTGCGATAATCATACTACCGGATTGTGCATTGGCAGGCCCTTTAACAGACAGCGTGCCGGAATCGGAAATGGCACGATGGTGGCGCTGAATGCCCGCTCGTTTGAACATATCCAGCAGCTCCATGCGCTCGCGCTTAACCTGGGAGGCACGGATGAAGGCGTACCGGATCACAGACCGCAATACGGACAAGGATTCCATAGTGCTTATGTACGCGATCCTGACGGAAATAAGGTAGCGTTTGTGTATTACGCCGGCGAGGGCTGAACAACAGTACGACTGGAAATGCGTTGTGGCCGCACGTTCCCTTGTTCCTGGTGCAGCCTCCTGATTTGCCATTCTCATGGCCACTATGTCGTATCTATCTGATTAATAAACGTTTATAAGGCAATTTTCTACAACGACACCAGCAGACGAAATTCCGGGGAGTGGGTAGTTGTATTCAATGATGAATATCTTTTGTTCACTTGAAGCCTTGACGTAGTACCTCCAAACTAGTTTACTGGTACAAGAATTTAATTTTACAGGTATCTGACAATGACATCCTCAATGATGACTCTGCATGGCTGGTGGCGCACTTCCCGTTAACGGGCAGTATCGTCACGTCTGCAATTTGCACACCGATACCCGGCCCGCCATGAGTGGGCTTTTTTTTGCCCAAATTTTTGTCATACGCGGAAAGACTTACCGCATAAACGCGGCCAGCAAGCGCCGCGCAGTCACTGAATTCACTTCACGTGCAGAGTCTAGGCCGGGGGCCCGGTTGTCAGGCACTGCGCAAACATTAAGGAGCAATAATGAGCACCCTACTCAACCCACGCTTCGGCGAATACGGCGGTATGTACGTCCCGCAAATCCTGATACCCGCCCTGCTTCAGCTTGAAGAGGCTTTCGTCAGCGCGCAGCAGGATCCGGTGTTTCAGGCCGAATTTACCGACCTGCTGAAAAACTATGCCGGACGTCCCACGGCGCTGACCCTCTGCCGCAACCTCACTCGCGGCACCCGCACCACACTGTACCTCAAGCGTGAAGACTTGCTGCATGGCGGAGCGCATAAAACCAATCAGGTGCTCGGCCAGGCACTGCTGGCAAAACGAATGGGTAAGAGCGAAATCATTGCCGAAACCGGAGCCGGGCAGCACGGCGTGGCATCCGCCCTTGCCAGCGCGCTGCTTGGCCTGAAATGCCGCATTTACATGGGCGCAAAAGATATTGAGCGCCAGTCGCCGAACGTCTTCCGCATGCGGCTGATGGGGGCGGAGGTGATCCCGGTGCATAGCGGTTCCGCGACCCTGAAAGATGCCTCCAACGAGGCGCTTCGCGACTGGTCCGGGAGTTACCAAACGGCGCATTTCATGCTCGGCACCGCTGCTGGCCCTCACCCCTTCCCAACCATCGTACGTGAGTTCCAGCGCATGATTGGGGAGGAAACCCGAGTGCAGATTCTGCAAAAAGAGGGCCGTCTGCCAGATGCGGTTATCGCCTGTGTGGGCGGCGGATCCAACGCGATTGGCATGTTTGCCGACTTTATTGACGAACCGCGCGTCGGGCTTATCGGCGTGGAACCCGCAGGTCACGGTATTGAAACCGGCGAACATGGCGCACCGCTGAAGCACGGTCGCACGGGCATCTATTTTGGTATGAAATCGCCGATGATGCAGACCGATGAGGGGCAAATCATTGAGTCTTGCTCTATTTCTGCCGGTCTGGATTTTCCCTCCGTCGGGCCACAGCATGCGCACCTGAACAGCATCGGGCGTGCCGACTATGTCTCGGTAACCGATGATGAAGCGCTGGACGCCTTTAAAACCCTGAGCCGCGAAGAAGGCATTATTCCGGCCCTGGAATCCTCTCACGCGCTGGCACACGCCCTGAGAATGATGCGTGAACATCCCGAAAAAGAGCAGCTGCTGGTGGTTAACCTCTCCGGTCGGGGAGACAAAGATATTTTTACCGTACACGACATTCTGCACGCGCGAGGAGAAATCTGATGGAACGTTATAACGATATGTTTGCCAAACTGAAACCCCATGGAGAAGGCGCTTTTATCCCCTTCGTGATGACGGGCGATCCAGACCCGGCGCAGTCGCTGCGGATTATCGATACTCTGATTGAGGCGGGCGCAGACGCGCTGGAGCTGGGCATGCCGTTTTCGGATCCGCTGGCGGATGGCCCAACAATTCAGAACGCCGCGCTGCGAGCCTTTGCCGCAGATGTCACGCCGACGCTGTGCTTTGAGATGCTGGCCGCCGTTCGACAAAAAATACCCCGCTATTCCGATTGGCCTGCTGGTGTATGCCAATCTGGTCTTTAACCGAGGTATTGATACGTTTTATGCCACATGCGCCCGCGTCGGAGTAGATTCAGTGCTGGTGGCGGATGTGCCGTTCGAAGAGTCGGAGCCGTTCCGTCAGGCCGCGATGCGCCACCGTATTGCGCCCATTTTTATTTGCCCCCCGAACGCCGAGGAGCAACTGCTGCGGGAGATAGCCCAGCATGGTCATGGCTATACCTACCTGCTGTCCCGCGCTGGAGTCACGGGTACCGAACAGGGAGCGGCCAAGCCGCTACACCATCTGGTAGAAACGCTGGCGAGGCTGCAGGCCCCACCGGCGATCCAGGGATTTGGTATTTCGACGCCCGATCAGGTGGCGGACGCGATTAAAGCCGGCGCGGCAGGAGCCATTTCCGGCTCTGCAATCGTTAAAATCATTGAGAAGCATGGAGATAATGATGATGCGATGCTCAATGAGCTAAAGGCGTTTGTGATGAGCATGAAAGCGGCAACGCGCCGGGGGTAGTAATCTGCGATGCCAGCAAGTGTGCATATAGCCTGAGAGGCAGGTCTGTTACAAGGACACTTTTCAAAAGTCTGTGTTATCCAATACACCTTGGTATACTCAGCTCTGCCTCTCGTCGCTTACAACATGAAAAACCGGCATTATGGCGGCGCTTGTCAGTACGCGATGACGATATGCTGTATTTTTTGTTTGAAGCCCTAACATCACACTTGGACGCAAGCTACGCCATAACCCGCAAGACATGGATAAATTCACCAGTGCTATCGAAAATCTTTAGAGTCATCAGAAAAGTTATTGCTGAAGTCTTCGGGGCACTGGTGATATCAGTAGGTGCGTTGGGGATGTTCATGACCGGGTTCCTCAGCGAAGGCATTATGCGTGTAGTGTGGCCAGTCGTTATCTTCATTGCCATTCTGGTTATTTACGGTTTTACGTGGTTCATATCTGATAAAAAAGATAGAAGATAAGGCTGTTAGATTGACGCTATGACCTGCCCCCAGTATTAGATACAAGGCTCAGTTAGTAATGTCGGATCCTTCACTCTCAGAATTACCCTTTCTCCAGCCCGCTGCAAATTCAGACGGCGTCTGATAATTCAGCGTGGAGTGTGGGCGACATTCGTTATAATCCTGACGCCATTCACTGATGGTTTTCCTGGCATGGCTGATGTCACTAAACCCGTGTTCATTCAGGCATTCATCGCGAAAGCGTGCATTAAAACTCTCAATAAATTCGTTCTGTGTCGGTTTACCGGGCTGAATAAGCCGCAGCTCCACGCAATGCTCAAAGGCCCACTGATCAAGTGCTCTACAGGTAAACTCCGGCCCCTGGTCAGTTCTTATCGTAGCCGGATAGCCGCGAAACAGCGCAATACTGTCCAGAATACGCGTGACCTGCACACCTGAAATCCCAAAGGCAACAGTGACAGTCAGGCATTCCTTTGTGAAGTCATCGACGCAGGTAAGGCACTTGAGCCTGCGACCGCTGGCCAGTGCATCCATGACGAAATCCATTGACCAGGTCAGATTGGGCGCATCCGGGCGAAGCAGCGGAAGCCGCTCAGTCGCCAGACCCTTACGACGTCGTCTGCGCTTCACACTCAGGCCGTTAAGGTGATAAATGCGGTATACCCGCTTGTGGTTGACGTGAAGACCCTCACGACGCAATAACTGCCAGATCCGCCGATAACCAAAGCGACGGCGTTCAAGCGCCAGCTCTGTGATGCGTAGAGATAGCTGCGTGTCAGCAGCCGGACGCTGAGCTGAATAACGGCAGGTTGAAAGAGACAGATCTGCCAGCCTGCAGGCACGACGTTGCGACAGACCGGCGACCTCACACATGACTTCCACGGCTTCCCGCTCCTGGTCTGTCGTCAGAACTTTCGACCCAGAGCCACCTGAAGCGCCTCCTTATCCAGCATGGCTTCGGCGAGCAGCTTCTTAAGGCGGGCGTTCTCCTCTTCAAGTGACTTAAGCCGCTTTACCTCAGGGACTTCCATGCCGCCAAACTTCTTGCGCCAGGTGTAGAAAGTGGCGTCTGAAATAGCATGCTTACGGCAGAGTTCCTGGGCAGAAACCCCGGCTTCAGCCTCGCGGAGGGTACTGATGATCTGTTGGTCGGAAAAACGCTTCTTCATGGGGATGTCCTCATGTGGCTTATGAAGACATTACTAACATTGGTGTGGACTAATCAACGGGGAGCAGGTCAGAATGTGCCTAAAATCCATTCGAGAGCACAAAATCATTTTTATGAAAAATATGTACTGTACATTGATAATCTTACTTATGGCGCTTGGCTACAATTGCATGCTTGGTAATATAGATTATAAAACACCAGACTAGCTGCCTGGTAAGTAATGTAATAGCAGAGGAAATATCACGATGGATCTTGTAGATAGTGTCGAAGCAGGCAAGCTGACGATCAGTGAATTGATTGATGCCCTGGCGAAAGTTAAAAATTACACAGCTTCCAAGTGGGATCAGCGATACCGTGAATTTACGACCTTGCTACAACAAACCTCAACTTTTGCTGAGCCAGAAACGGATGATTTAGTCAAGAGACTCTGGTATGAACGTGATAATGGTATTGCCAGTATTCGTCAGGGCGTTCCATCATTAGCAGAATATCAGCAAAGCCTCCCATTGCTTAGAGAACTCACCGAACGTGTTCGTCAACAACCGAATGAAGCTACCTACCAATACGTAGGCAGTGCGCTGCAGCAGGCCAAAGAGACCGGACAGCTTAAGCGCATGTATTGGAGTTTAAGAAATCGTGTCTTTGCCGCGTTCTCGCCAGAAAACTACACCAGTACTGTGGATGAGAATGCTTTCAATAAAGCAGCAGAATTCCTAAATCAACACTTCCATCTCGGTTTGGTACTGACCGGAAATTGGTTACAGAAAAACTATGAATTGAAACAAGCCATACACGCCCAATCTCCTAATACAGATCCTTATTACGTGAATATGGCTATCTGGCATATCTATGAATTGCTCCGTGAGCGCGATAATGAACAGAAGCAAGAGAAAGTAGCCAGCAGTGAGCCCATCGAGAACAAGACTATTCCACATTCACCAACCAACGTGATCTTCTTTGGCCCCCCAGGCACTGGCAAGACCTTCACGTTGCAGCAAAAAATGAAAGAGTACACTTCTCATGCAGTTCCTGCTGATCGTGATGCCTGGCTGGATTCTCGCCTTGAATCGTTGAACTGGATGCAGGTTATAACGCTGGTGCTGCTCGATCTTGGGAAACGAGCCAAAGTTCGCCAAATTATTGAACATATGTGGTTTCAACGTAAGGCATTATTAAACGGTCGTAATGGCAACCTATCGAATACTGCCTGGGCAGCTTTGCAATCCTATACAGTTCCCGAGTCGTTAACCGTTGATTATAAGAATCGGCGTGAGCCTGCCGTATTTAACAAAACAGATAACAGCGAATGGTTTCTAGTTGATTCACAGCTTGAGCAAGTGGAGGATTTGGTAGAGCTCTACGCCGAACTTAAACGTGGTCCAAAATCTGCCGAAGCCATTCAACGATTTTCGGTGGTTACGTTCCACCAATCATACGGCTACGAAGAATTTATTGAGGGTATCCGCGCTCGCTCTGACGAAAGTGGCAACATCTCTTACCCTATTGAGCCGGGTATCTTTATGCGGCTGTGTCAGCGTGCCAATGCCGATCCAGCACATCGCTACGCCATTTTCATTGATGAGATCAATCGCGGAAACATATCCAAGATCTTTGGTGAACTAATCTCACTCATTGAAGTAGACAAGCGTACGGGTATGTCCAATGCAATGAGCCTGCAACTGTCTTATAGCGGTGATCACTTCAGCGTACCCGCCAATGTCGACATCATCGGAGCCATGAATACCGCAGACCGTTCTTTAGCTCTGATGGACACGGCTTTACGCCGTCGCTTTGACTTTGTCGAAATGATGCCAGATCTCTCTTTACTGAGTGGAGCTAAGGTGAAAGGCATAGAGCTCGAGCCGTTGTTAGAGAAACTCAATAGCCGCATCGAAGCGCTTTACGATCGTGAGCATACTCTGGGACATGCGTTCTTTATGCCAGTAAAAAATGCACTCGATGCCGGTGATGAAGAAGCTGCGTTTAAACAATTGAAGATCGCATTCCAGAAAAAGATCATTCCGCTTTTACAGGAATACTTTTTCGATGACTGGAACAAGATCAGGTTGGTGCTGGCTGACAACCAAAAGCAAGACGACAGCCTGCAATTCGTGATTGAGAAAACAGACGATTTCGATACGCTTTTTGGTAACAACCATGGTTTACAACGCCATAAGCAGCAATCGACAGCTTACGAGCTCGAAGATTTCGATCAAGAGATCTGGAATATGCCACAGGCTTATCGTTCAATTTATCAGCCCCAGCAGGCCCCCCTCGATGAGCAGGCTGTAAATCATGGGTGAAGTTATCTCAGTTTTTGAATAT
Organism: Serratia odorifera; assembly: GCF_900635445.1. Classification (NCBI taxonomy): domain Bacteria; kingdom Pseudomonadati; phylum Pseudomonadota; class Gammaproteobacteria; order Enterobacterales; family Yersiniaceae; genus Serratia; species Serratia odorifera. Next base: position 910,476 of record NZ_LR134117.1, read on the forward strand.
GACCTGCTGGGGAGTGGAAAAACGGCTTCAGCTGGCGCAAAGCTGGTGCCTCAACAGGTTTTTAATTATTTAGAAGCACTTAGCCTGGCAAGCATTCAAGGAAGCCAGTTTCTCAAACTCACCTCTCGCTCAGGCTTCAAATTGCTTCAGGTGCAAAACTACGCGGGGATGCTTTCAACACCTCACGGTTTCCAGCTTGAGATACTGCCCAAGGTTGGTAAAAACCTCACAGCAGCTAATGCGCGTGAAACATTGCTGACGATGCTAAGTCACCTGCCTGGGTTTCGACATATTCAAACCCAGCAGGCCACTCTTCAGGCACAGCGCATGCCTTTGCTCGAGATTTTTATCAGCCAGTTTTTGCAAAGTGTCAGCCAATTGCTTAAACAAGGTTTACGCTCCGACTATGTGAGCAAGGAAGGTAACCTGGCTTTTATGCAGGGCAAGCTGATGCTTTCTGCACAGCTGCGACATAACGCAGTAAATCGCCATAAGTTCTGTGTCGATTATGATGACTATATGCCTGATTGTGCTGCCAATCGGCTCTTACACTCCGCACTGGATAAGTTACTTAGTCTGCAATTGTCATCAGAGAATCAACGCTGGCTTTACGAACTGCGCTTTGCGTTTGACGGGATTCCACTTAGCCGGGATATTGAAAGTGATATAAACAGCTTACGCCTCGAGCGCGGTATGGCTCATTACAACGAGCCAATGGCGTGGGCGCAATTGATCCTGAGAGGAATGAGCCCGAGTGCCTTGCAGGGAAATACCAAAGCGATATCCCTCTTGTTCCCTATGGAAGCGGTGTTTGAATCCTTTGTTGCACAAACCCTCCCCTACGAGCTTCCTCCTCACCTTGAAGTTCAGCCACAGATTTCCACTTATTCCCTTGTTAAACATGGATTTCAAGATTGCTTTAAGCTTCGCCCAGACTTGTTGATTCAGTCACGTCAACCGGTTCAAACCAAAATGGTGATGGATACGAAATGGAAGCTGGTGAATAGCAGCCAGCAAACAAACTCACTATATGGACTGGCACAAGCTGACTTCTATCAAATGTTTGCCTACGGCCAAAAATATCTTGATGGGATTGGTGAAATGTATCTGATCTACCCTGCGCATGACGGCTTTAGCCAGCCAATACAGCACCATTTTGCTTTCTCGGACACCTTAAAATTATGGGTTGTACCGTACCGGATAATGGCAAAGCGCGGTGAGAGGATGATGTGGCCGAGTAGTGCATCCTACGAGTAGAAACCTATCCACATCTTTCGAATGGTCTTTTAAGCTAGTGAAATCATTATCAAGTAGACAAACTCGGCAAAAGCAACCTTTCATCACGGACATGGTGATCCGTCTTTGATAATGAGAAAAAAAATGATGTATAACATCGTACCATTTACGTGTTGTGTTAATGTAGCATGACTTCTTTTATCATAAATTACATATAGTTGCGATTCTAAACTTTTAACAAAATTCCAATTAATGAGAGGTTTGTTGTGAGTCGATCAGAATACATTTATCTAATTAAGTGTACTTCTTGGCTAACTAAATTTCTAACCCACCGTGGATTGAAGGTTACAGATAGCCGACCGTTATTTGAGTACCATGCAACCAATGATGAGTATGAAGAACTTAAACGGTTACTCCGCGATGTAGGGCAGGCTGAAGGACTCAAATATGATAAAGGTTACGCAGCGTGTTTTACATTATTTAGCGCAGAATGGTACCGAAGGGATTATGAGCGAATTCATGGCTGGAGTTGGGAGCCTATCTATAATGTTCTTGGTTTATCTCTATCCTCTTCGGAACTGAGTCATATTGTTCCAAAAGGTCTTGAAGACTACTGGAGACGCCCTGTTCGTTTTTATGACTCAGAACGACGTAACTTTTTAGGATCTCTGTTTAGTGAAGGCGGCTTGCCCTTCAAGCTTTTGAAAGAATCAGATAGCCGCTTCCACTCTGTTTTTTCCCGAATTCTTAATCAGTACGACCAATCTCACTCATCTGGATATTCAGCTTTAGCTTTAGTACAAGCAGTTGTCGATAAGTCACAGCTTCCAACTGTGTTCAAGGAAGACACATCAGTTGAGCTTATTGGTCGTATGGCTGATCAGCTTATCTCACTTGTTCAGACTTACGACCTCAGTAATCATTCAGAACCCGTCAACGAACTTGACCGTGTTCACCCTAAATGGCGGGATAGTTTCCCAATGCCCTTAGATGATGAAACTGGCACCAGTTTCCTTAATGGCCTTTTGCGTACAGCCACTGTTGAAACTAGACCTCGATTACAAAAAAAAAGTAATACAACTGACTGTAATTTCTATTGGTCAGAACAACACCCTGATGAGATTCAAGCACATATTTTCCTTCCGAATGAATTAACGTTTGCTATTTCCAGTGAGCCATCAACGACTCGTTTCGAACTTGCTGTTTATGAAGATGGTGAAGAAGTCGCCAGTCTGGGGCCCGCGTATGCCAGGCTTGATAAAACGCAGGCGATCGTCAGGCTCCGTAAAAGTGAAGTGAGATTTGTAAGACAACAAACAACTGCAAGCCTATCGCTGGTCGCTCGAGCGGGTGGCATCATTGTCGGCTCTATCAAGCTAGATAGAGGAGAAATTGCAGTTGGAGATGTTCCTTTGACGTTTGTGCGTGACGAGGATCGCTGGTTATTACAAGGTCAGGCTTCCTGTAGCGTGCATAGCAATGATGTACTCATCATTCTTCCTACGGAAGGCCGTCTGGCTTCGAAACATGAAGATTGTTCTTCTGATACTCGGGCGCTGGAACACCCTGTTTTGTCTATAAAAGGGCGACAGGACGTCATTTTTGAAGGTAACGAAACGTATCGAATTCGAACAGGTCGTGAGCAGGTAAAACATCCTGAATTAGCTTTACAGGGAAATCAGTTAGCTTGGTTATGCAGCCCCTATGAAACATTTGTTGGAATACCCAGAGTCATTCACAAGTTTGCCACAGCACAGAGAATTGAATACGAACGTTTCCTAAGCGGAAAAAGTATTGATAAATGTGATTTACATGAAACAATGGGGGCACATTACCTTTCGATTCGAAATGAAGATAATGAAACATTATTACGCCGAAAAGTAGGGATTCTACCTTCGGATTTTCAGCTAGAAATTAAAAGCAGAGAACAAGCAAACGAGGGGGTGATAATTATTTCCACTCAACATCCTTGTTTATATAGATTAAAGGATAAAACGCTCGAAGTTGGACGGAGCAAATCAGCAAATAAAACGGAAATAATGATTAAAGCGGAGGGAGTGCCACCTACTTCCGTTGTATTGCAGGTAACCCCTAATCTTGCTGGTAATCCCATCGATATTATTCTGCCTTTCCCGACAAAGGGTTGTTTGGTACTTGATGTTAATGGCCAACACCTACGCAAAAATATAACAATTAATGATCTGTTGGGGACCAGAGCATTTCTCTTTGGAAAAAATGGCGAGCCAGCCAGATTCCGCCTTGAACTGCGCCTAATGTCCAGAGCGAGACTGCAGGCGTGGTATGAATGGCGTTATACCGCAGGCGAACGTCCAGTTGAACTCAATTTGTATAGTCTAAGAGAACATATTGAGAACCTGCTCTCTCTGGAGACCGGCATTGACCAGATTGTGGAAATGCGTATAGATGGCGCCGGGAGCGTACTTACCTGGCAAATTCGACGATACAAATACAGCCTTAACTACGACTATGAAAGGCAGGTTCTTTTTAGCAGCTCAGTGAATACTCGCTCCGGGCAGACTCCTTCGCCAGTCATAATGCTGCTAAGCGAACCTGAAAGAAAACCTGTTTCTCTCACTTCGCGAATGAGCGAAGGTGTACCAGTTGGTGAATTTGAGCTGAGCTCTGTAATACAGAAAAATGGCCCTTGGCTGGTAGTTCCTAGAAAAGGTGAAGAAGCCGCTTTTCGACCATGTTTTATTCGCAGCGAACCACCATTACAAACTGAAGTTCACGCCATCCAATCGATGCAAAAAGCGACACAGCTTTTTAACCCTCGGTCAGACGTGAATACAATCACCTTGGTTCTCGATCAAATGGCAAGTAGCCCCTCGCATTCAGGCTGGCAGTTCTTGCGAAGCTTGTACGAGCAATACGGATATCTACCTCTGGCCACTTTCGAAGTATGGCGAGCACTTGTTCAACATCCGCAAGCGTTGGCAATGTCATTGTTTAAATTTGAAATGTCTGTTGAATATCTCAGCCGCATTGAAAATGAGTTTCCTATTTTCTGGGAGTGTTTACCCATTCTTGAGATTAAAGATGCAGCAGATAGATTTCGGGCCTTCCTGGCCCATAAAGGTGCGCCAGAAGAAATGCAGAAAAGATTGCTGAACAAAATGTATCAGCAATTGGGGACTATTTTTCCGGCCTATGCCAATGAAGTTCAGAAGTGGTTAAGTTTAGGTATACAACCGCGTCCAATACCTCATCCGACGATGAGAGATATTATTCAAGAGTGGTATCAGGATCTTCTGCGTGAGCATAGTGAATCACGCTGGCCTGAATATGGCGGAGCTCAGCTTTGTCACTGGATCATGTCACAAAAAGACTCTGTGATTGATATTTCTCCTGACACAGAATACCGCTACTCCGTTGTCTGGCTACCTGTATTTGCTGCCGCCGTTGCTAGCGGAAAAACAACATTTGAAAGTGTTTTTGGCCATGAGCCAGGCTCCTTATTTTTCTTAAGACAAGTCAGAGATTTTGACTCGCGTTGGTTTAACTCTATTTTCCAGTACAGCTTATTGCGTAATGTTGCCGAAAAATAAAAAGGGACAATAATGACTACACGCTATTTTTCTTCACTCATTGAACAATCACTCTCTCGCTCAACGGAAGCAACGCTTAGCATCATGGGCGTTACGAATCCTCAGCTCCGGAAGCATCTAGCCCAGCAGATGGGGGCAGATTGTGGCAAAGCAGGTTCTTTCCTTGCATCTCCAGTATTTGAACAAACATTTGGCTGGGAAGAATCAAACTACACCATGAAAATGCTGGCAACTGAAAAAACATTGCTGAGCAAAGAAGTCGTTGATTCTCTGGATAGTGAAAAAAATGGCCGCTATCGTTTTGGTGCTAACTGGAAACCATTTACCCACCAGTTGGCTAGCTGGGAATCATTACTTGAGAAAAAGCATTCGGTTGTTGTTACCAGTGGGACAGGCTCCGGTAAAACAGAATGCTTTATGGTGCCTGTACTCGAGGATCTTTATCGCGAGTTACGCGATTGCGGCAATAAACCACTGGTGGGAGTAAGAGCGCTATTTCTCTATCCATTGAATGCTCTGATTAATTCTCAGCGTGAGCGTCTGGATGCCTGGACACGTGGATTTGGGACCGGGGTTCGTTATTGCCTGTATAACGGCAACACAGAAGAACTACATGCCTCGGTAAAAAGCGAACAGGCAAACAGGCCTAATGAAGTTTTATCACGTGAGAAAATGCGCGAAGAGCCAGCACCAATACTGGTGACGAACGGTACCATGCTGGAATACATGATGGTTCGTCAGGTTGATGCTCCAATAATCCAGCAATCGAAAGCACAAAAATCATTACGCTGGATAGTTCTGGATGAAGCGCATACCTATGTCGGGTCTCAAGCTGCCGAGCTTGCCCTACAACTTCGTCGCGTAATGACTGCGTTCGGTGTCACGCCTGATGATGTTCGTTTTGTTGCAACGTCAGCCACCATCGCAGGAAATGATGCAGAAAAACAGCTAAAAAAATTCTTATCTGAACTGTCAGGAATACCACAGGAACGTATTGATGTTTTAGGGGGCAATCGGGTTATTCCTGAACTTGAGGCATGCAAAAATTATCCCTTCACCCTTGATGAGCTTGAGCATATACCAGACTCCGATTCCGATAAGGAAGGAATTAGCCTTGAGCGTTATAGTGCGTTAACACATTCCCCGGAAGCGCGCTATCTACGCGAGATGCTGGTTAGCCAACCTCGCCCCGTAAAACTAGATGTAATGAAGAAACGTTTAAACGAGCTGACAAAAAATCATTACACGCAACAGGAAATTTTACGCTGGATCGATCTCTGTACGGGTACAAGCCCCAACGCACAAGATCCTGCATTTCTCAAAGTAAGAGCACATATTTTTCAGCGTAATACCCAAGGGATATGGGCCTGTGCAGATAAAAACTGTACAGCGAAGCACAACACGGCCCTGGAAAAGAATTGGCCCTTTGGCTATGTGTATGTGAATCAGCGACAAAATTGCCAGTGTGGTAGCCCTGTTTTTGAGCTTTCATTCTGTAATGAGTGCAACGAACCGCACCTGTTGGCGAAGGATAAAAAAGGTAAGCTCGTACAGTGGGACAATAAAGGTGGGGATGAATTCTCGCTTCATGATGACGTCCCAGATGACTTTGAAACTTCGGGAGAGAAAGTTCAAAAAGAACATGCATTCCAGGCTCCGCAAATCATTGCGCCAGAATGTAATACTGAGGCTGGATATATAATCCAGCGGCTCGATCGTAATACTCGCAGTATTGGTGTTGTTCGTGAAGACAGCATTCCTTTGGCAATCAACGAAAGTGAACAAATTTGCAGTGCCAGCAACTGTGGTTATAAAGGCGGGAAAGGTCAGTCCCCCTTTAGACGCGCTTTGCTAGGAGGACCTTTTATGTCACGAATATTGTGCCCACGGTGTTGGAATACTGCCAGGATTTCGCCAGCGATGAAGGTAAAGAAGGTGTAGGTCCACTATCTTTGCCGGGACGAGGGCGGCGGCTGATAACCTTTACCGATAGCCGTCAGGGAACGGCACGGATGGCAGTAAGGATGCAGCAAGAAGCTGAACGTAGCCGTTTGCGTGGTAGTGTGGTGGATATACTTTTCCTGGCATCAGAGAAAACAGGCTGTAAATACTCCTAATGCACTGGCTGATGTAACGAAACTGGTCGAGATGGCTAAACAGGCCAGAGATGAGGCGAAAAACCTGCGTGACTGGGATATGCCGGAAGAGGCAATTCTCTCTGAAGAAAAAGCGGAACGTATTGAACAGGCCATACAAAAAGCAACAGGTGGAAAAGTTAATACCGTTTTAACCTCGCTAACCTGGCAAGAAATGATTAATGATCTTAAAGATAAGGCAGATATCCAAGGCTCGATTCTGCAGTACAACCACTATCTTAAACCTGAGATTTTCACTGAAAACAGCGGGCCTCTGAAGCTTTCAGACATGCTTTTATTCCGTGAATTTATGCGTCGACCGAAGCGAACCAATAGCCTTGAAACGCAAGGGCTGGTGCAGGTTGGTTATCAAGGGTTGGAGAAGGTACATAAAACCCCTGTCCACTGGCAGGAACAAGATCTAACTCTGGAGGACTGGCGTGATTTTCTGAAAGTCACACTGGATTTTTATGTCAGAGAAAGCAACTTCATCCAACTGGATTTAGAACTGAAGAACTGGATTGGCAGCCGTTTCTCATCGAAATTTGTACGCAACCCTGAATCAAAAGACCCTGACGATAACCAGGTCAAACGTTGGCCACAAATTCGGCATGGCAATGTCACCCATCGCTTGGTTAAGCTACTAATACTCGGAGCAAAATTCAGCACCGTAAACACGGTTACCATCGATATAGTTAACGCATGGTTGAAAGAGGCCTGGCTTCAATTAACCGGCCCTCTGGCTGTGTTAAAACCAGACGGTAACCGTTTTTACTTGCCGAAAAAACATCTGACATTTTCTCTGGTTCAAAAGGCGAGTATTTGCCCTGTTACCAATAAATTGTTGGATACCACTTTCAAAGGACTCACCCCGTACCTACCCAGACATATCCCGTTTGAACGCCTGACCAATACGCAATATAGCGCCTATATGGCCCAGGAAGTTATGCTACCTGAAGTCTGGGAACACGATCATTCGCAGTTAGATTATGCCGAAGGGTTGGCACAAGTCCGGGAATGGGTATCGCAAGACCCACTTGTCGCTCATTTACGCTCGCAAAACGTCTGGACGGATATTAACGACCGCGTGGTGGAAGGAGGCTTTTACTACCGCACTGCTGAGCATTCAGCACAACAATCAGCAGATCGTCTGCAAAGCTACGAAAAAATGTTTAAAAACGGGCAGCTCAATGTCCTTAACTGTTCGACTACTATGGAAATGGGCGTGGACATTGGCGGTATTTCCGCCGTAGTGATGAATAACGTCCCTCCTCATCCTGCAAACTATTTACAGCGTGCGGGGCGAGCCGGACGTAGTAAAGAATCCCGCGCAACCTCCTACACGCTGTGTAAAGGGAACCCACACGATCAGCAGGTTTTCGCCAATCCTCTCTGGCCATTTGAGACCGTGATCCCCGCACCGATGGTGGCAATGAACTCGGAACGATTGGTACAACGCCACGTTAATTCGCTTCTGCTGTCAGAATATTTGTGTCATGTAGTGGGAGAAACTAAGAAAGAAAAAACCAACCTGAATAGCGAATGGTTCTTTGGTGAAGAGTTTGGGCAGTCTGTATGTAACAGCTTTAAGATTTGGCTTGAACGCCCGACCCTGACAATTGATGACGCGCTTGAGCGTCTGGTAAAGGGTACCGCGCTGCATGGTGCAAGGCCGGAATTATTGCGGGAAAAAACTTTCCATGCGATTACTAATTTACAGAAACGTTGGCTGGGGATTTTCCAGGACCTCGTGAAACAGGAAAAGGAATCACAGCCAAATACTCCATATCGTAAGCGCCTGGAACTGGAGAAAAAACGGCATTGCGATGAGTATCTATTGCGCGACTTGGCAGCGCGAACGTTCCTACCTGGCTATGGTTTCCCGACGGACGTTGTGAACTTTGATAACTTCACTATGGAAGACTATATCCGCGAGAAAACGTATAAAAGCCGTAATAAGAGTGACCGTGAAGATAACGTTTCACGTTATAAAGGACTGCCTTCACGCAACCTGTCTGTTGCCATTCGTGAATATGCGCCAGGGGCGGAGATCATTCTGGACGGACGTGTGTTCCGTTCCGCTGGTGTATCACTGCATTGGCACAATCTCAATGCTGATACCAATGAAGTCCAACGGTTGGACCGAGCCTGGCGGTGCCAGAAATGCGGTACGTTAGGCTATGAAGAAGGTATTGGTAGCTCAATAGAATTATTCTGCACTAACGGCGACTGCGGTGAGCGAATTACTCGTGACAACACTCGACAGGTGCTACAGCCCGCTGGGTTTGTCACTGATGCTTATGATTCGGTAACGAACAACATCGAAACGATGAAATTTATCCCGGTAGTTCCGGCATGGGTATTTGTTAAGGCGGAGCGTTTGCCACTACCAAACCCGGAGATGGGCTTTATGGCTTCAGGCGCTAATGGGCATGTATTCCAGCAGAGTATGGGCGAGGGTGGGCATGGTTATGCACTGTGCCTGAGCTGCGGTCGCGCGGAGTCGATGATAAGCGAAAAAGACGCGCCAAAATCAATGGAGGCGCATTATCCGCCACGTCCAGGAAAAGCCGACCGTGACAGCCAGAATCAGCGAATTATTTGTCCTGGTTCTACCGCATTAAATACCAAAGTCACCCTGGGAGCGTTAGCACGTACCGATGTATTTGAACTGATTTTACGTCGTCCACAGGACGGTGAGTATATCCCTGATAGCTCAGAGGAAGGGCGTATTGTTGCTATGACGCTGGCTGTTGCGCTGCGTCGGGCGCTTGCGGGTGTACTGGGTGTTTCTGCTGCGGAGTTGGGCTATGCCGTGCGTCCGGTCAGGTTGGAGAGCGAGGAATCAGTACTGGCAGTTCAGCTTTACGACGTCATCAGCGGCGGTGCGGGGTTTGCTTCCAGTGCACCATTGCATATCGAAGCGATACTGCAGGGAATGGTCAAACAGCTAGGGTGCACCCACTGCGATACCGCCTGTAGCGATTGTTTACTCGATTCGCAAACGCGTCACGATCATGACCATCTGGATCGCAAAGCTGCACTGGCCTGGCTAGGGGATGATTTCAGCCACTATATTGGTTTGCCAGACGAGGTGAAATTCTCGCTACCCGATGCGCAGTATTGCCCTGGTACAATTGAGGATGCAGTCCGTCGCGCAATTAACGAAGGAGCCGATAAACTCACACTATGGATGAACGGGCCGCTCAACGAATGGGATTTATATGCCCGACAGTTCCGCGCAGCAATCCATAACTACCGGCTTAAAGATAATGTCGCGGTTGAGATTGTCATTCCCGCTAGTATTGACGATCCGGAGGTGTTGCACGAACTGGCGCAGTTTGCGGCTATTGGCGTGCGGTTGTGCCATGCCGAACAGGAAGTGTCATTCCCTATTGTGGCGCAGATCGCTTTCGCCGATCGTGTCATAACGCTAGCATCACGCAGCCAGCAAGCCACGGTGCCGGGACCGCACTGGCATCAGAATGACGAGCTGGTGGTTCGCAGCCAATGCTATCGCCCTACTGCTCTGCGTGAGTTTGCACTACCAGCAACCACAGCGAACTATACTGAGCTGGTGAAAGACATTCAAATTCATAAAGAGTTGAATGGCCCGTTTTCGCAGTTTGGCCAACGCTTCTGGGATGTGCTTTTTGACGACCATGAAAAAGTACAAAACCTGATGAAAACAAACCGAATTACCCATATTCACTATACCGATCGCTATCTGCAAAACCCGGTTGCGCTGGCATTACTGAGCGCTTTACTTAAGCCTCTGAAAACCTTAATGACCAAAGATGCGGAAGTAGTGATTGATACCTTATTCAAAAACAAAGATCGCCCAGGCAATCGACCGTCCCACGACTGGATGAGTGAAGCTGATTTTCAGGATTTTGCTGACCAGTGGTTTGCTGCATCAATGGGTAAGGCGGCTGACATAACGGTCTTCGACTACCCACGAGATATTCCACATCATCGCAAATTGATGGTGAATTTTGACAATGGCCAGGTGCTGAAGATCCGCTTTGATCAGGGGATGGGCTACTGGCGTATCGACTTCCCATATGTCTGGCGCAGCTTTGACTTCAATGATGATGTTACTTCTCAGCTCCACAAAATGGCTAAAGCTTGTATGGAAGGAAAGGTGATTAACGGAGAGGAAAACTGGTCAACGGATGTGGTAGTTGAAGTGATGGAGCCTTAAGGGATTATCGCTCCCGACGCGTTGTCGGGAGCGTTTATTTTTTAAGTATTTTAATGTATGTGATTCATAAGCATATGGTGGTACGAGATGATTACAACAGGGTCGCTATGCCGTTTTATTATCGTATTAAAGGTGACCGCCTGAGCGATCACCTTTAATACGATGGCAGTTACACAGAATTAAGGACAGGCTTTTTACATGGTCAAAATATAGCGTCACGCTGCATCCAAACTTCGGTCAATTAGATAGTCATCAGCGCCAATTTTTGTAAGCTGAGCTCGGACTGCACGACTAAATGGTGCATCAGCTCGAGTCTTCATTCGTAATTTTTCAATTTGACGTTCTATATTTTTCATTGGTGCATTATCGCCAAACGGCTCTAATTCTAAAGCAGACTGCTGAATAATTTCGAATAACTCCTTTGCATCCCTCATGACCTCAAATCGAGCTTCTCGCATCTTTTCCAGATTAAGTCCATAAAAAATACCAGATTTTCTTACTCTCACCGCAGGGATTCCGACACAAAGTTGGCTTGGTTTAAATCTACCATTATCATCATAATCTATATAAGTTAGATCCGCTTTAATAACTGGGTCCAACAAAACGACCATTTCATTCTCAACACATCGATTATCCCATGAGGCGTAAGCGCTCCATTAGCACCGTCTTCACCTGTGTTTCCCTGTTCACGATAATGTCCACTTTCGCGAAAATGGACATTATCCCGTGTACGAATACAAACCCTCGCGCCCTTTCATCACTGAGGCGCTCCGCTTAAGGTTCGAGGCCGGACTTTCTTACCGCCAAATCGGCGAACAGCTTGATGTTGGTATGTCCGCTGTCCATAAGTTGGTCCAGCGCTTCCTGCGGGCCAACCTCATGTGGCCACTTGATGAAAGCTGGACGGCCGATAAACTTGAGTTGGCACTCTTTCCTTCAACCCGCCCCAGGCCAGACAGCGATCTTCAGCAACGCAGGCCCAATTACTCCAACAGCTTCAAGCTCCACCTCGTTGAGCTAACAATGAAACCTGGCGTCAGCGTGGCTCAGGTTGCCCGTGCCAACGACATTAATGCCAACCTGCTGTTCAACTGGCGACATCAATACAAATTGGGAAAGCTGACCTCTGATAATCGGCAGGGCGCCGCGTTTTTGCCCGTCGTACTTTCCCCCGAAAAAGCTCCCGAGGCCCCTGCCCCGGCGACGGGCGGGCAACCGTCGCCAAACAGATTTACAAAACACGACGGCTTCAACATTGACCTGTGAACTGCTTCTGCCCGCCGGCACTTTACGTCTGAGTGGCACTATCACGGCGGCAATGTTGCAGACGCTGGTACGCGAACTGGATGAGGCAGGGGAAACGATGATCACTTTGCCTTCAGGCTCCCGATCTGGCTCGTCGCCGGTATTACAGACATGCGCAACGGCTTCAACGGTCTGGCGGCGCGCGTACAGAACGTGCTCAACGACGACCCGTTCGGCGGCCATCTGTTCATCTTCCGCGGACGCCGCGGTGACATGATAAAAATACTGTGGGCCGATGAGGATGGTCTTTGCCTGTTCGTCAAACGCCTCGAACGCGGCCGCTTCGTCTGGCCCGGCGTCAGCGACGGCAAAATCCACCTGACGCCGGCGCAGCTGGCGATGCTGCTTGAAGGCCTCAACTGGAAACACCCTCAGCGCGTATATCAGCCTGGCTTGCGGGTATAACCTGTTGTAATGTTGAGGGATGAAAACCGAACTCCCTGACGACATCAATCTGCTGAAGGCCATGTTGCATCAGCAACAAGCGATGCTAAAGCAGCAACAGGCTCAGCTCCGTCTTTATGCGGGGCAGGTTGCAGGCTATGAGCGGGAGATCGAACGACTGAAGGCGCAGCTCGACAAGCTGCGACGGCAGCTGTTCGGCCAGAGTTCGGAAAAGTTGCGCAACAAGCTGGCGAAGAAAATCCGCGAGGCCGAGAAGCGGCTGGATGAGATGGAAACTCGGCTGAATACCGCCAAAGGTTGCCTGGACGCTGCGGCTGTCGCGGAGCCTGCCATCGACGAAGAACCGGAAGCGGCGAAGGAGAAACCGGTCGCACCGCGCCCTTCATCGCGCAAGCGGCTGCCAGCCGGGTTGCCCCGCGAGACGGTGCGTATAGAGCCGGTGGAAACGGTGTGCCCGGTCTGCAGCGGGGAGTTGGCGACGCTGGGCGAAACCCTCAGTGAACAACTGGACATCATAAATAATGCCTTCAGGGTCATCGAAACGGTACGCCCGAAGCTGGCCTGCCGGAAGTGCGATGCTATCGTGCAGGCCCCGCTGCCGGCGAAGCCGCTCGACCGCAGTTACGCCAGTCCGGGCCTGCTGGCGCGTATCCTGGTGAGCAAATACGCTGAGCACACCCCGCTGTACCGCCAGTCCGAAATCTATGCCCGGCATGGGCTGGGGCTGAGCCGCAATACGATGGTGCGTTGGGTGCAGAGCCTGGCCGAAAAGCTGAGTCCGCTTGCCGTGGCACTGAATGGTTACGTACTGGAGGCGGGCAAGGTCCATGCTGACGACAGTGTGACACGAAGGACGGATCCGGGATGGTTCCGCCCATGCTGTGTCTGAGATGGAAGATGGCCTTCCGTATTCGCCTTACAGGAGGAGGATACAAACCACCTCAGACTGTTGTGGTAAAGAGCCACAGCAGGAAGCGCTGAGGAAAAGGCGACAAGAAGTCGTCAGGTAGGAGCAGAGAAGATGAACGCGAGTGAACCACTGGACAAGTGTCGTTATGTGTAAGCGTTGTCAAAACCGGGTTCTTGTCGTTACCCCGGGATAAGGATGGTGGAAACCTGTTTACTGACCATCTGGCAACCGGCATTGAGGTGGCATGATCTCTGCTCAGGCTCAGATACGGAACGTGTGAACCTGACACGCCGATGCTAAGGGAGAAACTGTGGCAGAACACCGCGCAGAAAGAGTACCGATGCGGCGTACAGGGGACGGAGTTCCCCGTAGTAGTGACGAAGGCGCTGTAATGGCGGTGGAGCGAAGGGGGAACGTTATTCAGCTTTGTTTAAAGCAACAACTGTTAACAGGATGATTATTTTGAACAAAGTAAAACCTTATCTGATCGATAAAACCATTATCTGGAGAGCCCTGGCTGGCGGTCAAAGCCAACAAGGGATCAGCAGGTGTGGATGGAATGACAATTGAAGCGTTTGAGCATAATCTGGCCCGAAATCTTTACAAGATCTGGAATCGGTTAAGTTCTGGCTGTTATATGCCGCCGCCGGTGAAGCGGGTGGAAATTCCTAAGTCAGACGGGAAAACTCGTCCATTGGGGATCCCCACTGTCAGCGATCGGGTAGCACAGATGGCCGTCAAGATGATACTGGAACCGCAGTGGGACCCGTTGTTCAGCGATTCTTCATTTGGTTACCGACCGGGAAAATCGGCGCATGATGCCGTTGCACAGGCAAAAGCGAACTGCTGGGAAATACGAATGGGTGATTGATCTGGATATCAGAGGCTTCTTTGATAATCTTGATCATGCTCTGTTGCTAAAGGCAGTGGATCATCTGCATCCGGCTCCATGGGTCAGGCTATGCATTGTGCGATGGCTGAAAGCTGAGATCATTTTCCCGGACGGGCATCGTCATTCACCAGAAAAGGGTACCCCGCAGGGCGGCGTCATCAGTCCTCTGCTGGCAAATCTTTTTCTGCACTACACCAGGATAAATGGCTGGAGAAAACACTACCCCAATATCATGGGAAAGGTATGCTGACGACAGCATTATTCATTGTCGAAGCCGAAGAGAAGCAGGTCTGCTTCTCAGTCAACTCAGAGAACGAATGAAGGCATGCGGGCTGGAACTGCATCCGGAGAAAACCCGAATAGTGAATTGCCATCCGTTGACCAGACGTAAAAACGATGGTCACTATTCCTTCGATTTTCTGGGTTTTACCTTCCGCCGCCGTGCAGCAAGGAAGATTGCAGGCGGGTCTGTTCACCGGATTTCTACCGGCGATAAGCAATAAGGCCCAGAAAGCTATTGTCCGGACATTCCGGGCATGGAATATTCAGCGGCTGACAAGCCTGTCGGCAGAAGAAATCGCGGACAGAATTAACCCGCAACTACGTGGATGGATCAATTATTATGGGAAGTTTTATCCAAGTGAAATGAACAGGTTATGGCGAATACTGGACTGGCGGTTGGTAAAGTGGGTCCGGTGCCGCTATAAGCAATACCGGTGGCATCAAAGTCGCGCCAGTGAAGTACTGGAGCGTATCAGACAGCGGAATAAGTCGCTGTTTGCGCACTGGAAGTTCATGATCAGAAAGGGTTGAATAACAGGAGCCGTATGAGGTGAGAGCTTCACGTACGGTTCTGTGAGCGGCTGGAGGGGGCGGTTCCCTCCGGTCTACTCGACCGCCGGTGAAGGTACCAGTCGCCAGGAGCCGGCAAGACGCGCACCGGCAGGTTATGGGTCTACGTGCGGGATGACCGCAACGCGGGGTCATCGATGCCGGCGGCGGTGTGGTTCGCGTACTCGCCCGATCGCAAGGGGGAACACCCGCAGCGTCATCTGGCAGAGTACCGGGGAGTGCTGCAGGCGGATGCGTATGGCGGCTATGACGCGCTGTACGAAAACGGCCGGGTGACGGAAGCCGCGTGCCTGGCGCATGCGCGCCGAAAAATCCACGACGAGCATGTTCGCCGGCCGACGGACCTGACGCGCGAAGCCCTCAGGCGGATAGCGGCGCTGTATGCCATCGAGGCTGATATCCGGGGCAGCCCGGCGGAGGTTCGGCTGGCGGTCAGAAAAGAGAAAAGTTGCCCTCTGATGCAGTCGCTGTACGACTGGATACAGGTGCAGATGAAGACGCTGTCGGTGCATGCGGAGATGTCGAAGGCGTTCGGCTATATGCTGAAACAGTGGGATGCGCTGAACGTGTTCTGCAGTGACGGTTGGGTGGAAATCGACAACAACATCTGCGAAAACGCGCTGCGTTGTGTGGCGGTGGGGCGGCGAAACTACCTGTTCTTCGGTTCTGACAACGGCGGGGGCGCCGCGGCGATCATCTACAGCCTGCTGGGCACCTGCAAACTGAACGGGGTGGAGCCGGAGAGCTGGTTGCGTGACGTGCTTGGCAAGATCAACGACTGGCCCTCGAACCGGGTACACGAACTGCTGCCTTGGAACCTCTCACCTGTAAAATAATCCTTACGCTACGTCCTTCACGGGGCGCTTACCATGAGGCTTTTGAACTACCTTCAATTAATGGAAACCAACTACCTTTGCCGTGAGTTTCCCCAGCGTCGTCAGTATTCAGTCGATTACAATTTTGTGAAGAAAGTCGAAAATTATCCCAATCAAATGCCAGCCATGCATAGCCTTCTAAATCAACTATCTCTTCGGTTCTTTTTGCTTCAGCTTTAGGTCTGAAATGATCGACATCAAAATTTGCACCTGCATCCTTCGCCTCTGAATACCAACACTTTCCATAAGACATTTTTGCCAGATATTTTGAAAACCCTCTCCAAATATGTGACTTTTTCTTAATGAATTCTTTTCTTTTTTCAGGTGATAATTTCTCAAGAGCGCTTTGTGCTCGCAGGGCAACATCCAAAACCTTCTGGGGAATAAGAGCTGCATCACGTCTAATGAAAATCATGATTCATCCTTCTTAGTTAGGATCGCCTCAATTACTTTTTTCATCGCTAAGCGACGTTGAGCAGCCTTATCTGGTGTTAACAGAGGTTTATCCGAATACCGTAAATCCTGCCAAGCCAAAAGAAAATCACTGTATAGAGGGTCTCTGTTTTCAAACGAAAAGCCTAATCTATTCAAATGGTCATTAATTAGGTCAAGTTGATTGTTCTCATCCTCTGAACGATTTTCTATGTGGGCAAGTTCGTTTCTCTGATCCAGTAAGCTTTGTGTTTCTAAGTCTAATGTAGTGTTGAGACCGAAAATCTCAGTAAGCGTTGCCATAAATCCGGCACCACGAGGATCAATATAGGGCTCTTGTGAGTGGACTTTATAATCATCATCACGCCACATAACCTGTACTTGTTGTTTTTTTAGCTCTGCGATTGCAAGTGGATGATGCGTTACCATTAGCAAATGACTAGTTTCATGATTAGGTACAAACTCTCGCAAAAACTTGAGGTATTTCACAGCCCAAGACGGATTGAGGTGGGTATCGGGTTCGTCCAGTAGGAATAATGAATCCTTACCACCAGTAAATTTGAGTAAACCCAATACGGTAAGCAACTGTTGTTCGCCTTCACTTAGTTCACGAAAGGTGAGTGGTTCTTCACTGCTGGATACCTTAACCCGAATGCTGACTTCAGAAATAATTTCAGACAACAGTGTGCTCTCAAGCATTTTGAACAGTTCGTCAGCGCTGAGGTCCCTAGCGAAATCGCGTAACGCATATTGATCAGGTAAGAAAAGATGGAAAAATTCGTTACGAATATTGCTTCCAGTTAATGAAGTATCTTCCTGTCGTGTAATTTTCACCGGTGATAATGTGTATTTAATCAGCTCATCTAAAAAACGGCGTACCACGCCACGAGCCCCCCAAAATAACTCCCCCTTGTCCTTGGCCCAACCGGGCTGACGCATCACAAAGTGAATGCTGTCCAAACCGTCGATACCTAAATGCTCACGTAAAAATGCTTTTTCTTTGCTGTCTTGTTCTGATAAGAAAAAAGCCAGCAATACAAATTGACTATGATGAGGTTTGGCGTAGAAAAGTGGGCGAATATCCCCCTTTAGATCTAATTCATTTTTTAATAAGCTTCGATAAAAATCTGTTCTATGTTTTCTAAAATACCTTTCCAGCCTATCGCTAGGCCCAGAATAATAAGCAAACACATATTTTTGGAAGATAAGGTGCACTACCCTCTTTGTCACGTTTAACCTTAGAAAAAGGTATCGTTATCCCTTGTAGTTTTTCAGCGAACATATCCGCAGGAGTTTCACCACTTAATAAGTCTCGAACACAAACTTCATATTGCTTCGCCAGAGTGCCACGAGTTGGGTCGGCATCGATGATTACCTCCAACCACCGGTCACTGGGTTGGTCTATACTGTGCGGCTCACCCAGTCTATAAACCAACTCATAAGAAAACGGTGGTGCCTCCCCTAAATCTAGATTGCGAAATATGGAAACCAAGGCTTCTAAAACATTGGATTTTCCCGAGCCATTACGGCCAACCAATTACCGTCATTAGATGGTCTTGATCAAAGTCCACCGTCACGTTCTCGAGATTTTTAAAGCGCGAGCGAATGTGCAGTTTATCGACTTTCATAAGCCTACCTTAGAATTTGACGTTATTCATTAGAGCCCACCTCTGCCAAGGAAAACCAATCCTGACCATCTTCACTACGCTCCAGTTTCACAATAGACTTTTCGACTATAAGCGCCTGACGAATATCGAGAAAGAACTTTTCTAGATCGTCTGTATTGCAATCGCCAGGATAGCCTGCAGCAGCTAACAATTGTTGGCCACTCAGAGGTTCACCTGCTTGTGTCAAGGCTTCGACCACTTTGATGATTTGTTTGCTCATGCGTTTACCTGTCTTTTTTTTTATGGCGGAGCGCTTTGGTTTAGGAAGTCTTTTTATAGCTTCCCGCTCGTCCTTAATTTTTTTCAGCAAAGCAGCCGCGCTATTTTCACCACTGATCAGTTCCGGGTTTTCTGCTCTCCATTGGGCGGTAAGTTCACCGCGGAACGCTTTCGCCAGGATCGACTGAGTGAGATTGTTGACGCGGGTTAATGCGCTCTTGACCTGTTTTTCGATGGTGTCGGCATAGGCGAAGAGCTGCTCGACACGATGAACGATTACAGCTTGTTCTTTTAAAGAAGGAACTGAAAGTTCAAAATTCCGGAGGCTTGATAATGAGACTGTTTTTTGTGCAGTCCCAGTAGCAACATCACTTGCATGTTTGAATATTTGTGGTGATTCTAAATAAAATGATAAAAATCTATAGTTAATCAAATTGCTATTTGGCTTTATGATGGCAATATGTCGTTGGAAGCAAAATGGTTTAGTGGTGTTGACCACTACAGGGATTCCAAAAGAACCTGTAACAGTATATAGAATATCATTTAGAGATGGTTTTCTAATCTCTTTAAGTGCCAGGTAATAAGACTCTGGAACCCACCTGGATACATTTACAAGATCAATTTTCCCTTTGTTAACATCGGAGATGACGAGAAAGGGGATTCCTGTTTCAGATTTTGGTGGAGCTTGATGATCACCATCCGAAATACTGACACAAAGGTTTTTTAATGAATATATTTTCCATTGTTCAGTATTCGTTGATAATTTTCCATTAACAATTGCAGCCAGCATCACCTGACGAAAACGTTTCAGGATTTGTGGGATTTGCTCAAGACGTGCTTTGGTTCTGTCTGCCTGTGCTAGCAGCGTATCGAGTTTTTCAGCGATGATTTTTTGTTCTGTAATGGGTGGCAGAACAATATCCAAATTATAGGCATCATCCCTATTAAGACCTGGAATAGCAGTTGATCGATTTAGCTTCGTTAGCGGTAAAAAAGACAAATAGTAAACCAGTACTCAAGCGGTTGATTGTAGAAATCATCAATATAGTAAGTTGTATCGATTGGGAAAAATGGTTCTGTTGATTTTTGCACTACACCGAATGAACCCTTACGCCCAACAATTAATCCACTGTGATTGATCAACGGGATGGAGTGTTTTCCTACTACGCCATTGGACCCATATACATGAAAACCAACGCCATCACGAGTTTGTGCTGATAACGATTTGCCATATTTGAGCTCGATTACATGACCCAATAGAGTACAACCCCATCC